>JAFDWM010000009.1 GCA_018268455.1 Actinomycetota bacterium | reverse complement strand
CTGCAGGGGTTCACATCGACGCCGCGACCGCTCGACGGCGTCGCGCCGTTCGTCTGGCACGGTTCCATCCGCACCCCGGAGATCGCTGAGCAGGCCGCCTATTACGGCGATGGCTTCTTCGCGAACAACATCTTCTGGCCCAAGGAGCACTACCAGCGACTCATCGCGCTGTACCGTCAGCGCTTCGCGCACTACGGGCACGGCACGGCCGAACAGGCGATCGTCGGCCTCGGCGGCCAGGCGTTCATCCGCCCGAAGTCGCAGGACGCGATCGACGAGTTCCGCCCCTACTTCGACAACGCCCCGGTGTACGGCCACGGCCCGTCGATGGAGGACTTCACCGAGATGACGCCGCTGACCGTCGGCTCGCCGCAGCAGGTCATCGACCGCTACGCGGCGATGCGCGAGCACTACGGCGACTACCAGCGCCAGCTGTTCCTCATGGACCACTCGGGCCTGCCGCTGAAGACCGTGCTCGAGCAGATCGACCTGCTCGGCGGGGAGGTCGTGCCGGTGCTGCGCAAGGAGCTCGCGCAGAACCGGCCGGAGACCGTCCCGGACGCGCCGACCCACGCCGCGCGCGTACGGGCCGTGTACGGCGACGGGCCCTCCCGTGAGGCACGGCCCGGCGCGAACCGAGGGGACAACCTGACCGCCGGCTCCCCGTACCAGGACGGCGGAGCGGTGCCCGCAACGGCGGGATCCGCCTTCGGCACCGCGGCCGTCAAGGGAGCGCGCTGACATGGGCGCGCGTCGCATCGCGGTCGTATCCGCGGGACTCAGCAATCCGTCCTCGACCCGCATGCTCGCCGACCGCCTGGCGGCCGAGACAGCCCGCCGACTCGGCGAGCTCGGATCCGAGGTCAGCGTCGATGTGATCGAGCTGCGCGATCTTGCACACGACATCACGAACAACCTGCTCACCGGCTTCGCTCCGCCCGCACTGGACTCGGCCATCAACACGGTCGTCTCCGCCGACGGACTGATCGCGGTCACCCCGATCTTCTCGACCAGTTACAACGGGCTGTTCAAGTCGTTCATCGACGTGCTCGACCCGGATGCGCTCAGCGGCAAGCCGGTGCTGATCGGCGCGAACGCGGGCACCGCGCGTCATTCGCTCGCGATCGACTACGCGATCCGCCCGCTGTTCACGTACCTTCATGCCGAGCCGGTGCCGACCGGCGTGTTCGCAGCATCGAGCGACTGGGGCGCGAACGCCGACGACGTGGCGCCGCTCAGCACGCGCGTCGAGCGCGGCGCCCGCGAGCTCGCAGAGGCGATGGCCCGCCGGGAGCCGGTCGCCGACAAGGACCCGTTCGACCCGGGCAACTACCTGGGCGAGGGTCGCTCGTTCGGCCATCTGCTCGGCGGTCTCGCAGGGGAGTAGGCCGGCCGCGCACAGGGGGCATGACGGTGCGGATGTCCGTAGGGCGTCGTACGGTGGCGTCATGCCCCTTCTCTCTGCGTTCGACGCCCTTTCGGGTGACCTTGACGGCTCCCTTCTGCGGGCGGGCGACGACGGATTCGACGCCGCTCGACGCCCGTGGAACCTGTCGATCGACCAGGTTCCGGCTGCGGTCGCGGCGCCCGCGGGTCTGGATGATCTGCGCCTGATCCTCGCCGCCGCGCGCGAGGCCGGGGCGCCCATCGCCGTGCAGCCGAGCGGTCATGGCGCGTCCGGCGACCTGGCGGGAGCCGTGATCGTGCGGACGGCGGCGTTCGACCGGCTCGACATCGATCTGGAGGCCGGCGTGGTGGTGGTGGGCAGCGGCGTGCGCTGGGGCGCCGTCGTCGCCGCACTCGAGGGCACGGGCTGGGCGGCTCCCGCAGGCACGAGCCCTGTCGTGTCGGTCGCCGGGTACACGCTCGGCGGCGGTCACTCGTGGTTCAGCCGCACCGCCGGCCTCGGCTCGGACAACCTGCGTGCGGCATGGGTTCTCCGGCCCGACGGCACGCACGAGCGCATCGACGACGAGAGCGACCGCGAGGCCATGTGGGCGCTGCGGGGCGCCGGCGGCGTGGTCGGAATCGTCACCGCGCTCGAGATCGACCTCGTCCCCGCGCCGGCGCAGTGGGGCGCCTCCCTGATCTTCGCCGCGGCCGACGCATCATCGGTGATCCGCGCCGTGCGCGACCTCGCGACGGTGGCGCCGTCGACGCTGAACGTGTTCACGAACTCCATGCGGATGCCGGACGCGCCGATGCTGCCCGAGGAGATCCGCGGGAAGAGCTTCCTGACCGTTCAGGCACTGTCCTCCGACGGCACGGCCGAGGCGCTCCTTGACGGTGTGCGTCGTGCGGGCGCCGTGCAGCGGGAGACCGCAGGGCCCACGTCGCTCGCCGCCCTTGCGGCGGCCTCGGGGGAGCCGACCGATCCGACCGCCGGTCGGGGCGCCGCTCTCGCTCTCGACCGACTTGACGACGCCACCATCGATGCGCTGGTCGAGTTCCGTCAGGCGCCCGAGCAGTCGCCGATCGTCGGGATCGACCTGCGCATGCTCGGCGGAGCGCTCAATGCGCCGCGGCGGCCCGGCTTCGCCTCCCTGGCGTCGGCGTCCTGGCTGCTGCATGCGCTCGTGCCCGATTTCCCCGGCGCACCGGCCGAGCCCGGCGAGCGGAGCATCGCCGGACTTCTCGAGGTGCTGGCCCCCGCGGCCGCCGAACGCATGGTGCCGACGTTCCTCACGCCGGGCCAGAAGCTCGAGCGGTGTGCCACCGCATCGGATCTCGATCGGCTCCGGGCGGTTCGGGCGAGTGCCGATCCCGAGGGCGTGCTGCACGAGGGGCGCCTGCCCCGCTGATATCCGCCGCGCTCAGCCGATGGCGGCGAGGCTCTGCACCGTGGCGGACACGGCGTCGGCGAGCTCGCGGCCCTTCACCGTGAAGTGACGCCGGAAGTAGTCCTGGTGCTCGGCGTGCTCATGGAAGTGGTGAGGGGTGAGCACGGCGGAGAACACGGGCACGTCGGTCTTCAGCTGCACGCGCATGAGCGCATCGACCACGGACCCCGCGACGAAGTCGTGCCGGTAGATGCCGCCGTCCACGACGAGGGCGCTCGTGGCGATCGCGGTGTAGCGGCCCGTGCGAGCCAGGCGCTGCGCGTGCAGCGGGATCTCGAACGCGCCGGGAACGCGGAACACGTCGACCTGGTCGAGGCCGAGCTCGGCGAGGCGCTCGATGAAGGCGGAGACCGCCTGCTCGACGATCTCGGCGTGCCATTGCGCGGCGACGATGGCGATTCTGGGCATGATGAACTGCTCCTTCTGTCCTCTCCCATCCGGACTCTGACCGTCGGCTCCGGAATCGCACCGGATCGGCAGTCCCCACCATGGGGACCGTTCGCGGGCTCGCGCGGACCTGCCGCGACACCGCCGGTGGGGAATCTCACCCCGCCCTGAGGACAGGATGACGCTATCACCGTCGGGCGCGTCGTCAGAACACGGCCCCGGCGAGACGGTAGGCGGTCTCGGGCCGCCCCGGGGTGCCGTAGCGGGGGGAGCGGATCGCGACCTGCTGCGCGACGAGGTGCTCCAGGTAGCGCCGGGCTGTGACCCGGGAGACGCCGACCAGGGGCGCGGCCTCCCCGGCAGACAGGTCGCCATGCGCGCGCAGCACCGCGGTCACGGCCTGCAGCGTCTCCGCCGAAAGTCCCTTCGGCAACGCCATGCTGCCGGTCGCAGGCCCTCCGATGAGGGTGTCGATCTCCTCCTGGCTCGCGGCACCGGCGAGACCGGCCGCGTGTTCGTGCCGATCGCGGAACTGCTGCAGGCGGTTGCGGAAGACCGCGAAGGGGAAGGGCTTGAGCAGGTACTGCGCGACACCGAGCGCCGACATCCGCCGCACCGCCTCGACATCGCGCACGCTCGTGACCGCGATCACCTCGATCGCGCTGCCGGCGCCGCGGATGCGACGCAGCACATCGATGCCGGATCCATCGGGCATCGTGAGATCCAGCAGCACCAGATCTATCCGCTGCGCATCCGTGGAGAGCGCGCTGAGCGCCGCGCGCACACCTGTGCACTCCCCGACGACCTCGAAGCCGTCGAGCCGGGCGACGTAGGCCGCATGGAGCTCGAGCGTGAGCGGATCATCGTCCACGAGCAGGACGCCGATCATTCGGACCTCCCGTCGCCCGCGATGCCGGGCAGGGTCACGCGGAAGGCCGTGGGCTCAGTGGTGAGCGCGATGCTTCCTCCGGCCGCGCTCACGATGTCCCGGGCGAGCGCGAGCCCCACGCCGCGGCCCGAGCTGTCGCTGGGCTTGGTGGAGAAGCCGTGCTCGAAGATCCGCTCGCGGAGCTCCGCGGGGATGCCGGGACCTCCGTCCGAGACGGTGATCGCGACAGCGCCGCCTTCGGCCGCTGCCACATCGACCCGCACCCAGCGATCGGCGCCCGACTTCGCCTGTGGTGCGGCGTCGAGCGCGTTGTCGATGAGGTTCCCGACGACGGCGACCGCGTCGACGGGAGCCAGGTCGGTGCGGGGAGCAGTCGGGTCCACGTGGACCTGCCAGCGCACGCCCCGTTCCTTGGCCTGCGAGGCCTTGCCCAACAGGAGCGCGCCCAGCGTCGGATCTCCGTCGCGCAGCGTCATCTGATCGATCACCGACTGGCTCTGCGCCGAGGACTCCGACAGCAGTGCGATCGCCTCGTCGCGGCGGTCGAGTTCCAGCAGCGACAGTGCCGTGTGCAGGCGGTTGCCGTGCTCGTGCGTCTGCGCGCGCAGCGCCTCGCCGAGCGTGCGCACCGACTCGTAGCCGGCCACCGCCTGTCGCACGTCGCGGGCGTCGAGATCGCCCGTGATGCGCCGCGTCGCCAGCCGTGCGAACACGGCGCCCAGCGCGCCGACGGCAACGACGGCGAGGGTGAGGAGCAGGATCGCCGACAGACGTCGCAGCAGGGCACCGGCCAGCGACTCCACGGTCACCCCTGCCGACACCCAACCGACGACCG
Organism: Actinomycetota bacterium; assembly: GCA_018268455.1. Lineage (GTDB taxonomy): Bacteria > Actinomycetota > Actinomycetes > Actinomycetales > Microbacteriaceae > Microbacterium. Next base: position 43,400 of record JAFDWM010000009.1, on the reverse strand, counting down.
TGCCGCCGGCATCATGGATCGGCGTGATGGTGCGCACGGACGGGCCGAGGGTGCCCGTGTACTGCTCGGTGAGGGGGTGGCCGTCGCGGGGGATCGTGCCGAGGTAGTGCCCGCCGACCTGGGCGGCATCCGGGTGGGTGAGGCGCACGCCGTCACCGTCCATGACGGTGATGAAGTCCAGCCCGGCGCCCACGCGCACGGACTCGACATCGTCGCGCAGCTCCGCCTCCGCCGCCGGGCGATCCGTCGCTGTCACGGCCGTCTCGATCGCCGGGGCGACGGAGAGCGCACGGGAGATCGCCGCCGTGACGCGCTCGGCCTCCTGACGCGCCGAGGTCTGGGCCTCCCAGGTGAGGAACGCCCCGATCACGGCGCCGATCAGCAGCACGGATCCGATCAGCAGCACGAACACGCGCGAAGCCGCGCTGTGCACGCCGCCGCGTCTTGTCGTCGCCATCGCCGATCCGGACCTCCTCAGCCAGTATGCGCGAGGTCGTGCGGCGCACGGCGGCCTGCGCGGGGTTCGCTCCGGTTTCAATACGAACAGAACTCGCCGCCCGCCGACGCGGCTACGCACCATGTCGGCATGGCCCGCCCGCAGTGGTGCGGGCGTCCTGTTCATTCAGCGGAGGCGACGATGGCTCTCACCGAAGGTTTCAGACTCCCGCGGCACGACTGGCGCCGCGGCAAGAGCTCCTGGGACAAGCACACCTGGCTGTACGTGTCCGTGCTCCTGGCTGTGGGGCTCGGCATAGCGGTCGGGCTCATGTTCCCGCAGTTCGCCCAGGGCCTCGAGCCCATCGGCAAGGGATTCGTGAGCCTCATCAAGATGATGATCGCGCCGATCATCTTCTGCACGATCGTGATCGGCGTCGGCTCCATCGCCAAGGCCGCGACGGTCGGCAAGATCGGCGGGCTCGCGCTGATCTACTTCATGGTGATGTCGACCTTCGCCCTCGCGATCGGCCTGATCGTGGGCAACATCATCCACCCGGGTGAGGGGCTGCACATGGCCGGTGCGACCTATGCAGCGGCCACGACCGAGGCGAAGACGACGCAGGACTTCATCCTCGGCATCATCCCGGCGACGTTCTTCGGCGCCTTCACCGGCGAGAGCGTGCTGCAGGTGCTCTTCATCGCGCTCCTGGTCGGCTTCGCCCTGCAGGGACTGGGCGAGCGAGGCGCGCCCATCATGGGTGCGATCAAGCATCTGCAGACGCTCGTGTTCCGCGTGCTCGGGATGATCCTGTGGCTCGCGCCGCTGGGCGCGTTCGGTGCCATCGCAGCGGTGGTCGGAAAGACCGGCGTCGCCGCGATCTGGGGCCTCGGGATCCTTCTCGGAGCGTTCTATCTGACCTGCATCGTGTTCATCGTCGTGGTGCTCGGAGGGATCCTGAAGCTCGTCGCCGGCGTGAACATCTTCCAGCTGATGAAGTACCTGTCGCGCGAGTACCTGCTGATCGTCGGCACGTCCTCGTCGGAGTCGGCGCTGCCGCGGCTGATCGCGAAGATGGAGCATCTGGGGGTGGCCAAGCCCGTGGTGGGCATCACCGTGCCGACCGGCTACTCGTTCAACCTCGACGGCACCGCGATCTACCTCACCATGGCATCGCTGTTCATCGCGACCGGTCTGGGACAGCCGATGTCCATCCCCGAGCAGATCGGCCTGCTCGTGTTCATGATCATCGCGAGCAAGGGCGCCGCTGGCGTGACCGGGGCCGGGCTCGCCACCCTGGCCGGCGGTCTGCAGGCCTACCGCCCGGACCTGGTCAACGGCGTCGGCGTGATCGTCGGGATCGACCGGTTCATGTCGGAGGGTCGCGCGGTGACCAACTTCACCGGCAATGCGGTCGCCACGATCCTCATCGGCACCTGGACGAAGCAGATCGATGCGGAGCAGGTGCGTCAGGTGCTCTCCGGTGCGCGGCCGTTCGACGAGTCGACACTGGACGGCGTGGGACACGATGCGCCCTCTGACGTGCAGGATGGCGGTGCGGCGGAGCCGGTCAGCACTCAGGGACTCGGTCGTGCCGCGGTGGCCGAGATGGCAGCGAAGCAGGAGCGCGCCCGAGCGCGCGCCGGGCGTGGCTGATCAGAAGCCGACAGGACGGGGAGGGCGCGGACGAGCGCCCTCCCCGTCCTCGTCAGTACCAGTTGTGCGCGACCTCGTGCGCCCACGCACCGCAGGGGGAACCGTACCGATCCTGGATGTAGCTGAGGCCCCAGTCGATCTGGGTGTTCCCGTTCGTTCGCCAGTCCGCGCCGGCCGCGGCGAGCTTGCTGGCCGGCAGCGCCTGCGGGATCCCGTAGGCGTCGCTGTCGGGGTTCAGGGCATCCGCGCGCCAGCTCGACTCCTGCATCCACAGCCGGTACAGGCACGGGAACTGGTCCTGCCCCCAGCCGTAGCCGCCGAGCTGCCCGGCCGCGTACGCCTGTGCGCCCGCCGGGTCGACGTTCACACCACCCGCGCCGAGGTCGACACCGCCTCCGCCGGACTCGCCTCCGCCGGATCCGCTCGAGGAGGCGCCGGCTGCTGCGGCTGCCGCCGCAGCGGCCTGCTCCCGCTCCTGCTCGGCGACCTGCTGGCCGATGCGGTAACGGCGCTCGATGTCGGCGGTGGTGTTCTTCAGTGTCGCGAGCTGCGCGTAGAGGGTCCTGATGTGGCCCTGCAGATCCTGCACGGCGGCGGCCTCGGCGTCGGCCGCGCGCTGCGCCTGCTGCGCCGCGGTCTCCGCGGCTGTCGCGAGCTGGTCTCGTGCGGCGCGCGCCGCCTGTGCCTGGTCCTGCAGGGAGGAGGCGATGCCCTGCGCGGCGATCGCACGCGCGCCGAGGGTGGCCCAGGTCTTGTCGAGCCGCTGCATCACTCCGAGGCGGGTGAGCAGCTGATCCGGGGCTGCCGAGGTGAACAGTCGTGCGGCGAGCGGCGAGGACAGCTCGGTGCGAGCGCGCCCGGCGACGATCGTGCCGACCTGTTCGTGTGTCTGCTGCACGGACTGCTCCGCGGCAGCCGCCTGCACGGTCAGCCGGCCGGCACGCTGTGCGGCGGTGTCGGCAGCGGCGCGCGCCGAGGTCGCGGTCTGCAGCGCCTTCATGGCGGCGGTCGATGCGTCGGCGGCCTTCTGCTGAGTGGTCGCGAGCGCGTCGTCGATCTTCGTGATCTGATCCTGCGTGGCCTGCTCGTCGCCCTGGGCGTTCTGCACGTCCTGCCAGGACGGGTAGTCGTCGGCGAATGCCGGGGCTGCGCCGATCAGCGGGGATGCGAGCAGGGCGCCGGCGGCAGCGAGCGCCAGCGCCGGACGCGCGAGGCGTACGACGCGCGGGCGCGCGGACGTGCTGTTCGGGACCGTCACGCTCTCGACGGTAGCCCCGAACCCTGTGCTCGCGCACCCCTGAACCGGCCGGTGCGGGGATCGGGGCACGCGACGAGGGGCGCCGACGAACCGATCGTCGACGCCCCTCGCGGGGGATGCACGAAGACTCAGCCGCTCTTGCGGCGGAACTCGCGCCTGGTCTGCGCGGCGTGTGTGCCGTGTACGGCGGAATCGCCGTCCAGATGCGCTTCGCCCTGCTGGTTCTGGGCGTTCTTCTTCTCGAGCGCCTCCTTGAACTTGCGCTTCATGTCCGCGGCCGCGGCGGTGTCGTCGGTACTCATGCGCGTCAGCCTAGCCCCGGCCTGCCGCGGGGCACAGGGAGAACGGTGCGGGGCGCGCCGGCGGATCGGGGGGCGACCGGATCCGCTCCGCCCCGAGCCGGCCTCGTGCGCTGATAGGATCCAACAGGATGCCTCTGTGCGCATCCGTCCATGCTCGCGCTCCACACGGGAGAGCGAGCCTAAACAAAGAAGGAGAGACCTCTTGGAAGGTCCTGAAATCACCGCCACCGAGGCCGTTCTCGACAACGGCCGCTTCGGCACCCGCACCGTCCGCTTCGAGACGGGACGTCTCGCGCAGCAGGCGCAGGGCGCGGTCGCCGCTTACCTGGACGAGGAGACGATGCTCCTCTCCGCCACGAGCGCGGGCAAGTCGCCGCGTGAGGGCTTCGACTTCTTCCCGCTGACCGTCGACGTGGAGGAGCGCTCCTACGCCGCCGGCAAGATCCCCGGCTCGTTCTTCCGCCGCGAGGGTCGTCCCTCCACCGAGGCGATCCTGGTCTGCCGTCTGATCGACCGCCCACTGCGCCCGTCGTTCGTCGACGGCCTGCGCAACGAGGTGCAGATCGTCATCACGGTGCTGTCGATCGCCCCCGGCGAGTACTACGACGCGCTCGCGATCAACGCAGCCTCCGCCTCGACCCAGATCTCCGGTCTGCCGTTCTCCGGCCCGGTCGCCGGTGTGCGCCTCGCGTTCATCCCCGGTCACGGCGAGCACGCCGACCAGTGGGTCGCATTCCCGAACGCGGAGCAGGTCGCTGAGGCCGTCTTCGACCTCGTCGTCGCGGGCCGCGTGATCACCAAGGCGGACGGATCCACCGACGTCGCGATCATGATGGTCGAGGCCGAGGCCACCGAGGGCAGCTGGAACCTGATCAAGGCGGGCGCCACCAAGCCCAGCGAGGACATCGTCGCGCAGGGCCTCGAGGCTGCGAAGCCGTTCCTGAAGCAGCTCGTCGAGGCTCAGGCCGAGCTGGCCGCGTCGGCGTCGAAGGAGCCGGGCGTGTACCCGGTCTTCCTCCCGTACAGCGAGGGCACGTTCGACTTCGTGTCGAGCCGCGCTTACGCCGAACTCGTCGACGTCTACCAGATCGCCGACAAGCAGGAGCGCCAGAACGCCGACGACGCGATCAAGGACCGCGTCAAGGCCGAGCTCGTCGCCGCCGTCGCGGCGGGCGAGCAGCCCGAGGTCGCGCTCAGCGAGTTCTCCGCGGCGTACAAGTCGGTCACCAAGAAGATCGTGCGCGGCCGGATCCTCACCGAGGGCGTCCGCATCGACGGCCGCGGCCTTGCGGACATCCGTCCGCTGGACGCCGAGGTGCAGGTCATCCCGCGCGTGCACGGCTCCGCGATCTTCCAGCGCGGCGAGACCCAGATCCTGGGCGTCACCACGCTGAACATGCTCAAGATGGAGCAGCAGATCGACTCGCTCTCGCCCACCACGAGCAAGCGCTACATGCACCACTACAACTTCCCGCCCTACTCGACCGGTGAGACCGGCCGTGTGGGGTCGCCGAAGCGTCGCGAGATCGGGCACGGCTTCCTCGCCGAGCGCGCCCTCGTGCCGGTGCTGCCGACCCGCGAGGAGTTCCCGTACGCGATCCGTCAGGTCTCCGAGGCCCTCGGATCCAACGGTTCGACCTCCATGGGCTCCGTCTGCGCCTCGACCCTGTCGCTGCTGAACGCCGGTGTGCCGCTGCGCGCGCCGGTCGCCGGCATCGCGATGGGTCTCGTCTCCGACCAGGTCGACGGTGAGACCCGCTACGCGGCGCTCACCGACATCCTCGGCGCGGAGGACGCTCTCGGCGACATGGACTTCAAGGTCGCCGGCACGAGCGAGTTCGTCACCGCGATCCAGCTGGACACGAAGCTCGACGGCATCCCCTCCGAGGTGCTCGCCGGCGCGCTCACCCAGGCCAAGGACGCCCGCCTGACGATCCTGAACGTGCTGAACGCCGCGATCGACACTCCGGACGAGATGGCGCCGACCGCGCCGCGCGTGATCAGCGTGCAGATCCCGGTCGACAAGATCGGCGAGCTGATCGGCCCGAAGGGCAAGACGATCAACGCGATCCAGGACGAGACCGGCGCGCAGATCTCCATCGAGGAGGACGGCACCGTCTACATCGGCGCGACCGACGGCCCCTCGGCCGAGGCCGCGCGCGCCCAGGTGAACGCGATCGCCAACCCGACCAACCCCGAGGTCGGCGAGCAGTTCCTGGGCACGGTCGTCAAGATCGCGACCTTCGGCGCGTTCGTCTCGCTGCTGCCCGGCAAGGACGGCCTGCTGCACGTCACCGAGGTGCGCAAGCTCGCCGGCGGCAAGCGCGTGGAGAACGTCGACGACGTGCTCTCCGTCGGCCAGAAGATCCTCGTGAAGATCACGAAGATCGACGACCGCGGCAAGCTCTCGCTCGAGCCCGTCATCGACGAGGCTCCGGCCGAGGCTGCTGAGGCACCTGCGGCGAACGTCGAGGCCTGACGCACGTAGCCCAAACGGCCCGTCGTGTCCACCGAAAGGGGGACACGACGGGCCGTTTCCGTTGTTTGTGACGGAACCGTTACCGATTGTTTCCCTTTCGGACGCCTCAATGAACGGAACGGCTCCGCCTCTCGCTTACTCTCGTAGCAAGCGCACCGGGGGGTGCGCCCACCACACAGCGCAGCAGACACGGGGGTGATCGCATGCGTCTCTTCGGCGTCGGAACCGGATCCGTGACCACCATCGGACACCCGGCGAGCACCACTGCGACCGCGTCGGTCCCGCCACACCCGTCCGCACCGATCCCGGTGCAGGGCCCGGGGATCGGCTCCTGCCTGCGCGTCGACCTCGGCGAGACCGGCATCCGCACCTTCCCGCTGATCCTCGGCGGTGCGGAGTTCGGCTGGAACGCCGACGCAGACGCCGCGCACCGCATCCTCGACCGGTATGCGGAGTTCGGCGGCAATGCCGTGCACACGGCCGACAGCTTCGCCGCCGGGCGCAGCGAGTACATCATCGGGCGCTGGCTGGCGTCGCGCGGGAATCGCGAAGACATCGTGCTGTGTGCGCGCGTCGGCGGCCACCCCGATCACGTCGGCCTCGGTGCCGTGAACCTCGTGCGCGCCGTGGAGGATTCGCTCACGCGCCTCGGCGTCGCGCACATCGACGTGCTCTACCTCGACGGAACCATCGACGATGGATCCGCCCTCGAGGACACCCTCGCCACGGCCGAATGGCTCGTCGAGACGGGCAAGGTCCGGGTGATCGGTGCGTTCGGGTTCAGCCCGGAGCGGCTCGTGGAGGCGCGGATCCTCGCGTCGGCGGGTTATCCGCGCATCGAAGTGCTGGACGAGCCGTACAACCTGGTGCGCCGGACGGGCTTCGAGGGCGACCTCCGGCTGGTCGCGGCCGCGCAAGGACTGGCCGTGACCCCGTCGCACGCGCTCGAGCACGGCTTCCTCTCCGGGAGACACCGCTCCAAGCAGGCGCTGCAGGGGGTGCGCGGCGTGCAGCTGCGCAGCAACATCAACCGCCGCGGTATCAAGGTGCTGCGCGCTCTCGACCTCATCGCCCAGGAGGCGCAGGCGCCGGTCGCCGCTGTCGCCATCGCGTGGCTGCTCGCGCAGCGCACGGTGACCGCGCCGATCGTGAACGCGTTCGCGGCGGAGCAGGTCGACGAGCTCATGCAGGGTGCCGGGGTGTCCCTGGGGCGCGGGCAGATCGCCGACCTCACCCGTGCCGCGAGCTGAGCCCGCGGATCCGCACGGCCCTCACACGCGGCGACGCCGTCGCACGGTGTGCGCGTCGCGTGGGGGGAGCCCTGCGGTCCGTGCCGTGACATAGGGTGGAAGAACCGAGCACGACGTCGAAGACGAGGCGAGCGGTTGTGACGCACTACATCTATCTGGTCCGGCACGGCGAACATCAGGACGCCGAGCACGGCCTCTCCGACGGACCCCTTTCGCCGCGCGGACGCCGCCAGGCCGAACTCATCGCCGACCGGCTGTCGGGGCTTCCACTCGACGCGATCTGGCATTCCCCGCTGCTGCGAGCGGCGGAGACGGCGCGGGCGATCTCGGAGCGCATCCCCTCCGTCGAGGCGGAGCCGTCGGCGCTGCTGTTCGACTGCGTGCCCACCGGCGTCACCGAGGACACCCCGGCGGCGTTCGAGTCGTTCTTCGGATCCGTGACGGATGCGGAGATCGAGGCGGGCCGGGCACAGATGGGCGACGCCGTGAACGAGTTCCTGGTGCGCAAGCCGGGAGATGTGCACGAGGTGCTGATCACGCACAACTTCGTGATCAGCTGGTTCGTGCGCGAGGTGCTCGAGGCGCCGGAGTGGCGCTGGATGACTCTGAACCAGGCCAACTGCGGCCTCACCGTGCTCACCCAGAAGCAGGGTCGCCCGTGGAGCCTGCTCGCGCACAACGACCTGAGCCACCTGCCGATGGAGCTGCGCACCGGCCTGCCCGACTTGCTCGCGGTCTGAGCATCCGGCGGCGCCGAGGGTCAGGCGACGCGCTCCCAGTCCGCGACAGGTCCGTCCACGACGACGAACAGCGGATGCGGATCAGGGAGGGTGAGCGCACGCCAGTGCTCCCAGAGTTCTGGCGTGCGCGTCTCGAGCTTGCGCAGCAGGTGCCCCCACTCGTAGTCGAGCTGGCCGCGGGCGACCGGGATGCACTCGACCGGTCCCGTCTTGACGATCTTCTCCCGGGCGAAGCGGTAGCCGCGCGCGTCCGCCTCGTCGACGACCGCGGCGAGGTAGTCCCCGATGGCGGCGAGCGGATCGCGCGCCTCGCGGAAACGCTGCAGCTGCGGGTGATGGGCGTACCCGCGCCGTGTCGGATCCGCGATGACGGCCTGGGCGAGCAGACCTTCGCGCCAGCACGCGGTCAGCGCCTGCCGGTCGTAGTAGCGGGGGTGCATCGACCAGAGCCTCACGTGTGCGTCCCCAGCTCCTTGCGATACCAGCGCGTGGCGTTCGGGTTGTCGTTGTAGCGATCGATCTCCGCGAAGCCGCTGCGGCGATACAGATGCCCTGCCGCCTCGAGCGTGTGGTGGGTGTCCAGCACGAGCGCGCCGGCATCCCACTCGCGCGCGCGGAGCTCCAGCTCCTCCAGCAGCAGGCGCCCCCAGCCTCGGCCGCGGGTCTCCGGGCGCAGGTAGACGTGCTTCACCTCGAATACGCGGCCGTCCTCGAGATCCGGGAGCCGGCGGATCCCGCCGCACCCCACGATCCGGCCCTCCTCCTCGAGCAGGAGGAACACGCCGTCCGGCGGCTGGAATCCGGCCGCGGTCGGATAGGCGGGCGTGTATGTGCCGCCGGGGAATTCGGCGGCACGCATCGTGAAGTACTCGACGAGGACGGCATGGGCATCGGCGTCCTCGGGAGACGCGATCCGGAAGGCGGGCATGCTCCGACGCTATGCCCACCGTGCCACCCGGGGCGTCCGCCGCGCTGAATAGACTGAGCGCATGACGACGCGCGTGGCCCTCGTGGGCGGTTCCGGAAAGCTCGGCACCATCATCCGCGAGGTGATCGCGCAGCAGGACGGCTTCGAGGTCGCCGCCGTACTCGGCTCGCGCAGCGGCATGGACGAGATGGACGGCGCGGATCTCGTCGTCGACGCCTCCACGCCGGGCTCCAGCGCCGACGTCGTGCGTGCAGCGGCGGAGCGGGGCATCAACCTCCTCATCGGCACGTCCGGCTGGTCCTCCGATCGGATCGCGCAGGTGCGTCCGCTCATCGACGAGGCGGGTACGGGCGCGCTCTTCGTGCCCAACTTCTCGCTGGGCTCGGTGCTCGGGACGATCCTGTCCACGATCGCCGCCCCGTTCTTCGGATCCGTCGAGATCGTCGAGTCGCATCAGCACACCAAGATCGACTCGCCCAGTGGCACCGCCGTGCGCACCGCAGAGCTCATCTCCGCCGCCCGCGCCGAGCAGGGCCCGGTGGACGCCCCGCACGTCGATCAGCGCGCCCGCGGTCAGCAGGTCGCCGGAGTGCCCGTGCATTCGCTGCGTCGCCCGGGCGTGATCGCGCAGCAGCAGGTGATCCTGTCCGGGCCGGGGGAATCGCTCTCGATCGTGCACGACACCGTCGATCCGGCCACTGCGTACGCCCCGGGGATCCGGCTCGCACTGCCCTACGCACGCGACCTGCGCGGCGTGGTCGTGGGTCTGGAGAACGTCCTCGATCTGGGGATCCGGCCGCGCGCATGACGGTGCGCATCGGCGTGCTCGGCCCGGTGCAGGTCGACGGCCGAGAAGCCGGAGGGGAGCCCACGCGTGCGCTGTTCGTCGCGCTGGTGCTCGCCGGGCGGGACGCCGCCCGCTCGGCCACCGCGCTGGCCGACGACATCTGGGGTGACGAGCAGCCGCGAAACCCCCGCGCCGCGCTGCAGACGCTCGTGTCACGCGCCAGGACGCTCGCGGGGGCGGAGTCGATTCTCAGCACCGCCGGTGGAGGCTATGCCCTCGGCACCGGCGACACGGATCTGGCCCATGCGCGTCGGCTGCGCGCCGAGGCGGAGGCGCTGGGCGAGACCGATCCTCGGCGGCGCGAGCTGCTGCGTGAGGCGATGGGGCTGTGGCGCGGGGAGCCGGGGTCCGATCTCGGTGACGTCCCGATCGCGCGGGACCTCGCGGCCGTCGCCGAGGCGCAGCACACCGATGTCTGCCGGCTCTACGCGGCGGCGATGACCGCGAGCGGCGATCCCGCCGAGCATGCCTCGGGGATCCGGATGCTCGAATCCATCGCCCGCACGCTCCCGCAGGACGAGTCCGCCCAGGCTGCGCTGATGACGGCGCTGGCGGCGGATGATCGCCCGGCCGAGGCGCTTGCCGTGTTCGCCCGGCTGCGGGCGACGCTGGGCGAGTCACTGGGCGCCTCGCCGGGGGCCGCGATCACTGAGCTCAACGCGCAACTGCTGCGCGGTCAGGACGACGGTGCGCGAGTGCGGATCGGGGTGCAGGCCGCACCGAACGAGCTCATCGGCCGCGACGACGCGCTGGCGGGCGCGCGCACGCTGCTGCGCACGGCACGGCTCGTGACCATCATGGGCGCGGGAGGCCTGGGCAAGACCCGGCTTGCACAGGCGCTGGCGGCGGAATCCTCGGCGCCCGCGGTGGTCGTGGTCCCGCTCGCGGGCGTGCGCGCGGATGCGGGAGTGCCGCTCGCGATCGGCGCCGCCCTGGGGATCAGCGAAAACGTCCCCGGGGGCCGGCTCTCGGAGCAGCGTCCGCGTCCCGACCTCGGTGCCCGCATCGTGAATGCGCTGGGGGAGCGGACCACGCTGCTCGTGCTGGACAACTGCGAGCAGGTCATCGAGGGCGTCGCTCGGTGGACCGCGGACCTCCTCGCCGCGGTGCCGTCGCTGCGGATCCTCACCACGAGCCGCACGCCGCTCGCGATCTCCGCGGAACGCGTCCTGCCGCTGGAACCGTTGGAGATCGAGGCGACGGACGCGGCTCCCGCAGTGCGTCTCTTCGTGGAGCGCGCGCACGCGGCGCGCCCCGGGGCGACACTCGATCTCGACGTGGTCGCGCGACTGTGCGAACGCCTGGACGGGCTTCCGCTCGCGATCGAGCTCGCAGCCGCGCGTGTGCGCACGATGACGCCGGAGCAGATCGAGAAGCGCCTGGAGAACCGCTTCGCGCTGCTCACCACCGGGGACCGTGCGGCCCCCGAGCGTCACCGCACGCTGGAGGCCGTGATCGAGTGGAGCTGGGATCTGCTCGCCTCCGACGCCCAGCGGGCGCTCGCGCTGCTGTCCGTGCTTCCGGGCGGCTTCTCCGCGGAGACCGCCGACGCCGTCCTGTCCACCGCGTCCGACGACGTTCTGCAGAGCCTCGTCTCGCAGTCGCTGCTGAACGTCATCGAGACCGGCGACGGTGCCGTGCGCTTCCGGATGCTGGAGACCGTGCGTGAGTTCGGGCACGACCGCCTCGCCGAGACCGGAGCGGAGGAGGACGCCTGGGAGGCCGTCGTCGCCTGGGCGCTCGCGTTCGTCGCCGAGCACGGTGCCAGGGCCCGGGCGTTCCCCTCGGGACTGACCGCGCACGCCCACCTCGCGATCACCCGCGAGCACGACAACCTCGTGCATGTGCTGCGGCAGCTGGTCGCCGCGCGCCGCGGCGCCGACGCGGTGCGCCTGTTCACGGTCCTCGGGCAGTCCTGGTTCATCCGCGGATCCTTCACCGAGTTCATCGGCTATGCCGGACCGATGATCGAGATCGTGGACGCCCTGCCCGCCGGTGCCATCGAGCCCGATCTGCGGGTCATGGCGATCGTGATGGCCTCGCTCGGCTGCATGATCAGCGGGGATCGGCGCGCCGCACGCGGACTCGCACTCATCACCCGTGCGGTGCGCGCCGCGGGGGATGCGCTCGCGCCGTCCTGGCGCCTGCTGGCCGACGCGCTGCTCGCGGCGGGCAGGGGAGGGCCGCTGGGAGCCGAGTCGGAACTCGTGCACGGGGCGGATCCGCGGGCGCAGCTGACGGCGGACGTGCTGCGCTCGCAGCGCGCGGAGAACGATGGCGAGGCCGAGGCGGCCATGGAGGCCGCCCGCAGCGCGTGGCAGCGGGCGCGGAGCCTCGACGAGCGCTGGGCCGAGGGGATGGCTGCCGACCTCGCCGCGCAGCTGGCCGCGCAGTCGGCGCACCCCGCGGAGGCGATGACCTGGATCGAACGTGCGAAGGAGGTCTTCGAGGAGTTCGACGCGCAGGATCAGATCAATCACCAGGAATGGGTGCGTGGCGGCGCGCTGCTCCACCTCGGCCGCAGCGTCGAGGCTCGGGCGCTGTTCACCCGGCTCACCGAGGAGGGCGGGCTCAGCCAGGACGGCGTCGAGCTGGAGTCGATCGGGCTGTATGGACTCGCGGAGGTCGAGCTCCTGGACGGGCGGGCTGCGGAGGCGGCCGAGGCGTTGGCCCGCGCGATGGCGGCATTCGCGGATCCCGTGCAGCGACGCTCGCCCTGGTATCTGATGGCGCTGTCCGGCTACCTCTCCTCGGCCGTGCGGAGGCTCGACCTCCCGGAAGCGGAGCTTGCCGTGTGGGAGCGGCGCCTGCGGACGCGCACGATCGCCGCGTGCCGGCAGCGGAAGGAAGGCGTGGACAGGCCCGTGCTCGGCACGGCCCTGATCGGATGGTCCGCCTGGGCGCTGAGGCGGCCGGAACTGGTCGAGCGGGGGACGGCGGCGATCGCGCTCGCCGAGGTGCTCGGCGGGCGGCAGAACATGCCGAGCCTCGAGCTCGCGGTGCACTTCGCTGATGCGGAGCGGATCGCCGGATACGACATGGTCGCCGCGGCTCGGGCAGACGCGGCCGCGTTGGAGCCGTCAGCGCGGGTGGCGCGCGGCCTCGCGGTGCTGGGCTCGCGCTGAGCGCCGTCGGCGGCGTCGGGCGTGAGAACCGCCGAACATGATGAAGGGGCGCCCTCACAGAGGACGCCCCTTCCTCGGACAGTTCAGGCCTTGCGCATGTACGCCCGCACGGTGAGCGGGGCGAAGACGGCGACGATCACGACGGCGCCGAGGATCGACACCCAGGCATCGACCCCGAACGTGCCGGTGTTGACCAGATCGCGCACGGCGGTCACCAGGTGCGAGACCGGGTTGATGTTCACGAACCACTGCAGCCAGCCGGGCATCGTGTCGACCGGGACGAAGGCGTTGGAGAGGAACGTGAGCGGGAACAGGATCAGCATCGAGATGCCCTGCACGCTCGATGCGGTCCGCGCGATGACGCCGGCGAAGGCGAAGATCCAGCTGATCGCCCAGGAGCACACGATCACCAGCAGACCTGCGCCGATCACCGCGCCGAGGCCGCCCTGCGGACGGAGGCCCATGAGGAAGCCCATCGTGAAGGTGAGCACGGTCGCGATGCCGTAGCGGATCGTGTCGGCGAGCAGCGCCCCCGACAACGGTGCGATGCGCGCGATCGGCAGCGAGCGGAAGCGGTCGAACACGCCCTTGTCCATATCCTCGCGCAGCTGCACGCCGGTCACGACCGAGGTCGTGATGACGGTCTGCACGAGGATCCCGGGGATGATGACGGGCAGGTAGCTGGTGACGTCACCGGAGATCGCGCCACCGAAGATGTACGTGAACATCAGGGTGAACAGGATCGGCTGCACCGTCACATCGATGAGCTGCTCCGGTGTGCGCCGGATCTTGATGAGACCGCGCGCGGCCATCGTGACGGTGTTGCGCAGGGTCAGGGACACGCTCGCGCGCGGGCTCAGTCGGCGCTCGGAAGCCGGGACGATCCGTCCGGCGGTGGGGGCGAGGGTGGTCATGCGCTGACCTCCTGGATCTGTGCTGTGGTGGAGTCGGCCGAGGAGTCCTCCCCAGCCGGGTGGCCGGTGAGGGTGAGGAAGACCTCGTCGAGTGTGGGCTTCTGCACGCTCACCTCCGCGAGGCCGATGCCGGCCTCGCGGAGCGTGATGAGCAGTTCGGCGACCCGATCGGGATCCGCGAGAGGGGCGGTGATCCGGGACGCCTCGGGGGAGAGCACCCCGCGCACGCCGAGGGTCTGCTCGATCGCGTGCAGCGCATCCGCGGTGTCGGCGGCGTCGCGCACGCGCAGCTGCAGTGAGGAGGTGCCGACGGACGCCTTGAGGTCGTCCGGGGTTCCTTCCGCCACGACCCTGCCGTGGTCGATCACGGCGATGCGGTCGGCGAGCTGATCGGCCTCGTCGAGGTACTGGGTGGTGAGGAGCACGGTGGATCCCGTGTGCACGAGCTCGCGGATCGTGTCCCACATCTGGCCGCGGGTACGCGGATCCAATCCGGTGGTGGGCTCGTCCAGGAAGATCAGCGGTGGCTGCGCGAGCAGCGACGCGGCCAAGTCGAGCCTCCGGCGCATGCCGCCGGAGAACTGCTTGAGGGGACGCCGCGCGGCCTCGGTCAGGCCGAAGCGCTCCAGGAGGTCGACGGACTTCGCCCTCGCCTCGCTGCGGCCGAGGCCGAGCAGCCGGGCGAAGATCATGAGATTCTCGGTGGCGGACAGGGTCTCATCGACGGACGCGAACTGCCCGGTGACGCCGATGAGCTGGCGTACGATGTGCGCGTCGCGCACGACGTCATGGCCGAACACGCGGCCTGATCCGCCGTCGGGACGCAAGAGGGTCGCGAGCATGTTGATGGTCGTGGTCTTGCCGGCGCCGTTCGGGCCGAGGACGCCGTAGACGGAGCCGGTGCGCACCCGCAGGTCGACGCCGTCGACCGCGCGGTTCTCACCGAACACCTTCACGAGTCCGTCGGCCTCGAGGGCCCAGTCGGTGGTGGGATTCGTCATGCTCAGAGCATCCGCCGGTGCCCTTTCGGAGCGCTGTCATCCCGCTGTCACGCGCTTTCCGACGCTGTCCGTGAGGGGCCCGCCGAGCGCGGCCCGGGCTCCGCAGCGCGGGGAGCCCGGCTGTCGGCCGAGGAAGCAGGCCGACCTAGGATGGAGGGATGGGATCTCGCATCGGCGTCGCCGTCATGGCCGTGCTCCTCGTGCTCTACATCGCGCTCGTGGGCTGGCGTGCGGTGGTGCTGCTCGGGTCAGGGCAGGCGCTCGGGATCACCATGGGTGTCGCTCTGCTCGTGATGCCGCTGATCGGCGCCTGGGCGCTCGTGCGCGAGCTGCAGTTCGGCCTCGCCGCCGACCGCCTCGGCCGCACGCTGGACGCCGAGGGCGGGATGCCTGAGGCTCCGGAGCAGCTGCGGCCGAACGGGCGACTGCTGCCGGACGACGCCGAACGGCTGCTGACGGAGTTCGGCTCCGCCGCCGCCGAGGAGCCGGAGGACTGGCGCGCGCAGTACCGGCTGGGTGTGGTGCACGACGCGGCAGGCCACCGCAAGGACGCCCGTGCCGCGATCCGCGCCGCGATCCGCCTGGCGAAATAGCCTGCGACGACGAAGGGCCGCCCTCCGAGGAGGCGCGACCCGTCGTGCGAGGGAGGCGGAGCTCAGGCGAGCGTCGCCTCGAGCGTGATCTCGATGCCGGACAGCGCGGCGGAGACGGGGCAGCCGGTCTTGGCCTCCTGAGCGAGGCGCTGGAACGTCTCCGCATCGAGTCCGGGCACGGAGGCGTTCACATTGAGGTGGCTGCCGGTGATGCCGACGCCGGGCTTGAACGTCACCGACGCGGTGGTGTTCACGCGCTCGGCGGGGGTGCCGTTGCCGGCGAGGGCGTGCGACAGCGCCATGCTGAAGCACGACGAGTGCGCGGCGGCGATGAGCTCCTCGGGGGTGGTGGTCGTATCGGATCCCTCCGACCGTGCCTTCCAGTTCAACGGGAACGTGCCCAGGTGCGAGGAGGAGAAGGAGACGGATCCTTCGCCTTCGATGAGACTTCCGGTCCAGGTGGCAGCGGCTTCGCTCGTGACGGACATGAGGATCCTCCGATCGGGATGGGTACGTGCCCGTCAGCCTATCGGGGGTGCCCCTCTCGGTGAACCGTTCAGGCGGAGGCGGCGGATCCGCGCCCGACGATCCCCGCGCGCTGCAGCAGCAGGTAGAGCTGGCAGCCGAGGCAGAAGCCGAACGCGGCGTTCAGGAAGGCGGCGACGAACGCCATCGCGGTGGCGATCGGCAGCGCCCACGGCACGCCGAGCAGGTGCAGGATCAGCCCGACCGTCACCACCAGCAGGCCGACACCCTGGGCGAAGCGCGGCGGGCGCGGATCCTCCAGTTCGCTCGGCCGCGCGAGGCGGGGGCGCACCAGCGTGCGGAACAGCACGCTCCACGGCTGCGTGCGCGCAGAGACCACACCCCAGAGGAAGAGCAGCGCGATCACGAGGGTGAGCAGGAACGCGGGCGCGGATGCGCGAAGCGAAAGTTCGGCTCCCGGCGCGTACGTGGCGTCCGCGAGTGGCTGATAGGCGAACCAGCCGAATGAGCGGATCCGCGGCTGCGAGGCGTCGACGAGTCCGAGCACGGTGGCGATGAGCAGCAGGACGGACGTGATCCACGCCGCGAAGCGCGGGCCGCGGGGGTCGATGCCGGCGGGAGCGGTCATGAGCGGACCTCCTGGAGGTGGTCGGCGCCGTCGAGCGCCTCGAGCACGGCGGCTCGGGTGGGAACGCCGCTGAAGCGCGAGCGGATCCTGCCGTCCGGATCGACGAGCAGGATGGTCGGAGTGGACAGCACCTTGTACCGGGCCGCGAGGTCGGCGCGAGACGTGAGGTCCACCTCGGCATGCACCACGCCGGCGCGTTCGGCGGCCACGGATCCGAGCATCCGCCGCGCCTGCGGGCAGCGCACGCAGAACTCGGTGCTGAACTGCACCAGCGTCGCGCGGGCGCCCAGGGGATGCATGAGGTCGGCCGGATCCACGTGCCGGTCGCCGTGCACGGTCACCGTGCGGCCCTCCCGTCGGCGCAGCAGCACTCCGACGAGCACGGTCACCGCGAGCAGGGCGGCGACCACGACGAGTGCGATCGGCAGGGACATGGTCAGAGGCTACGTCGCACGGGCAGAGCACGGCGCGGATGTGACGTTTCGAGTCAGCGCTCCGGGTCTCCGAGTCGTCGGACGGTCTGCGAGTCCGTCGCCGCCGGTACGCTGAAACTCATGAGCGCCGCGATCCCCACGCCGTACGAAGACCTGCTCCGCGACGTGCTGGCCGGCGGCACGCACAAGGATGATCGCACCGGCACGGGCACGACCAGCGTGTTCGGCCGGCAGATCCGCTTCGATCTGTCGGCGGGCTTCCCGCTCATCACGACCAAGCGCGTGCACTTCAAGTCGATCGCGTACGAGCTGCTGTGGTTCCTCCGCGGAGACTCGAACGTGCGCTGGCTGCAGGAGAACGGCGTCACCATCTGGGACGAGTGGGCGGACGCCGACGGCGACCTCGGCCCGGTCTACGGCGTGCAGTGGCGCTCCTGGCCGACGCCCGACGGCGGGCACATCGACCAGCTGCAGCAGGTGATCGACCAGATCCGGAATTCACCCGACTCCCGCCGCATCATCGTGTCGGCATGGAACCCCGCCGACATCCCGGACATGGCGCTCGCGCCCTGCCACGCGCTGTTCCAGTTCTACGTCGCCGACGGGAAACTGTCCTGCCAGCTCTATCAGCGCAGCGCCGACCTCTTCCTCGGAGTGCCGTTCAACATCGCCTCGTATGCGCTGCTCACGCTCATGGTGGCGCAGCAGACGGGCCTGGAGCCGGGCGACTTCGTGTGGACCGGCGGCGACTGCCACATCTACGACAACCACGTCGCGCAGGTGCAGGAGCAGCTCACCCGCGAGCCGTACCCCTACCCGACCCTGCGGATCACGCGGAAGCCGGATTCGATCTTCGACTACGCGTACGACGACTTCGTGGTCGAGGACTATCAGCACCATCCGGCGATCCGGGCGGCGGTCGCGGTATGACCCGGATCGGACTGATCTGGGCCGAAGCGCACGGCGCAGTGATCGGCGCCGGCGGAACGATGCCCTGGCACGTGCCGGAGGACCTTGCGCACTTCAAGGAGGTCACGCTGGGCGCGCCGGTGGTGATGGGGCGGCACACGTGGGAGTCGCTGCCGGCGCGCTTCCGGCCTCTTCCTGGCCGGGACAACATCGTGGTGACACGGCAGGGCGAATGGTCCGACGACGGAGCGCGCACCGCCGGTTCGCTCGCCGATGCTCTCGCCGGGCTCGAGGAGGCCTGGGTGATCGGCGGGGGCGAGATCTTCCGCGAGATCGTCGGATCCGCCGACCGCCTCGAGGTGACCGAGCTCGACCTGGACGTCCCCGGAGACACCTTCGGCCCCTCCCGTGACGGCTTCCGCCTGGTCTCCGAGGGGGAGTGGCAGACCAGCAGGACCGGGATCAGGTTCCGCTTCCTCGGCTATCAGCGCTGACACCGTCCGCATCCGACAGATCTCTCGAACCGCCAGGAGGATCCGCATGCCCACAGCCCTGATCACCGGAGCCAGCGCCGGAATCGGCGCGGAGTTCGCCCGTCAGCTCGCGGCGCGCGGTGCCGACCTGGTGCTGGTCGCGCGTTCGGATGACGCGCTGCGGGCGCTCGCGGCGGAGCTCCGGGCGCGGCACGGCGTCGCGGTCGAGGTGCTCGTCGCCGACCTCGCGACAGATCAGGACGTGCAGCGCGTCGCGGACCGGATCGCGGCGGGTCCTCTCGACCTGCTCGTGAACAACGCCGGTTTCGGCCTTCCGCTGCGGTTCGCGGACAACGACATCACCGACGAGGTGCGCCATCTGCGGGTGCTCGTCGAGGCGCCGATGCGGCTCATGCACGCCGCGCTCGGGGTGATGCGCGGTCGCGGAGGGCGGATCATCAACGTCGCCTCGTCCGCGGGCTTCATCTCGAGGTCGACCTACTCGGCCTGCAAGGCGTGGATCATCGGGTTCAGCCGCTGGGCGAACGACGAGTACGCGAAAGACGGCGTCACGGTGACCGCGCTCTGCCCGGGGTTCGTGCACACCACCTTCCACGCCCGGATGGGTCTCGCCGCCGGCGAGGAGGGTGTGCCGTCGTTCATGTGGCTCGATGCGCCCTTTGTGGTGCGCCAGGGCCTTCGCGCCGCCGCCCGCGGCAGGTCCGTGGTGATCCCGTCGCTGCGCTACAAGGCGATGATCGCGGGTTCGCGGCTCGTTCCGCGCTCGCTCAGCACCCGCATCGCCCGTCGCGGCCGGATGTAGGCCCATTCGTCGCGGCCGTGATCGGGCTGTCCGAGTCGTTCTGCAGAACGGTGCGCGGGCCGGTCAGACGAAGCGGCCGAGGCGGATGCCGGCGTAGGCCAGCGCCGCGATCGTCTCGCCGTCGGAGATCCGGCCGTCGGCGATCATCGCGAGCGCCTCCGCGAACGGTACCCAGCGCATCCCGGCGATCCCCTCCTCGGCCTGGGTCTCGGCACTGTCGGCGACCGCGCGCACCCCGCGCGCCAGGAACACGTGCTCGGGAGCCACTGTGACGCCGTTGAGTGCGTTCATCGCGCCGAGCGGGATCCACTCGTCCGCCTCAAGCCCGGTCTCCTCGCGCAGCTCCCGGCGGGCGGCGACGAGCGGATCCTCGCCATCGGTGCCGCCCGCGGGGACCTCGATCGACGAACCCGTGGTGTACCGCTCGACGGTGACCAGGCACACCCGGTCCTGCTCGTCGAGGGCCACGACGAACACGGCCGGATGCTTCATCGTCACGACGCCGTACACCCCGTCGCCCGCGGGGCCCGTGACCTGGTCCTCGCGCACAGAGATCCAGCGGTTGTCGTACACGATGCGCGATTCCCGCGTCCTCCAGGTCATGACGAGAGCCTAATCGGCGCCCTTGACCCACTCTCGGCCTCACTGCGGCCGCCGGAGCGGCCCGGTCGAACCCGCGGGCGTGACCGGCACCGCGAACCGTTACGCTGGACGCATGACGCACACGGGCAATCCCTTCGGACAGGTGCTCGTCGCCCTCATCACCCCGATGACGGCCGACGGCGAGGTCGACTGGCCCTCCGTCGAGAAGCACATGGATCGCGTCATCGCGGACGGCGCGGACGGCATCGTCGTCACCGGCACCACGGGCGAGACCTCGACGCTCACCGATGCGGAGAAGCTGCGTCTCGTGGAGGTCGGCAAGGATGTCGCGGCCGGCCGCGCGAAGATCATCACGGGCGGCGGATCCAACGAGACTGCGCACGCGATCGAGCTCTACAAGGCCAGTGAGAAGGCCGGCGCCGACGGCATCATGATCGTCACGCCGTACTACAACAAGCCCACGCAGTCCGGCATCCTCACGCACTTCCGTCTCGTCGCCGACGCGACCGACCTGCCGGTGATCCTGTACGACATCCCGGGCCGCACCGGCGTGCCGATCAAGTACGAGACGATCCTGCGCCTCGCCAAGCACCCGAACATCCTCGCGGTGAAGGATGCCAAGGGCGACTTCTCCGAGGTCAGCCGCGTGCTCAACCAGACGGATCTGATGTACTTCTCCGGCGATGACTCGAATGTGCTCCCGCACCTCGCGATCGGGGCGACCGGCCTCATCGGCGTCACGGCCAACATCACCTCGGCGCCGTACCGCACCATCGTCGACGCGGTGAATCGCGGCGATCTCGCCACGGCCACGGCCGAGCACAAGCGCCTCGAGCCGCTCGTGCGCGCCGCGATGACGCACGTACCGGGCACCGTGTCGGCGAAGTACATCCTGCACGGACTCGGCCGCATCGACAGCCCGCGCGTCCGTCTGCCCCTGGTGGGCCCGGAGGAGTGGGAGGCCGCGGCCATCGAGGACGAGCTCGCGCTCGTCAAGGACATCCCGGGGGCGGACTTCTCCGATTTCCGGCCCGACCGCAACGCCGCCGCCGGCGGCGCCCTCCCCAAGGTGCACGGCACGACCCGCTGAGGGCCGCCGATGCCGATCGGATCCGCCCGCGCGACATGC
This sequence comes from Actinomycetota bacterium, assembly GCA_018268455.1. GTDB lineage: Bacteria > Actinomycetota > Actinomycetes > Actinomycetales > Microbacteriaceae > Microbacterium. Next base: position 22,386 of record JAFDWM010000009.1, on the reverse strand, counting down.
GTGGATCCGCTCCGCCAGGGGATCACGACCACCGGGCGCGCAGCGCGCCCCGCCTAGGAGGCACCAATGACCGTTCCCCTCGCCGAGCCCGAAGCGCTGGCTCCCGGCACCCTCCGCGTCACGCCCCTGGGCGGACTCGGGGAGGTCGGCCGCAACATGACCGTGTTCGAGTTCGACGGCAAGCTCCTCGTCGTGGACTGCGGCGTGCTGTTCCCCGAGGAGCACCAGCCCGGCGTCGACCTGATCCTTCCCGACTTCGAGCCGATCAAGCACCGCCTCGACGACATCGTGGGCGTCGTGCTCACGCACGGGCATGAGGACCACATCGGAGCTGTCCCGTACCTGCTGCGCCTCAAGGGTGACATCCCGCTGATCGGATCCGGCCTCACCCTCGCGCTCGTCGAGGCGAAGCTCAAGGAGCATCGCATCAAGCCGTTCACGCTGACGGTGAAGGAGGGGCAGCGCGAGCAGGTCGGCCCGTTCGACCTCGAGTTCGTGGCGGTCAACCACTCCATCCCCGACGCGCTGGCCGTCGCGATCCGCACACCCGCGGGGCTCGTGCTCGCGACCGGCGATTTCAAGATGGACCAGCTGCCGCTCGACGGACGCATCACGGATCTCCGCGCCTTCGCGCGGCTGGGCGAGGAGGGTGTCGACCTCTTCCTCGTCGACTCCACGAACGCCGACGTGCCCGGTTTCACGCCCACCGAGCGCTCGATCGGCCCCGTGCTCGACCAGGTGATCGGGAAGGCGCCGCGTCGCGTCATCGTGGCGAGCTTCTCCAGCCACGTGCACCGGGTGCAGCAGGTGATCGACGCCGCGCACGCGCACGGCCGCCGGGTGGCGTTCCTGGGACGCTCGATGGTGCGCAACATGACGATCGCGGAGCAGCTCGGCTACCTCAAGGTGCCGGACGGCGTGCTCATCGACTACAAGAAGGCCCGTGACCTTCCCGACGATCAGATCGTCTACATGTCCACCGGATCCCAGGGCGAGCCGATGGCGGTGCTCAGCCGCATGGCGAACCTCGACCACGCGATCGAGCCGGGCCCCGGCGACACGGTGATCCTCGCCTCCAGCCTGATCCCGGGCAACGAGAACGCCGTCTACCGCGTGATCGACGGCCTCACCAAGCTCGGCGCGAACGTCGTGCACAAGGCGAACGCGCGCGTGCACGTCTCCGGTCACGCCGCCGCCGGCGAGCTGATCTACTGCTACAACATCCTGAAGCCGCGCAACGTCCTACCCGTGCACGGCGAGTACCGCCACCTCATCGCGAACGCGAAGCTGGCGCAGGACACCGGTATCGCCGAGGAGCGGACGATCGTCGGATCCAATGGCACGGTCATCGATCTGAAGGACGGCGAGGCGCGCGTCGCCGGTCAGCTCGACATCGGGTTCGTGTACGTGGACGGATCCACCGTCGGTGAGATCACCGATGCCGACCTGAAGGACCGGCGGATCCTCGGCGAAGAGGGCTTCGTCTCGGTCATCGTCGTGGTCGACTCGACCACCGGCCGGATCATCTCCGGACCGGAGATCCATGCCCGCGGCGTCGCCGAGGACGACAGCGTCTTCGACGACGTGGCTCCCAAGATCGTCGCGGCGCTCAAGGAGGCCGCGGGCAACGGGGTGCGTGACAATCACGCGCTCTCGCAGATCGTGCGCCGCACCATCGGCCGCTGGGTGAACCAGAAGCTGCGGCGCCGGCCGATGATCGTGCCCCTGGTCATCGAGGCCTGACCTCGGCATCCGCGCCCTCGAGAGGGGGTGCGGATCCTCGTCGGGTGAAAAGTGCGCGTGCCGTCGGAATCGGACTGCGTCGACGGGCCCGCAATCCCGCGGAAAGCCGCGTCATTGCGGGCCGATGTCGGCGCGCGGCCGTAGCGTGGAGGAATGCCCAGGAGTTCCAGCGCGACCAAGAGTGCGGCGGAGAAGCCTTCGGCGCGCCCTCGTGCGGGAGCGGCGTCGGCGGCGAAGCCGCGTGGCGCCTCGGCGAAGGCCGCACCCGCGCCGAAGAAGTACGTCGACGAGCCCGATCGACCGCCCGTGATGGCCCGCGCCTGGATGGGGGTCGCGCACGGCGTCGGGGGTCTGTTCCGCGCCTTCGGTCCGGAGAACCTGGAGAAGGACCAGCGCCGCGACGGCTTCCCGTTCCTGCTCGTGCTGCTCGCCATCGCCGGCGCCGTGAACGAGTGGTTCTTCATCGGCAACACGATCGCCACGAACATCAGCGCCTACACCGCCGGCCTGCTGATCGGCCGTGCCGCCTTCATCGCGCCCGTGCTTCTGCTCCTGCTCGCCGGCTGGCTGTTCCGGCATCCGTCATCGGTGCACGACAACGGCCGGATCGGCATCGGCTTCGGGCTGTTCATGGTCGCACTGGCCGGCTTCTGCCATGTGGCCGGCGGCATGCCGCAGCCGCGTCAGGGCATGGTCGCGCTCAGCGCCGCCGGGGGGCTGTTCGGCTGGCTGCTGGGCCAGCCGCTGAGCTATCTGACCGCGATCCCGGCGTACATCGTGCTGGCGCTGCTCGCCGCGCTCAGTGTGCTCATCCTCACCAAGACCCCGCCGAACCGCATCGGTCAGCGCCTCGGCGACCTGTACGCCTGGATGTTCGACGCCGAGCGCACCGCCAAGACGCCCGTCGACGAGAGCGCGCCCGTCGATGAGGCTGACAAGGTCGATGACCCCGACGTGCTGCCGTGGTGGCGCCGCAACAAGACCGGTCGGGAAGAGGATCCGGACGGAGGGCTCGGCTCTCAGGACCTCACCGAGCTGATGAGTCTGCAGGACGACACCCCGACGGTCGCCAACGTGCCGGCCTACGACCAGGCCGTGATCAAGGAGGACGATCCGTACGAGGCGGCCACAGAGGTGCTCACCGATGTGCGCGCGGTGGCCGCGGGTCTCGCCGGGCAGCAGAGCACGGCGCTGCTGGACGACGGCGACACGGGCGAGCTCGAGCTGGCCGGCTTCGACGGATTCGGCACCGACGGCCCGGGGCAGAGCGGCCCGCAGGCGCCGGTCGCTCCGTACATCCTGCCCTCGCCGGGCGCGCTCAAGTCGGGGCCGCCGTCGGTCGCGCGCTCCGAGGCGAACGACCGCGTCGTCGAGCAGATCACGAACGTCCTGACGCAGTTCAACGTCGATGCGAAGGTCACCGGCTTCTCGCGCGGCCCGACGGTCACGCAGTACGAGGTCGAGGTCGGCCACGGCGTCAAGGTCGAGAAGATCCTGCAGCTGAGCAACAACTTCGCCTATGCCGTCGCGTCCAACGACGTGCGGATCCTCTCGCCGATCCCCGGAAAGAGTGCGATCGGCATCGAGATCCCGAACGCCGACCGCGAGACCGTCGCGCTCGGCGACGTGCTGCGCTCCGCAGCGGCGGCGAAGAGCACGCACCCGATGACCATCGGCGTCGGCAAGGACGTCGGGGGCAACTTCGTCGTCGCCAACCTGGCGAAGATGCCGCACCTTCTGGTCGCCGGGTCCACCGGATCCGGTAAGTCCAGCTTCGTGAACTCGATGATCACGAGCCTGCTCATGCGCGCCCGCCCGGCCGACGTGCGGATGGTGCTGATCGACCCGAAGCGTGTGGAGCTCACGAGCTACGCCGGCGTCCCGCACCTGATCACTCCCATCATCACGAACCCGAAGAAGGCGGCCGAGGCGCTGCAGTGGGTCGTGAAGGAGATGGACATGCGGTACGACGACCTCGCGTCGTTCGGCTTCCGCCACATCGACGACTTCAACCGCGCGGTGCGCGCAGGCGAGGTCGAGGTGCCGCCGGGCAGCGAGCGCGTGCTCAAGCCGTACCCCTACCTGCTGGTCGTCGTCGATGAGCTCGCCGACCTCATGATGGTCGCCCCACGAGACGTCGAGGACTCGATCGTGCGGATCACCCAGCTCGCCCGCGCGAGCGGCATCCACCTCGTGCTCGCGACCCAGCGGCCGAGCGTCGACGTGGTCACGGGTCTGATCAAGGCCAACGTGCCCTCCCGTCTCGCCTTCGCGGTCACGAGTGTCACCGACAGCCGGGTCATCCTGGACAGCCCGGGTGCGGACAAGCTCATCGGACAGGGTGACGCCCTGTTCTCGCCGATGGGATCCTCCAAGCCCTTCCGCCTTCAGGGCGCCTGGGTGGACGAGAGCGAGATCGAGCAGGTCGTCAAGCACGTCACCGGCCAGGCGCGCCCGGAGTACCGGCCCGACGTGGCCGAGGCGGTCGAGGGCAGGAAGAAGGAGGTCGACGAGGACATCGGCGACGACCTCGAGCTGCTGCTCGCGGCCGCCGAGCTCATCGTCTCGTCGCAGTTCGGCTCGACGTCTATGTTGCAGCGCAAGCTGCGCGTCGGCTTCGCGAAGGCCGGTCGCCTCATGGACCTGCTGGAGTCGCGGGAGATCGTCGGTCCGTCCGAGGGCTCCAAGGCCCGCGACGTGCTGGTCGCCCCTGAGCAGCTCGCCGGGGTGCTCGCGCGGCTGCGCGGCGAGGAGCCGCCGGCCGCGCACGCGGCATCGTCTGCGCCGTCGCCGGCGGCTCCGCCCGGCGCCGCCTCCGCGCACGTCGCCCCGCCGGGCGCGGCCGCAGGGCACGCGGATGACCGCTACGGCGATGACCCGCTGCAGGCGCAGTACCGCGGCCTGCCGGAGGTCGAAGCGGAGGCGGATGAAGACGCCTGGGGCCTGACAGGACGCGACTGATGGCCATCCCGCGACAGCTTCCGAACGCGATCACGGTCGCCCGCATCCCGCTCGCCGTCGTCTTCTTCGTGCTGCTCCTTCTGGGCGGACACGCCGGACAGACGGACCTCGCGCTGCGCTGGGTCGCCGGGGCGCTGTTCGTGCTCGCGATCTCTACCGACTGGGTCGACGGCTATCTCGCTCGCAAGTACGACATCGTCAGTGACTTCGGCAAACTCTGGGATCCGATCGCCGACAAGCTGCTCACGGGGGCAGGATTCATCGGACTGGCGATCCTCGACGAGGTGTGGTGGTGGCTCGTCATCGTCATCCTGGTGCGCGAGTGGGGCATCACGGTGCACCGCTTCATCGTGGCCAAGGAGCACATCGTGGCCGCGGCCTGGATGGGCAAGATCAAGACGACCGTGCAGGCCGTCGCGCTGTCCTGGGCGCTGCTGCCGCTGCACGTCTGGATCGGCATGCCCGCATGGACGATCACGACCACCGTGCTCATGGTGCTGGCGCTCGTGCTCACCGTGCTGAGCGGCATCGACTACGTGCTCGCCCAGGTGCGCGGAGCCAGGGATGACCGCGGCGCGGCACGATGACCGATGCCGCTGTCGCGCGGGCGAGCGCGGTGCTCGATCTGCTGCGTGAACGCGGCCTGCGCCTCGCGGTTGCCGAGTCGCTCACGGGCGGTGCGCTGTCGGCGGCGCTCGTGGCCGTGCCCGGTGCATCCGACGTCCTCGATGGTGCGGTGGTGGCCTATGCGACACCGGTCAAGGCCTCGGTGCTCGGAGTGGATCCCGCGCTGCTGTCCGCGCGCGGTCCTGTCGACGCGGAGGTCGCTCGGCAGATGGCTCTCGGCGCACGTCGCGCCGTGGCGGTCGAGGGGCGGCCGTCCGACATCGGCGTCGCGACCACCGGGGTCGCGGGGCCCACGCCGCAGGGCGGGCAGCCGGTCGGCACGGTGTTCGTCGGGGTGAGCTCCGCAGGTGGGGAATCGGCTCGCGCGTTCCGGTTCGACGGCGACCGAGCGCAGATCCGTGCGGCGGCGGTCGAGGCCGCGCTGGAGGCGGTGTTGGACGTCGTGGGAGCGCCCCGACCGAACGGATCGGATCCGGGTTCCCGACTTCGGGAATAGCCACTTCGGCGTCGAAGTTGAGTCGAGTGTGCTCACATCCAACGCACAGACCGAAAAAGTAATGTCGATGTCAACAGGTCGGGTTAGACTGACCATCCGATCGGGCGGCTTCGCCCGGTCGATGGGGGAGAGGAGGTCCCGATGATTCTCGTTCGACAGGAGATCGGCGACGTGCTGCGGGACTTCCGTCTGCAGAAGGGGCGGACGCTCCGCCAGGTCGCCGGGAAGGCGTCTGTCGCGCTCGGCTACCTCAGCGAGGTGGAGCGTGGTCAGAAGGAGGCCTCCAGCGAGATCCTCGCCTCGGTCGCCGAGGCGCTTGACGTGCCCATCTCGACCATCATGCGCGAGGTCGGAGACCGCATCGCCGTGCTCGAGGGCCTGCAGGTCATCCCCGACGTGGTCCCCGACGAACTGGTGGCCTCGGTCGAGTCCGAACTCTCCCTGCGCTGATCGGATGCGGCGAAGCGAGTTCCTCCGCGCCGTCGACGCGGAGTTCGGCGCGCGCGCAGGGTCGCTCGTGGCTGATCTCGTGTTGACCCGCATCGGAGGGCACACCGCGGCGGAGGCGATGGAGGCAGGCGTGCCGCCACGCGAGGTGTGGCTGGCGCTGTGCGCCGAGATGGATGTTCCCGAATCGCGTCGGCACGGTGTGGGCCGCATGGAGCCGAAGCGGCACTGATCCGTTCGTGGCGTGTTCGACCGATCCGGTTGCGGATGCGGCGTGTCGTCGAAGACTTGTTCGAGATGCGCGTATCGTCCTGCACAGATGGTTTCGTGATCGGGTTGTGCACCGATGTCGGGATCCACGATGCAATGTCGGTGGCCCCTCCTAGCGTGTTCTTCGTGACCACGAGGTCATACGCCTTGTCGGAGAGCTCGCCCCACCCGGGGCGGCCGCGACAGCCTACAGGCGGCAGTTCACGAGCACGAAGGAGCACGTCATGCCCTCTCCCGCAGACCGCGAGAAGTCCCTCGAGACCGCACTCGCCCAGATCGACAAGCAGTTCGGAAAGGGCTCGGTCATGCGGCTGGGCAGCGACGAACGCGCTCCTGTGGCGGTCATCCCCACCGGCTCCATCGCGCTCGACGTCGCGCTCGGCGTCGGCGGGCTGCCGCGAGGCCGCATCGTCGAGATCTACGGCCCGGAGTCCTCGGGTAAGACCACGCTGACGCTGCACGCGATCGCCAACGCGCAGCGCGCGGGCGGCATCGCCGCGTTCGTGGACGCGGAGCACGCCCTCGACCCCGAGTACGCGAAGAAGCTCGGCGTCGACATCGACGCGCTGCTCGTCTCGCAGCCCGACACCGGTGAGCAGGCGCTCGAGATCGCCGACATGCTCGTGCGATCTGGCGCCATCGATCTCATCGTCATCGACTCCGTGGCAGCTCTCGTGCCGCGTGCGGAGATCGAGGGCGAGATGGGCGACTCGCACGTCGGACTCCAGGCGCGACTCATGTCGCAGGCGCTGCGAAAGCTCACGGGTGGCTTGAACCAGACCAACACCACGATGATCTTCATCAACCAGCTGCGCGAGAAGATCGGCGTGTTCTTCGGCTCGCCCGAGACCACCGCCGGCGGAAAGGCGCTGAAGTTCTACGCCTCGGTGCGTCTGGACATCCGCCGTATCGAGACCCTCAAGGACGGCAGCGACGCGGTCGGAAACCGCACGCGCGTCAAGGTCGTGAAGAACAAGATGGCACCGCCGTTCAAGCAGGCAGAGTTCGACATCCTCTACGGCGTCGGCATCTCCCGCGAGGGCAGCCTGATCGACTTCGGCGTCGAGCACGGCATCGTCAAGAAGTCCGGCGCCTGGTACACCTACGACGGTGACCAGCTCGGCCAGGGCAAGGAGAATGCGCGCAACTTCCTGCTCAAGAATCCCGACATCGCGGAGACGATCGAGACCCAGATCAAGCAGAAGCTCGGCATCGGCGGAGCCGCTGCGCCGGCGGCACCCGCTGCGGACGAGCTGGCTCAGCGGCGTCCGGCCTGATCATGACTCCGATCGACGAGGGTGATGCGCGTTCGCAGGACGAGCACCTCGCCCCCGTGATCCCGCTGTTCGGTGGACGGGGGCCGGCGAAGCCCGCCCCCCGTCCACCGAGGTCGGCGATGCCGTCGGCCGATCCGTCGCAGGCGACGGCCGACGAATGGCGTTCGACCTGGGCGGACGAGTCGGCCGCGGAACGCCGCGGCCCGGGTCCTCGGCATCCGGCGGCCGCGGCGCTACGAGCGGTGCAGGCGGCCGAGTCGCGCGTGACCCGCTCCGGATCGGTCACGGGTCATGACCACGACGTCACTGCGGATGGGGACGGGTACGCGGAGGCAAGCGAGTACCTCGTGCGAAGGCTGCGCGGGCGTCAGCTCACCAGTCGCGAGGCGCGCGATGCGTTGCGGGCGCAGGGCGTCCCGGCCGAAGAGCGCGAGCAGATCGTCACCGCCTTCGAGGAGCGCGGCTACCTCGACGACGCGAATCTGGCCGAGCATCTCGTCATTTCCGGTTCGCAGCGCAAGGGGCAGGGGCGCGTGGCGATCGCCCGCACCCTGCGCGAGCGCGGCATTCCGCCCGAGGTCGCGGATGAGGCACTGTCGGTGCTGGAGGATGACGACGCGGAACGCGCGCTCGAGTACGCGCGTTCGAAGATCGCGGGTCTGCGGCGCTACGACGAGGACACCGCCGTGCGGCGGCTCGTGGGGCAGCTGTCCCGTCGCGGCTACGGTGGCAGCGTGGCGATGAACGCGGCGCGCACCGCGTGGCGCGAGACGCAGCGCGGATCAGGTGCCGGGCGGGTGCGCTTCGAAGAATCCTGAGCGGCCCCGCCGCGGGCCCACGCAGAATCTGCGGGTTCGGGGAGTGACGGGTACCCGGCGCCCGTTCTCGGCGGGCGAAAGTAGAATGGCAGGCACTATGACCATTCCCCTCAGCGAACCGACGATCATCGCGCCCTCCGATGCGGCGCTCGATGATGCCGGGCGACCGCGCACGTATGAGGTGCGCACCTTCGGCTGCCAGATGAACGTGCACGACTCCGAGCGTCTCTCGGGCTCGCTCGAGAGCGCCGGATACGTCCGTGCCGCAGCTGACGATGAGGCCGACATCGTCATCATCAACACCTGCGCCGTGCGCGACAACGCGGCCGGGAAGCTGTACGGCACACTCGGTCATCTGAAGAGCCGCAAGGACAAGCACGCCGGCATGCAGATCGCCGTCGGCGGTTGTCTCGCACAGATGGACAAGCAGACGGTGCTTGACAAGGCGCCGTGGGTCGACGTGGTGTTCGGCACGCACAACATGGGCTCGCTCCCCGGCCTGCTCGAGCGGGCCCGTCACAACGGCGAGGCGGAACTCGAGATCCTCGAGTCGCTCGAGGTCTTCCCGTCCACCCTGCCGACGCGTCGCGACTCGGCGCACAGCGGCTGGGTGTCGATCTCGGTGGGGTGCAACAACACCTGCACGTTCTGCATCGTGCCGAGCCTGCGCGGCAAGGAGAAGGACCGCCGGCCCGGCGACATCCTCAACGAGATCCGCCTGCTTGTCGACGACGGCGCGATCGAGGTCACGCTGCTCGGACAGAACGTGAACTCCTACGGCGTGGAGTTCGGCGATCGGCAGGCGTTCGGCAAGCTGCTGCGAGCGGCCGGCGAGATCGAGGGCCTCGAGCGGATCCGCTTCACGAGCCCCCACCCCGCCGCGTTCACCGATGATGTGATCGACGCGATGGCCGAGACGCCGAACGTGATGCCGCAACTGCACATGCCGCTGCAGTCCGGCAGCGACCGGATCCTCAAGGCGATGCGCCGCTCCTACCGCAGCGAGCGATTCCTCGGGATCCTCGACCGCGTGCGCGCGAAGATCCCGAACGCGGCGATCACCACCGACATCATCGTCGGCTTCCCCGGTGAGACTGAGGAGGACTTCGAGGACACGATGCGGGTGGTGGAGCAGGCCCGGTTCGCCAGCGCATTCACGTTCCAGTACTCGATCCGGGAGGGCACGCCCGCCGCGACCATGGCGGACCAGGTCCCCAAGGAGATCGTGCAGGCGCGCTACGACCGGCTCATCGCGCTGCAGGAGCGCATCTCGCTGGAGGAGAACCAGCACCAGCTCGGCCGTGAGGTCGAGGTGCTGGTCTCGGTCGGCGAGGGCAAGAAGGACGCGGAGACGCACCGGCTCACCGGTCGCGCTCAGGACAACCGGCTCGTGCACTTCGAACTGCCCGAGGGATCAGAGCGTCCCCGCCCCGGCGATGTCGTGACGGTCACGATCACGCACGCTGCTCCGTTCCATCTGCTCGCCGATGCGGTCGACGGCGCACCCCTGCGCATCCGCCGCACCCGCGGCGGCGACGCGTGGGATCGCGCCCAGTCCGAGTCGTGCGCCGTGCCGGCACCGACGAGCGACGGCTCCCCGCGCGCGGTGTCGCTGGGCCTGCCCACGCTCCGCATAGGCGTGTGACAGCGGCCGAGGCGCCGCGGCTCTGGGCGATCGTGGGCGCCACCGGCACGGGCAAGAGCGACCTCTCGCTCGACCTCGCCGAAGCGCTCGCGGTGCGCGGCCGCACTGCCGAGATCGTGAACGCCGACGCCATGCAGCTGTACCGCGGCATGGACATCGGCACGGCCAAGCTCCCCGTGCAGGAGCGGCGCGGCATCCCGCATCACCTCTTCGACGAGCTCGCGGTCACCGACGACGCGGCCGTGGCGTGGTATCAGCCGCGTGCGCGTGCGGAGATCGAGCGGATCCATGCGCAGGGATCCGATGCGATCCTCGTCGGAGGATCGGGGCTGTACGTCTCTGCCGTGCTGTACGACTTCCGCTTCCCGCCCCGGGACGAGGCGCTGCGCACCGAGCTCGAGGCGGAACTGGACGCGCTGGGTGCGGGGCCGCTGCTCGCGCGGCTGCAGGAGCAGGATCCGGTCACCGCCGCCCGCATCGACCCGCGCAACGGGCGGCGCATCGTCCGCGCGCTCGAAGTGCTCGCCCAGGGCGGGCAGACGCACGGCGCCGCTCTGCCAGAGCGGCCCGTGCTCTGGCGCTCTCACACGCGCGTGCTCGCCCTCGGCCTGGAGCGTGCGGCTCTTGTGGAGAGGCTCGACCGGCGCGTCGAGCGGATGTGGGCGCAGGGGCTGCTCGCCGAAGTCGAGGGGCTGCGCGCCGACGGGCTCGAGCAGGGCACGACGGCGCGGCGGGCAATCGGATACGCGCAGGCCCTGGCCCAGCTTGCGGGCGATCTCACGCAGGACGAGGCGATCTCCCAGACCCAGGCGCTCACCCGTCGCTACGCCCGTCGTCAGGTCTCGTGGTTCCGCCGCTATGCCGAGGCGGAGTGGCTCGACGCGGCTTCTCCGCTCAACGCGGGCCGGCTCGTGGATCAGGGGGCGTCCGGTACCGAAACACGCAGCAGCGGGGGAGGATGATGGACGGTTTCCAGATCAGGACCTTTCGTATCGACGACACGGAGGCGGTCGTGGTGCTCTGGGACGAAGCGGGGCTCATCCGGCCCTGGAACGATCCTCGCGCCGACATCGCACGCAAGCTGACGGTGCAGCCCGAGCTTTTTCTCGTCGCGGAGGAGCCTGGATCCGACGATCGTCCGCCGCGGATCGTGGGATCCGTCATGGGCGGCTACGACGGGCACCGGGGCTGGCTGTACTATCTCGCGAGCGCCGCCGATCGGCGGGGTGCGGGCATCGGCCACGCTCTCGTCGCCGAAACGGAGCGGCTGCTGGCCGCGATGGGATGCCCGAAGGTGCAGCTGATGGTGCGCGAAGGCAACGAGCAGGTGCTCGGGTTCTACGACGGGCTCGGCTACGAGCCCTTCCGCGTTCACACCACAGCGAAGCGGCTCATCGTCGACGTGTGACGTCGTCGTCGCTCAGCGCCGAACAGGCCGCGCCGCCGGATCCGGTCCGCGCGTGCGGCGGCGTCCGCGACGTCATGTTCACGCGCGTCCGCCCGCCCGGTTCTGCTCAGAGCGGATCCGCTCGCCCTGCCGCGCCGGGCGTGCCTAGCATGACGCCATGACCGCCACGCCAGCACCGCCCCGCATCGAGCATGACGCCGACGACGCGCCCCGCACACCGCCCGAGCCGGAGCGGCTCTGGCGCAGTCTCGTGGGCGAGCTGCTGCGCGACGCCCGCACCGACCGCGGGGAGACGCTCGTCGAGACCGCGCGCCGCGCCGGGGTCTCGCCGCAGTACCTGTCGGAGATGGAGCGCGGCCGGAAGGAGGCCTCCAGCGAGATGCTCGCCGCGGTCTCGGGCGCCCTCGATCTCACGCTGCTCGATCTGACGCTCGGTGTCGCCGGGCGCCTCGCGATCGGATCCGCCGAGCCCGTCCGCGCTCCCGCACCGCTGCGCGCGGCGACGATGCGGCGCTCGAGCACGCAGCCGGCACGGGGCCGCGCGGCGGTCTACGCGCTCGCGGCCTGAGCGGTCGCGCGGCTGTCGCGCGGCGCCTGCGGCATCACCTCGTCGACCAGCCTGTAGTCGCGCGCGCCCTCGGCGGTGAGCACGAGGTCGCGATCGGTGTCCGAGCGCAGGCGCTCGGCGGACTGCCCGGTGTGCGCGACGAGGATCCGCTCCAGGCTGTCCCGCACCCGCACCACCTCGTCCGCCTGCAGGATGAGGTCGGGGATCGTGCCGCGGCCCTGTGCGGCCGGCTGATGCAGGATCACGCGCGCGTGCGGCAGCGCCGCGCGCTTGCCGGCGGCACCCGCGGCGAGCAGCACCGCGCCGACCGACACTGCCTGGCCGACGCAGAACGTCGCGACGTCGGAGCGGATGAACCGCATGGTGTCGTACACCGCCAGCATCGCACTCGGGTCGCCGCCCTCGCAGTTGATGTACAGCTGGATGTCGCGATCGCTGCCGGTCGAGTCCAGGTGCAGCAGCTGTGCCACCAGCACGTTCGCGACGTCCGCGTCGAGCGGTGTTCCGAGATAGATGACGCGCTCGGCGAGCAGATGGGAGTACGCGTCGAGCACACGATCGCCACGGGGAGAGCTGGCGATGACGTTGGGGACGAGGAACGAGGCCATGTCAGGCTCCTTGCGGGATGGGGACGGTCGGGGCCGACGCGGTCAGCCCGATTGTGCGGTGGGTGAGTGGTGGCAGTACGGCGGGGAAGTCGGTCGTGATCTCGTCGATGAAGCCGTAGGAGAGGGCCTCCTCGGCGCTGTACCAGCGGTCGTGCAGCGAGTCCTCGAACACACGCTCGAGGCTCTGCCCGGTGTCCTCGGCGATGAGGCCGAGCACGGTGTCGCGGGTGTGTCTGAGATCCGCCGCCTGCAGCTCCACGTCGACGGCGGTGCCGCCGATCCCGGCCGAGCCCTGGTGCAGCAGGATCCGGCTGTGCGGCAGCGCCCTGCGCTTGCCTCTCGTCCCGGCCGAGAGCAGGAACTGCCCTGCACTGCAGGCGAGGCCGAAGGCGACCGTGGCCACGTCGCACGGCACGGTGCGCATGAGGTCACGGATCGCGAGCATGGCCGGCACGGAGCCGCCGGGGGAGTGGATCCACAGGGTGATGTCGGCGGCGGGATCGTCTGCGGCGAGGGCGAGCAGCTGCGTCATGAGCAGCACGCCGTTGTCGTCGTCGAGGGCGCCGTCCAGCACGAGCACGCGTCGGGCGAACAGCATACGACGCGTGTCGGCGTCGAAGAGGTTGCGGGGCATGTCTTCGGTCATGCCTCCAGCGTGCGGCTGTCGATGGCCGTGGGACAGCGGATCCGCTCACGGTGGATCCGCTCTCGGCAGAGCCGGCTCCTGTGGCCTGTACGCGACGCCGGTGCACCGGGCGAGCCGGGCCGACGTGTGTGGAGTTCGCCCCGATCCGCCGCCCCTAGAATCGACGCATGGTCGCATTCACCAAGGGGCACGGCACCGGCAACGACTTCGTGATCATCGCCGACCCCGACGGCGCACTCGATCTCGATGCCGACCGGGTCGCGGCGCTCTGCGACCGTCATTTCGGCATCGGCGGGGACGGCCTGCTGCGTGTCGTGCGGTCGGCCGCGCTGCCCGAGGGTGCCGCCGCGCTCGGTGAGAACCCTGCAGCCGAGTGGTTCATGGACTATCGCAATGCGGACGGTTCGATTGCGGAGATGTGCGGCAACGGCGTGCGGGTGTTCGTGCACTACCTGCTGCGCTCCGGCCTGGCGACACTCGAGGACGGTGCGACGATCTCCATCGGCACCCGTGCGGGCGTGCGCGACGTGACGCGCAGCGACGAGGGCTACCGCGTCGACATCGGCACCTGGCGGCTCTCCGGCCATGACCCGCTCGCCCGCGCGACGGGGCTGAGCGTTCCGCGCCCCGGCCTGGGCATCGACGTGGGCAATCCCCATGTGGTCGTCGCGATCGCGTCCGATGCCGAGCTCGACGGCCTCGAACTCGACCACGGACCCGAACTCGCACCGATGCCCGAGCACGGTGCAAACGTCGAATTCGTCGTGCCGGCCGAGCCGCTCGTGCAGGACGGCGTCGGGCACGTGCGCATGCGGGTGTTCGAGCGCGGCGTGGGTGAGACGCTCAGCTGCGGCACCGGCATCGCCGCGACCGCACTCGCGGTGCGGCACTGGGCCGGTGCGAGCGCCCCGCACGCATGGCGCGTGGAGGTTCCCGGCGGGACGCTGTGCGTGACGATGGCGCCGGGCGCCGACGGCGAGCACGTGTTCCTCTCCGGCCCCGCGCAGCTCGTGTTCTCCGGCGAGATCGAACTGGCCTGAGCGGATCGGGATCCGTCGCTACGGCAGCGTGATGCTCTCGGTGCGCGGCGATCCGTGCCGGCGCACCTTGAGCACGCGAAAGCCCCGCCCGGTGGTGGCGCGATAGACGCTGTACCCGTCGGCGAACGTGGCGGCGAGCCAGCGCTGCAGCGAATCGGCGCCGAGATTGCGGCTCACCACGAACCATCCGTCGGCGCGTTCGTCGAGCCGGGGGATCCAGCGCTCGAGCAGGCCGTGCAGCTCGCTCTTGCCCACCCGGATGGGCGGATTCGAGCGGATGGACCGGAAGAGCACGTCATCGGGAACACCGTCCGGGGTCACGGCGTTGACATTGTCGAGGCCGAGTTCGGCCGCGTTGCGACGAACCAGATCCAGCGCCCGTTCGTTCACATCGACCGCCCACACGGTCGCGTGCGGGGAGGCGAGAGCGAGCGAGAGGGAGATCGGACCCCACCCGCAGCCGAGATCGAGCAGGTGCCCGCTCGGGGGCGGCGGGGGAGTGTTCGACAGCAGCACGGAGGTTCCGATGTCGACGTGATCGGGGCTGAACACTCCGGCCGCGGTGGTGAGTTCGATCTCTCGGCCCGCAAGGGGCACCCTGATCCTGCGAAGGTTCTCGGGGCTGGCGGGAGCCGCAGTGAAGTAGTGGTCCGAGCCCATGGAGCGAGCGTAGCGGACACTCACAGCTAAAGTTAAGGCGCCCGCCCGAATCGGCGGCGCAAGAAAGGTGCGGATGACGCAGTCCACCACAGATGACGAGCAGGGCGATGCCGTCGAGCGGGTCCTCCAGGCGGCGGAGCGCCGCGTGGAGACCCACGTGTTCGGATCGGCCCAGGCGCTGCAGGACACGGCCACGGCAGGGCACACGTCCACCGATGGCGAGCAATGGGACCTCGAGGAACGGCACGCGCTGCGACGTGTCGCCGGCCTCAGCACCGAGCTCGAAGACGTCACCGAGGTCGAGTACCGGCAGCTCCGGCTGGAGAACGTGGTTCTCGTCGGCGTGTACCCGCAGGGTGCGCAGGACGACGCGGAGAACTCGCTGCGCGAGCTCGCCGCGCTCGCCGAGACGGCGGGAGCGGTGGTGCTCGACGGCTTGCTGCAGCGCCGGCCGCACCCGGATCCGGCCACCTATCTCGGTCGTGGGAAGGCGCAGGAGCTCAAGGACATCGTCGCCGCTGTCGGCGCCGACACGGTGATCGCGGACACCGAGCTGGCCGCTTCGCAGCGCCGTGCGCTGGAGGATGTCGTCAAGGTGAAGGTGATCGACCGCACCACGGTGATCCTCGACATCTTCAGCCAGCACGCCAAGAGCCGCGAGGGCCGCGCCCAGGTCGAGCTCGCGCAGCTCGAATACCTGCTTCCGCGGCTTCGCGGCTGGGGCGAGTCGATGAGCCGGCAGGCCGGCGGACAGGTCGGCGCGGGCGGTGCGGGCATGGGCTCGCGCGGTCCCGGTGAGACGAAGATCGAGCTCGATCGCCGTCGCATCCGCACGCGCATGGCGATGCTGCGCAAGCAGATCCGCGACTTCAAACCCGCCCGCGAGGCCAAGCGCGCCGAGCGCAAGCGGCACACGATCCCGTCCGTCGCGATCGCCGGGTACACGAACGCCGGCAAGTCCAGCCTGCTGAATGCGCTCACGAGTGCGGGCGTGCTCGTCGAGAACGCGCTGTTCGCGACCCTCGACGCCACGGTGCGACGGTCGGAGACGGCAGACGGCCGTGTCTACACGCTGACCGACACCGTGGGATTCGTGCGCAACCTGCCGCATCAGCTCGTCGAGGCGTTCCGTTCGACGCTCGAGGAGGTCGCCGACGCGGACGTCATCGTGCACGTGGTCGACGGATCCCATCCGGATCCCGCCGGGCAGATCAAGACGGTGCGGGACGTGATGGGCGACGTGGGTGCGCGCAGCATCCCGGAGATCGTCGTGTTCAACAAGGCGGATCTGCTCGATGACGACGAGCGGATGGTGCTGCGAGGGCTCGTGCCCGGTGCGCACTTCGTGTCGTCGCGCAGCGGCGAGGGGATCGCGGAGCTGCGGGCCGCGATCGACGAGGTGCTCCCGAAGCCCGCGGTGGAGATCACGGCGGTCGTGCCCTACGACCGCGGGGAGCTGGTCGCGGCCGTGCACGAGAGCGGGCTGCTTCTCGAGGTCACGCACGAGGAGGCGGGTACCCGCCTGCATGCGCACGTGAACGAACGGCTGGCCGCGGAGCTCGCGCCGTTCGCGGTCTGAACCGCGGTCGGCCGTCTGGCGCCGCGGCTCAGGCCGCGACGAATCGCGCTTCGACGGTCGCCGAGACCGTGATGTCGTCGCCCTGCAGTTCCACGCCGGACGAGTCCGGGGGCGCGGCGAGGGCGAGCATCGCTCCGGCCCGCAGCATCGGTGCGGGGCCCGGGCCGTCGGCGATGAGACCGGCGTCGGCGATCTCGATCGGCGTGACCGTGGACAGCCCGAGCGCGGCGGCGTAGGCGCCGGCGCGCGTCACGGCGGTGCGCACAGCCTCGGTCGACACCTCCTGCTCCACCCGGGCACGGGTGTCGGGTGTGAGGATCCAGTCGGTGCCGAGGATCGTGACGCCGTCGATCGACGAGACCTCCGCGACCCACAGCGACAGCGCGCCGAAGTCGGCGAACGTCGCGGTGAAGTCGACAGTGGCGTGATGCACGAGTGCGAGCCGCGTGCCGTCGTTGCTCCACGGACGCTCGGACCGCACGGCGAGTCGCCTGCTTGTCCACGAGGTGACTGCGCCTGCCGTCTCGCCCGCGGAGATACCCGCGCGGATCGGATCCGCGAGGGCCGTCGTGCGCGCGACGACGTCTGCCCGGTCCGGACCTTCGAGTGACACGTTCAGGCTGACGACGGCGCGTTCGGGGGCGACGCGCACCTCGTGCTCGCCGCGGACGGTGATCATGACCTCGCTCATGTCCGCGACTCTACGGCAGGGGACCGACGCTCGCGACGGTGCGGAATGGCGCGGGCTCCGGATCCGTTGTACTCTGTGATGCTCGGGTGCCTCGGCACCCGCTGGTAAATCAACAGAGCGACAGCGGCTCCTTCGTACGAAGGTCCACGGGGCTGATCGGTTTCGACAGCGCCTGTGAATCCACGAGAAGCGGGCCGAGGATGCAGGGTTATCTCGTGAACGCTCCCTGCAAAACAATAAGTGCCAACGCAAAGCGCACTGACTTCGCCCTCGCTGCCTAAGCGAGCCCGATAGTCCGTCAGACCGTATGTGATTCCGATACGGATCCTGGCGTCATCTAGGAATCTTGCTGTGCGACGGCGTCTGGACGTCGTACGGGACTCTTCCCAGGCTGGGCTTGTCGACTTGGGTGTCTGTGACAAAGGTCGGAGCCGAGCAGAACGTCTGCACAGACTGCGCCCGGAGAAGGCGTGGAGACTCAGCGTTGGACGGGGGTTCGATTCCCCCCAGCTCCACCACGGGCTCCGCTCGTCAGAACCATGCCGCTGTCGCTCTGAGAAGCCCCCGGGATCCGTGCTGTGGCAGAGATCCCGGGGGCTTCTTCGTCTGAGACGATCGCCGTGGTCGGCTGAATTCAGCGGACGATCTGCCACTCGTCGTTGTGACCGATGGAGAACCGATCGTCCCACTGGATCACGCCGGCACCGTCTGTCGTGCCGGCGGGACCGGTCGCCAGGGCCTTCTTCGATGCGACGTTCACGATCCGGACGCGACCGTCGTCGACCGGGAGGATCCGCCAGCGCTGGCTTGGCGCGATCTCATCGGTGCTCTGCACGACCGACGTGACGGCGTCCGTATCGCCGGCAGCGACGGATACGACTCTGTGCGTGTCGGTGTTCCTGATCTTGTAGGAGCCGTCCTGCTGCTCCTCGAGCCGCCAGCGCTGTCCCCGCTGGTCGGGGCTGTTGTCGCCGTTCTGGATGAGTTGCACGTCATCGGCGACTGCGGCATCCGGCACGGTCAGCACCCGGTCGCTCCTCCGGTTGACGAGCGCGTAGACGCCGCTGAACACACTCGGTTCGCGGGCGAGGTAGGTGTGCACGTAGTCGACCTGGAAGGACGAGGGGAGATGCGCGTCCACCGGATCCCCCGCATGCCCCTCGATGGAGAAGATCACGGCGCGTGGAACGGTGACGTAGACGCTGTGGGCCGAGACATCGGTCTGCTTGTAGAGCTCGCCGTCGAAGTAGAACCGCAGGGTGTTGTCGATGCGTTCGAGTCCGTAGACGTGGTAGCCGGCCGTCACATCGACGCCGCTGTTCCATCCGCTCGAGGAATCTGTGATCATCGGTTTCGTACGGGTGTTGTCCCGATCGAGCCACCACCGGTACTGATTGGTGAGGAAGCCGTTCTCCTTCGGCCCGTTCGGCGCGATCATCGACTCGGCGAGGTCGATCTCGGGATTGACGTTAGCTTCGTCCAACGGACCTTGCGTCCAGATCGCCGAGGTGACGTTCGCGCGCTTGTCGAGCATCTTGGCGCGCACCTCCATGTAGCTGTTTCCCGGGACGGTGAAGAGCGACCTCAGCGCCGCACCGGTGTAGCTCTTGCCGTTGTGCTTCTGCTTCTTCGCCATGAGGTTCAGGGCGCCGCCGCTGATGGTGATGTTGGCGGAGTCATCGAAGGCGAAGTGCTGAGAGGTCGGATACCACAGACCGCCCCATTTCGCCCTGTCGACGAACGGACCGTCGAAGTCGTCGCTGAGCGTTTCATCGCGAACCCAGGTATGACCATCGGGCAGGAAGACAGATGCCGTGCTCTTCCCCGGCTCGTGCGGGGCGTCATGGCTCTCGCTCGCATCCGAGGGGGAGGCGAAGATGCCGGTGAGGACGACGATCCCGGCGAGAACGAGGACCAGCACGCACGAGATCCCTGTGCGCATGACGGTGCGCCGCCGCCGGCTCGTGGTCACGAACACTCCTCGTCATCTTCTCAAACAGCAGAACCTCCGGGACATCGCCGGCAGTCGTGCAGCGAGGGTGTTCCTCGGAGCACGCTACCGCCTCCGCAGCACCGGCGACGACCCCCACGACAGATGGCACGCGGTCGGAGGCTGTGTCGGGATCCCTCGAGAGGGATTCGTCTAGAAGGATTCGATGCGGCCGGGCTGCTCATCCGCGCCCGAGGTGCGCAGCTGCTCCAGGAACGCCGCGTGCAGCACGCCGTTCGTCGCGAGCGCCGAGCGCGCCGAGAGCGTGGGCGTGCCGTCGAACGCCGTCGCGGTGCCGCCCGCCTCGGTGACGATCGCGAACGCCGCGGCGATGTCGTACTCCTTGACGTCGAACTCGGCGACCATGTCGAGGCGGCCCTCGGCGAGCATCATGTAGGAGAACACGTCGCCGTACGCGCGGTCGCGCCAGACGCGGCGGCTCAGGGCGACGAGCGTCTCGAGGTGTCCCGCGTCGTCCCACTGGGCGATGCTCTGGAAACTCACGCTCGCATCGTCGAGGCTCGCGACGCCCGACACGCGGATCGCACGGGGTTCCGACTCTGTGGAGGCCCAGGCCCCGAGGCCGGGGGCGGCCCACCAGCGGCGCCCCAGGGCGGGCATGCTGACCACGCCGACGCGGGCGACGCCGTCGACGGCGAGGCTGATCATCGTGCCCCACAGAGGCACGCCGCGGAGGAAGTTCGCTGTGCCGTCGATCGGGTCGATGATCCACTGCCGGTGCGTGTCGCCCGAGGTGCCGTACTCCTCCCCGAGGATCCCGTCCTCGGGACGCTCTGCCTCCAGGATCTCGCGGATGGCGCGCTCGGTGGCGAGATCCGCGTCCGTGACGTGGGAGCGGTCCGCCTTGAGCGACACGTGCAAGTCGGCGGCGTCGAAGCGGGGCAGCGACTGCGCGTCGGCCGCGTCGGCAAGGCGGAGGGCGAGGTCGAGGTCGCTCCGGAAGTCGACATCGGTGTGGGTCTCGGTCACGCCATCCAGGGTACCGGCGCCTGCGCGCGAACAGGGCTGTCGGCAGCGCCGGGCGCAGTCCGTCGGCCGACACGCCAGGGATGCGTCCGGTGCGACGCCGATTTCGCTTCCGCCGCATCCGCTGGTAACGTTATGCCTCGGCCGGGGAACCGGCCCGCCGAGCACCTCTAGCTCAATCGGCAGAGCAACTGACTCTTAATCAGTGGGTTCTGGGTTCGAGTCCCAGGGGGTGCACCAGCACCAGAAGGCCCTGTCGGAATTACATTCCGACAGGGCCTTCTGCGTTGCCGGCGTACACCCGCGGTTGGTGGCCGGTCCGGTGATCAGGCCTGACTCGTGCCATTTCTCGGTGATCGTGTTGTTCGGGGCTTCGGATCGTTGATTTTCTGGGGGTGTTGGTGCCCGTTCGGGGCACTAATTCGGGGCTCGTAGACTGCCTGGGTGGGGTTGTTCGTGCGGCGGGTGAAGACCGCGTCGGGGGCGACAGCGGTGCAGATCGCGTCGAAGCATCGCGGGGTGCGTACGATCGTGGAGCACATCGGCTCCGCGCACACCGACGAGCAGCTGGCGGTGCTGGTGGAGGTCGCGAAGACGAAGATCCAGGCCGGGCAGCAGGCGTGCGATCTGGATGCGCTGCTGCCGGCCCCGGTGACCGCAGCGCCTGTCGTGGCCGGGTCTCGGGCGCGGGTGCTGTGGGAGGTCCTCGAGCAGGCTTACGCCGATATCGGGTTCGATGTGATCGGGTCGGACACGTTCAAGCAGCTGGTGCTCGCGCGGGTGGTCGAGCCGACCAGCAAGTCCGACACGATCAGGGTGCTCTCTGAACTCGGTTTGCGTTCGGCGTCACTGCGCACGATCTGGCGGACCCTGAAACGCTCCGTTACCGAGGACTGGCGGGCGGAGGCGTCGAAGGCCGCCTACGCGCACGCGACGGCTGCTGGCCCGCTGACGGTGGTGCTCTACGACGTCACGACCTTGTACTTCGAAGCGGAGAACGAGGACGCCCTGCGCAAGGTCGGGATGAGCAAGGAACGCCGCGTGGATCCGCAGATCCTCGTCGGTCTGCTGGTGGACCCGGGCGGGTTCCCGCTGGAAGTGCACGAGTTCGAAGGCAACAAGGCCGAAACGAAGACGATCGTGCTGGTGCTGGACGCGTTCCGGGAACGCCACCAAGTCGATGAGCTCGTCGCCGTCGCCGACGCCGGCATGCTCTCCGCTGCCAACCTCGCCGCCGTCGAAGACGCCGGGCACCGTTTCATCGTCGGCTCCCGCACCTCCTCGGCCCCGTTCGATCTCGCCGCGCACCACGACCGGGTCGGGAACGTCTTCACTGACGGGCAAACGGTCGAAACGACCCGCACCATGGGGACAGGGAAAGACGCCAGGACACGGCGGGGCGTCTGGCAGTACCGGTTCGCCCGATACAAGCGCGACAACATCACGTTGAACAAGCAGATCGAACGCGCCGAGAAGGTCGCCGACGGGACCCGGCCAGCACGTCGGGACCGGTTCGTGACGATTGACGGCTCGACCGTCGGGGTGAACTGGGCGCAGGTGGAGAAGGCGCGCACCTGGCTCGGACTGAAGGGCTATGTCACCAACATCCCCACCGACGTGCTCGACGGGCCCGGCGTCGTCGCTGCTTACCACTCGCTCTTTCAGGTCGAGGCATCGTTCCGGATGGCCACGAGCGACCTGCGCGCCAGGCCCATGTTCCACCACGAGAAGGACTCGATCACCGCGCACTTGACGATCGTGTTCTGCGCCCTCGCGATCGCCCGCTACCTACAGGACCGCACCGGTCTCAGCATCAAACGCATCATCCGCGCGCTACGGCCGCTACGCGACGTGACCATCATCGTCCAAGGCCACCCCATCACCGCAGCAACCCCACCCGACGGCGACGCCAAGGCCATCCTGAA
>JAFDWM010000099.1 GCA_018268455.1 Actinomycetota bacterium | reverse complement strand
GGCGAGATCATGAAGCAGGTGTGGGTGAACTGCGCGGCCTGCGCGGCGATGGCCGCGGCGACCTTCGGGTGCGCGTTGCCGACGGTGGTCACGGCGATGCCGCTGCCGAGGTCGATCAGCGAGTTGCCGTCGGCGTCCACGACCACGCCGCCGCCCGCGGCGACCGCGGCGACCGGCACGGTGTGGCCGACGCCGGCAGGCACGGCGGAGGCCTTGCGGGCGAGGATCTCCGCAGACCGAGGACCGGGGAGCTCGGTGACGAGGCGGCGCTCCTGGGGAAGGGAGGGTCCGCCGAGGGGAAGGGTGTCAGCCTGCGCGTCGATGGTGCTCATGGCGTCGAGACTACGGAGGTCGACCACTCGAGGGCATTCGCCGTGGCGTACAATCTGGATCACGATTTCGCCGATTCGGCCACACCTCGATCGACTTCTGAAGGAGCATCGCCCATGGACCAGCAGCCCACGCTGCGGACCCTGCTCGGCCGCAGCGATCTGCATCTGCGCCTGGTCGGATCCGAGGCCGCGGTGCCCGCAGGTTCGCTGGACCGTCCTCTCCGCTGGGTGCACAACTCCGATCTGACCGACCCCACGCCCTTCCTCGCCGAGGACCTCGCCCTGCTCACCACCGGCACGCAGTTCGCCGATGACGACCCCGCGGGCACGCACGACTACGTGCAGCGGCTCGTCGATCGCGGAGTGGTGGCGCTGGGGTTCGGCACCGAGGTGCACCGCAGCGGCATACCGGCCGACCTCTCCGCCGCCTGCGCCGAGAGGGGGCTGCCGCTGATCGAGGTGCCCTACGGAACGCCGTTCATCGCCGTCGCGCGAGCGCACTCCGAGGCGATCGCGGCACAGGCCTACGCCCGGCGCACCTGGGCGCTGGAGACCCAGCGCGCGCTATCGGTCGCGGCCCTGCGCCCGCACGGGCTGGAGTCGACGCTCACCGAGCTGTCGCGCCGGCTCGGATGCCGGGTCGGCATGTACGACGCGGCGGGGCAGCTCGTCCACGAGCATCCGTCGGGGGGCGCCTCCCCCGTCGTCGCCGATGCCGCGGCCGATCTCCTCGCCCGCGGCGGATCCGCGAACCGCGTGGTGCAGGACGGCGAGACCGCGCACACGCTGCTCACCGTGGGGCGCGCGGGGCACCTACGCGGGGTCATCGCGATCGCGAGCGACACGCTGGACCCCGAGACGCGCACCGTGGTGACCTCGGTCATCGCGATGGCCGGGCTGTCGCTCGAGCAGAGCGAGCAGCTCGCGCGCAGCCGCCGTCGGCTGCACCGGCAGCTGCTCGCCTCCCTGCTCCTGGACGATCCGACCCTGGCCCGGCGCGTGCTCGGCGCCCTGCCGCCGGCACCCGTGGTGGTCGCCGTCGCGGCGGGACCGCGTCAGGGCAGGGCCGTCGAGTGGTGGGCGCGGCAGCGCAGCGACTCCGCCCCGTCCGCGTTCCTCGCCGAGTCCGATGACGGACTCGTGATGTGCCTGAGCCTCGCCGACGCGGAGATGCTGGACGAGGTCGCCGCCCGCACGGACGTGCGCATCGGCGTCTCGGCGCCGGAGGAGTACAGCGGCTTCTCGCGCGCCCACGCCCAGGCGCTCACGGCACTGCGCCGCGGGACCGAGGGCGTGACCCGCTACGCCGACAGTGCGGGGTCGAGCGTTCTCGCGGCCTTCGCGACGGACGAGGCGCGCCTGATCGCCGAGTCCCTGCTCGCCCCGCTGCGCCAGCACGACGCGCAGGAGGACACGGAACTGGAGCGATCACTGCGGGTGTGGCTCGAGCACGACACCCGCCTGGAGCCCGCCGCGGCCGCACTGGGCGTGCACCGCCACACGCTGCGCACCCGCATCTCCCAGGCGGCGTCGATCCTCGGCGCCGACCTCGGATCCTTCCCGGCGCGCGCCGAACTCTGGGCGGCCCTTCGCACAGCCGGCGACTGACCCGGGCGCACCGCGCGACGGGATCCCCGCCCCGGCCGTCCGGCCCTTCTCACGCGGGCGCGTGCGCCTCCAGGAACTCGTACACGTCGGTCGTGTCGACGCCGGGGAACGCCCCCGTCGGCAGCGTCGCGAGCAGGGTGCGCGGGGTGCGCACGTTCGGCCACGACCGCTCGCGCCAGCGATCCTCGAGGTCGGCCGGCGCGCGCCGGCAGCACACCTCGACCGAGTGCGTCGAGACGCTGCGGTTGGGCGTGTCCCGCCCGATGAACCACTTGGTGTCGTCGAACCGCACACCCACGCTCACCGAGTGCAGCCCCTCGCTCGACGGCTCCACCCGCGCCGTGCACCAGTACGTGCCGTTGCCGGTGTCGGTGTACTGGTAGTACGGGTTGAACCGATCCTCCTCCTCGAACACCACGCGGCTGGTCCACTTCCGGCAGCACATCTGCCCCTCGATGGATCCGAGCCGGTCGGTCGGGAAGTTCACGTCGTCGTTCTCGTACGCCTTGGTGATCGTGCCGGACTCGTGCACCTTGAGGAAGTGCACCCGGATGTCGAGGTGCCGGGTGGCCAGGTTCGTGAACCGGTGCGCCGCGGTCTCATACGACACCGAGTACGCGTCGCGGAGATCCTCGATCGAGATCGCCCTGCGCTCCTTCGCATCCTTCAGCACCGGCGCCAGGTGCTCCTCCGGCATCAGCAGCGCGCCGGTGAGGTAGTTGGTCTCCACGCGCTGTCGCAGGAACTCGGCGTAGCTGCGCGGCTCCGAGTGGCCGAGGATCCGGCTGGACAGCGCCTGCAGCACGGCCGCGCGGGCGTCACCCTTGCCGGGAACGCTGCTGGACAGGTACAGCCGCCCGTGGGCGAGGTCGGCGACGCTGCGGGTGGACTGCGGCAGATCGGGCGCGTAGTGCAGCGTGAAGCCGAGATGGGCCGCGATGTCACTCGCCGTGCGCTGGGTGAGAGGGCCACCCGGATGGTGCACCGCGGCGAGGATCTCGGCGGCCTTGGCTTCGAGATCGGCGAAGTGGTTGTCCTGGCGACGCATGAGGTGGCGCAGTTCGACGTTCGCGCGCCGGGCCTCCTCCGGCGTGGCGGCCCGCTCGTCGCGGAGCCGGTCGATCTCGCCGTGCAGGGCGAGCAGCGCCTTGAGCGCCTCATCCGGCAGCGTCTTCGCGATCCGGAACGGGTCGATGCCGAGACTGCGGAACGTCTGTCCCTTCATGGCCCGCTCGAGCGAGATCTCGAGGGCCGCGCGTTCGTCGAGCGACCCCTCCGCGAGAAGCTCGTCGATCGAGGTGCCGAGCGCGCGCGCGATCGCCTGCAGCTGGGTGAGCTTCGGCTCGCGCTTGCCGGTCTCGATCATCGACACCTGACTCGGCGCACGGTCGATCGCCACCGCCAGCTGCTCGAGCGTCATCCCGCGCGCCGTGCGCAGACCGCGGATGCGTCGTCCGATCGTGAGGGCGTCGACCTCTTCTGCCGCATCTGTCGTGACCATGGGGCTGATTCTGTCACAAAAGCAGAAATTTCGACAAACTTCTCCCCTGATTTGGCCAAGAGTGTCCGGATTCTTCACTCAGAGTGGTTCCAAGCCACCTCGGCCCAGACTCTCGGCCCCTCGTCGAAGGGCCGACCGACACCTCACGGAGGAGAGACATCATGACCATTCCCACTGCGTCACCGACCGCCCCGGTCCGGATCGTCGGCACCGCCGCCTCCTCCGCCGCCGGCCCCGAGCTGCGCATCACCGGTCAGGCCCACGATCGCTTCGGCGAGATCCTCACCCCCGCGGCCGTCGCCTTCCTGACCGAGCTGCACCACCGCTTCGCCGGCCGCCGCCACGACCGCCTCGCCGACCGCCTGCGCCGCCGCTTCGAGATCGGCAACGGCCACGACCCGCGCTTCCGCGACGACACCCGGCACATCCGGGAGGACGCCGACTGGCGCGTCGCCGGCGCCGGCCCTGGCCTCGAGGACCGCCGCGTGGAGATCACCGGACCGACGGATCCGAAGATGACGATCAACGCTCTGAACTCCGGCGCCAAGGTGTGGCTCGCCGACCAGGAGGACGCGACCAGCCCGACGTGGCAGAACGTGATCGGCGGCCAGGTGACGCTGCGCGACGCGATCCGCGGCCGCCTCGTGCACACCAGCGCGGACGGCAAGGAGTACCGCGTCACCGCCGAGCAGACGCCCACGATCGTGATGCGCCCGCGCGGCTGGCACCTGCCCGAGAAGCACATGCAGTTCACCGATCGCCACGGGCGCACGCTCGACGCCTCCGGATCGCTGGTCGACTTCGGCCTGTACTTCTTCCACAACGCGCAGGCGCTCATCGACTCCGGCCGCGGCCCGTACTTCTACCTCGCCAAGATCGAGTCGAGCGAGGAGGCGAAGCTCTGGAACGACGTGTTCACGTTCAGCGAGGAGTACTTCGGGATCCCTCGCGGCACGATCCGCGCGACCGTGCTCATCGAGACGCTGCCGGCCGCGTTCGAGATGGAGGAGATCCTGTTCGCGCTGCGTGAGCACTGCGCGGGGCTGAACGCCGGACGCTGGGACTACATCTTCTCGATCATCAAGACCTACCGCGGACGCGGTGCCCGGTTCGTGCTGCCCGACCGCAGCGAGGTCACGATGACGGTGCCGTTCATGCGGGCCTACACCGAGCTGCTGGTGCAGACCTGCCACCGGCGCGGCGCCTACGCCATCGGCGGCATGAGCGCGTTCATCCCGAACCGCCGCGACCCCGAGGTCACCGCCCGGGCGATCGAGAAGGTGTCGGCCGACAAGCGACGCGAGGCCGGCGACGGCTTCGACGGCACCTGGGTGGCGCACCCCGACCTGATCCCGATCGCGCAGGCCGAGTTCGACGCCGTGCTCGGCGAGCGCCCGAACCAACTGGACCGGGAGCCCTCCGACATCGAGGTGCGCGCCGAGGACCTGCTGGACGTGCACATCGGCCGTCCGATCACCGCCGACGGCGTGCGCGACAACGTCTCGGTGGCCATCCGCTACATCGAGGCATGGCTGCGCGGCATCGGCGCGGTCGCGATCGACAACCTCATGGAGGACGCCGCGACCGCCGAGATCAGCCGCTCGCAGGTGTGGCAGTGGATCAACCAGGGACAGCGCACCGAGGACGGCACCACCATCACCGTCGACTACGTCGAAGGCGTGATCACCGAGGTGCTGGGCACGATCGAGCGCACCGAGGGCGATCGGTACGACGACGCCGCCGAGACGTTCCGCGAGGTCTCCCTGCACCCCGAGTTCCCCGCGTTCCTGACCCTGCCCGCCTACGCGCGGTTCCTCGTCGCGAACGACTGACCCGCCTCCCGCCCACAGACGACTCACCCCCATCACGAAGGACAGCACCATGACCCGCTACCAGGACGACATCGACGCCATCCAGGCTCTCAAGGATGCGAACGGATCCGGCTGGGCCGCGATCGACCCCGAGTCCGCCGCCCGGATGCGCACGCAGAACCGGTTCCGCACCGGGCTCGAGATCGCGCAGTACACGGCCGACATCATGCGCCGCGACATGGCCGAGTACGACGGCGACTCCTCCCTCTACACGCAGTCGCTCGGCGTCTGGCACGGCTTCATCGGCCAGCAGAAGCTCATCTCGATCAAGAAGCACCTGAAGTCGACGAACAAGCGCTACCTCTACCTCTCCGGCTGGATGGTCGCCGCGCTGCGCTCCGAGTTCGGGCCGCTTCCCGACCAGTCGATGCACGAGAAGACGGCGGTGCCCGCACTCATCGAGGAGCTCTACACGTTCCTGCGCCAGGCCGACACGCGCGAGCTCGACCTGCTGTTCACGAAGCTCGACGACGCCCGCGCCGCCGG
>JAFDWM010000098.1 GCA_018268455.1 Actinomycetota bacterium | reverse complement strand
GCTGTGGCACACGTTCGGCCTCACGCACATCCCGCGTCCGGAGGACTGGCCGATCATGCCGGTCGACATGGCGAGCTTCGCGTTCCGCCCCTACGGCTTCCTCGACCAGAACCCGGCCATGGACGTGCCGGAGTCGTCGCAGGCGCATGCGGTCGCCGGTGCCGGGACATCCTGCTGCGGCGGCGGAGACGCCTGCACCTGCGGGCACTGACGGCGAGGACGCGACGGCCGCCGGGCGCCGGGATCGGACCTGATCCCGGCGCCCGGCGGTGTCAGTGCGCCGAGACGAAGTCGCCGTAGCGGCGCAGTGCGGCGGCCACCTGCTCCCTGTTGAGGGCGGTGTCGAAGAGCTCGGGGGTCGGATCCTCGCGGTGCCGGCCGACGGCGGCGGAGTGGGCCCACGCGCCGCCGATCCGGCCCGCGGCGAGCAGGCTCGCGCGCACCATGCCGTTCGTGCCGGGGCCGATCCGCTCCATCGCCTCCGGGGACGCCATGGCCGAGCGGTCGGCATACGAGATGTAGTACTCGTCGAACATCGGCAGGGCGAGGATCCGGGCATCATCGGATCCGGCTGAGCGACGGGGGCGGGAGGCCGCCACGAACACCCCGTCCGCGAACTCGGCGACGCGATGCCGCCCCCGCTGCACCGCCTCCCGCGCCGTGGTGACCGGCAGGCCCGACCACCAGGCGAAGTCCGCCACCGTCGCCGGGCCGTGCCCGTCGACGTAGCGCACGAACAGCTCGGCGAGGGGGTCCTCCGGGGCGTCGCCGTCGGGAAGCCACTGGTCGGCGAGCAGGAAGAGCTGCTCGCGAGAGACCCCCTCGTCGCGGTGCACCACCGGCCCCTGCACCAGGATGCCGCGCACGTTCAGCGCGTAGATCAGATGCGCACCGCGCTGGCCGCCCGGCTCGACGCCCAGCCCCACGAGGTCGTCGAAGAGCTGCGCCCTGGTGCGGCCGCCGTCGGCGAGGCGCGCGCGGAACGCAGCCTCGACCCGCGCGATGAGGGCGTCGTCGATGCCGAGCCGGCGCCGCTGCGCCGCGTCCTGCCGGAACTGCCGCTCGCCCGTGACGGAGAGCACCCAGCGCACGTCGGAGGCGGGAAGGATGTGCAACGTGCCCCGCATCGCATGCGTGCGGACGATCTGGCCGCGGTCGAACGCGCGATCGACCGCCGCCAGCGCCGGCGATCCGGACGAGCGGATCCCCAGCGCCCATCGCCCCGCGAGGAACTCCTGGCCCTGCACGGCGAGCATGTGCCGTGCCGCGTCGACGGGCGTGCGCGTGGGCGCGGTGAGCCGGTGCGAGCGGAGCCGTTCGGTCAGCAGGGCCGTCATGGCTCCATGATGCCGGAGGGGACGGACACCGCTCGCGGATCCGCAGGCGCGCGGATCCGATGAGTTTCCCATGGGCGGGCTCAAGAGCGCCGATTCTTGGCCTTCTCTGTCAAACCGGCGCCGACGATGGTGGCATGGCAACGCTCGGCACCCTCGCCCCGACCCCCCGGCTCGTGATGAGCCGGGCTCGTCGGGTGCGCTCAGCGCTGTGGCGGCTGTCCGCGGTGACGCTGATCTGGGCGACGAGCCTGTTCGTGCTCGCGCTCTGGGTGACCGGCGCCGGGATCGAGTCGCTGCTCGCATTCGACGGCGACACCCTCACCACACTCGGGCGGCTCACCGGGCTCGTCTCGGCCAACCTGCTGCTGTACCAGGTGCTGCTGATGGCGCGCGTCCCGGCCTTAGAGCGCGGCTTCGGGCGCGACGGCATCACCCGGATGCACCGCCTGGTCGGGTTCTGGTCGTTCTGGCTGCTCCTGGCGCACCTCGTGCTGATCACCGCCGGATACGCCATCACGTCGCACACGAACGTGCTGCTGCAGGCGTGGGACTTCGTCTGGGACTACCCGGGAATGCTGCTCGCCACCGCCGGCACCGGGCTTCTCGTGCTCGTCGTCGTGACATCGATCCGACGGGCGCGACGTCGGCTGCGCTACGAGTCCTGGCATCTGCTGCACCTGTACGGCTACCTCGGCGCCGGCCTCGCCGTCCCGCACATGCTCTGGACCGGTGCCGACTTCACGGCCTCGGCGGGCGCGACCGTGTACTGGTGGGCCCTGTGGGCGGTCGCCGCCGCGTGCGTGCTGTGGTTCCGACTCGCCGTGCCGCTGATCCGCAGCGTCCGGCACGGCCTGCGCGTGGTCGCGGTGCAGCGCGATGGGCAGGACGGCGTCGCCGTCCGCGTCGCCGGCCGCGACGTGCACCGCCTCGGCGCTCAGGCCGGGCAGTTCTTCATCTGGCGGTTCCTGGACGGCCCCGGCTGGACCCGCGGGCACCCGTTCTCGCTCGCCGCCGCGCCGACCGGATCCGAGCTCGTGCTCTCCGCACGCCGCGTCGGAGACGGGACGGACCGGCTCGCCGGGCTGCGCCCCGGCACCCGGGCGATGGTCGAGGGCCCGTACGGCGCCATGACCGGCGAGCGACGCGGCGGATCCCGCCTGCTCATGCTCGGCGCGGGCGCGGGCGTCGCGCCCCTCGTCGCCCTGCTGCAGTCGGAGCCGTACGCCCCCGGCGAGGCGATCCTGGTCACGCGCGATCACTCCGCCGATCACGCGCTGCGCCGCGCGGAGATCGACCGGCTGGCCGTGGACCGGGGGCTGGTACACTACACGCTGCACGGCCACCGCGCCTCATCCGGCACGAGCTGGGTGCCCGCCACGCACGCGACCTGGGACGGCCCGGAGCTGCTGCGTCGCATCGCCGGCGATCTCGCCGACTACGACGTCTACCTCTGCGGGCCGACCCCCTGGATGGCGAGCCTGCGTCGCGACCTGCGGGCGGCGGGCGTGGCGGCGGAGCGGATCCACAGCGAGGCGTTCGCCGTCTGAGCGCGACCGGAACGGGAGAAGGAGAGAACCATGAAGAGGATCGTCTACAGCGTGCTCGCCACCGTGACCGGGCTGGTGCTGCTGTTCAGCTACCGCACCTCGCTCGACGTCGCGCAGCCCGCGGCGAGCGCCGACACCGCAGCGAAGAGCACGAGCAGTGGCACGAGCAGCTCGGGGACGTCGTCATCGGGATCCGCCACGCCATCGGGATCCGGTGCCTCGTCGTCGGGGTCGTCGACGTCGTCCGGATCCGGCACCTCGGCGAGCGCCTCCGGTTCGTCGAGCGGACTGAAGGACGGCTCGTTCACCGGGCAGGCGATCGACACCCGCTACGGCGCCGTGCAGGTGCAGATCACGGTGTCGGGCGGGGCGATCACCGACGTGTCGGTGCCGCAGTACCCGAACACGGAGCGGCGCGACCAGCAGATCAACGCGCAGGCCATCCCGGTGCTCATCGATGAGACGAAGAACGCGCAGTCCGCGCAGATCGACATGATCTCGGGCGCCACCTTCACCTCGGACGGCTACCAGCGGTCGCTGCAGAGCGCGATCGACCAGGCGAAGGCATGAGCGGGGCCGCGCCGGCGCCCGGCGATCGCGTCGACCTGGCGCCCGCCGCCCGGAGCGCTTCCGCCGGACCGCACCGGCACGTCCGCACCGCCGAGCTCATGGGCACCGTGGCGAGCGTGCACGTGCTCACGACCGATGCCGCGCCGGCTCCTGTCGTGGCCGCGCGGATCCGCGCCGCCCAGGACGCGGCGCTGCAGGAGCTGCACGCCCTGGACGCGCTGTTCTCGCCGTTCCGCGCGGACTCGCAGATCTCGCTCCTGCGCGACGGAGCGCTGCGTCCCGAGGATGCGGATCCGCGGATCCTCGAGGTCTCGGAGGCCTGCGTCAAGCTCGCGCTCGCCAGCGACGGACGCTTCGACGCGAATCGGAACGGCTGGTTCGACCCGACCGGCTACGTCAAGGGCTGGGCGGTGGAACGCGCGGCAGCCCGCCACCTCGCCCCGCTGCTGGACGAGGACGGCATCGTCGCCGCGGGGCTCTCCGCCGGCGGCGACATGCAGCTGCTCACCGCCGCGGGCGCGGATTGGCTCTGGAACGTCGGCATCGCGGATCCGCGCCGTCCCGGGATCCTCCGGGCGCAGGTGCCGCTGCGCGAGGGAGGCGTCGCGACCTCGGGGCCGGCCGAGCGCGGGGCGCACATCGTCGACCCGCGCCGCTCGACAGCGTCGGGGACCGCGCCCGCCGTCATCGACGCCCCCACCGCGACCGTCATCGCCGCACGGCTCAGCGATGCGGACGCCTGGGCCACCGTGGCCGTGGTCGCGGGCTTCGACGACCTCACCTGGCTGCGCGCCGCGCCCGACTGCTCGGGGATGCTGATTGCCGCCGACGGCCGGATCCGGCGCTGGACGCACGGCGTGGAGATCTCCGAAGCGGACGGCTTCACTCCCCTCGGCTGAGCACCAGCGGCAGGCGCAGCAGGAAGGTCGTGCCCGCCTCCGAGGTGCTCTCGATGCCGACGGATCCGCCGTGGCGGGTCGCCATGTCGCGAACCAGCGCCAGGCCGAGTCCGAACCCGCGCCGCCGGCCGTTCTCCGGTCCGCGGGCGAAGCGCGTGAAGATCCGCTCCCGGTCCTCGGCGCGGATGCCCGGGCCGTGGTCCGCGACCCGGAACTCCGCGAAGCCTCGCGCGGCGCGCTCACCCGGCGCGACGGAGATGGTCACGGTCGTCCCCCGGGGCGCGTGCTGCACGGCGTTGTCCAGCAGCGCGGTGCACAGCCGGGTCAGGGTCACCTCGGGCATCGCCACGGAGATGCCCGGGATCCCCTCCATGCGCACCTCGACGGCCGCGCTCTCGGCGATCGGCCTGATCAGCTCGACCGCAGCCCGTGCAGCGACGGCAGCGTCCGATACGGCCGCGCGAACAGGTCCCGCATCGGACTGCGCGGCGAGCAGCAGCTCGGTCAGGATGTCGTCCATGGCGGCGGTGTCGCCGCGCAGCCGCTCGAGCGCGTCGCCGATCCCCTCCCCGCGGGCGACGCGGCGCTGCAGGATCTGCACCCGGCTGGACAGGGCGGTGAGCGGAGTGCGCAGCTCGTGACTGGCATCGGCGACGAAGTCGCGCTGCGCCTGCAGCGCCACCTCCAGCGGAGCGACGGCGCGCCGAGCGGTGAACCACGCGATGAGGCCGAGCAGCCCGACACCGGCCACACCAAGGACGATGACCCAGGGCAGCACACGATCCACGTCGACCACGATGTGGTCAGGGTTGCCGGCGACTCCGCCCGGGCCGGCCCCGACCGGGATCCGCCCCTCCCCCTGCGGACGCGAGGTCGCCAGGATCACGGTGATGAGGATGCCCACCCCTGCGGCGATCACGACGGCGGACGCGACGCCGGTCCACAGCCCGATCTGCCGGGCCGAGCGCCGCACCCGCTCCCGGTCGGCGGATCCGCTCACGTCGCGCGCCCGTCGTCCGCACCGCCGCGGATCATGCCGGATCCCCCGCACGGTAGCCGCGCCCGCGCACGGTGTCGATCATCTCGGGCGTGGTCTTCCGGCGGATGTAGTGCACGTAGGTGTCGACCGTGCCGACCCCATCCGCCGAGGAGAACACGCCGCGCAGGATCTCCTCGCGGCTGAACACGCGCTCGGGGCTCGCGGACAGGAATTCCAGGAACGCGGATTCCGTGGCGGTCAGCGGCACTCGCGTCCCGGTCGGCGCATGCAGCACCCAGGAGTCCGGGATGAAGGTCCACTCCCCGATCGCCCGCCGCCTGCCCTCGGCCTGGAATCCTCGGCGCAGCGCGCGCAGCCTGGCCAGCAGCTCGTCGAAGTCGAAGGGCTTGGTGAGATAGTCGTTCGCGCCCGCGTCCAGCCCCTCGACCCGATCCGGCACAGCGCCGAGCGCCGTCAGCATGAGCACCGGCGTCGTGATCCGGGCGGTGCGGATCGCCTCGACC
>JAFDWM010000097.1 GCA_018268455.1 Actinomycetota bacterium | reverse complement strand
CCGGATCCGCGGATCCGGGCTTCGTCGTCTCGAGCCGAGAAGGGGTCAGTCGGCGGCGAGGGACGCGGCGCCGATGATGCCGGAGGAATTGCGGTGGATCGCCGGGACGATCGGCGTGTTCAGATCGAGCAGCGGGATGAACTTCTCGGGATGCTTGGAGACGCCACCGCCGACGACGAACAGGTCGGGGCTGAACAGGAACTCGACGTGGCGGAAGAAGACCTGCAGACGGGCGGACCACTCCTCCCAGGAGAGGTTCTCGCGCTCCATCGCCGAGTACGCGGTCCACTTCTCGATCGAATCGGTTTCGACGGAGGTGCCGCCGTAGAGCAGGTGTCCCAGCTCGGTGTTGGGCAGGAGCACGCCGTCGTACAGGAACGCGGATCCGATGCCGGTGCCGAGCGTCGCGAGGATCGTGAGTCCCTTCGCGTCGCGAGCCGCACCATGGCGTGCCTCGGCGACGCCCGCCGCATCCGCGTCATTGACGAAGTGGATCCTGCGACCCAGGCCGTCCTCGAAGAACTTCTCGGCCTCGAAGCCGATCCAGTCCTTGGAAATGTTCGCCGCGGAGAGGGTCTTGCCGTACTTCACGATTGCGGGGAACGCGACGCCGAGAGGCAGCGTCGAATCCTCGACGCCCAGCGTCTTCAGCACCTCCTTCACGGTCTCCAGCACATCGGCCGGAGCCGCGCCCTTCGGGGTGGGGATCCGGATCCGCTCCGAGTCCAGAGTGCCCTTCTTGAGGTTGACGATACCGGCCTTGATTCCGGTACCGCCGATGTCGACGCCGATCGCTTTTGCCATGCGCAACAGCCTATCGAGGGCCGGGCGCCGCGCCAGTAGGATCGTCACAAGGCCCACAGGAGGAGCGGCGATGTCCGGCGAGAACAAGTACTGGTACAACAGCGGCACCGGCGAGGTCGAGTTCGGCCTGGAGTCGCCGTCGAGCGAGCGCATCGGCCCGTTCGACACCGCTGAGGAGGCCGCCCGCGCACCCGAGGTGCTGCAGGAGCGCGCCAGGGCCTGGGCCGAGGAAGACGCGAAGGACGACAACTGGGGCGCCGCGGACGGCGATCGATGAGCGGGCGTGACAAGCAGCGCGACTTCGTGCTGCGCACGATCGAGGAGCGTGGCGTCAAGTTCGTCCGGCTCTGGTTCACCGATGTCATCGGCACCCTGAAATCGGTCGCGATCGCGCCGGCGGAGGTCGAGGGCGCGTTCGCCGAGGGCATCGGCTTCGACGGGTCCGCGATCGAGGGACTGACGCGCACGTTCGAATCGGACCTGCTCGCGCAGCCGGATCCGACGACCTTCCAGATCCTGCCCTGGCGGGGCGAGATCGATCCGACCGCCCGGATGTTCTGCGATCTGACGACCACGGACGGTCGTCCGGCGGTCGCGGATCCGCGGCACGTGCTCAAGCGCACGCTCGCGAAGGCGGCCGACGCCGGCTTCACGTTCTACACGCACCCGGAGATCGAGTTCTACCTGCTCAAGTCCTCGCAGTTCGGTCCGGAGGGGCCGGTGCCCGTCGACTCCGCCGGCTATTTCGACAATGTGCCCGGCGGCACTGCGCACGACTTCCGTCGCCGCTCGGTGCGCATGCTGGAGGATCTCGGCATCTCGGTGGAGTACAGCCACCACGAGGGCGGGCCGGGTCAGAACGAGATCGATCTCCGCTACGCCGATGCGCTGACGATGGCCGACAACATCATGACGTTCCGCACGGTGGTGAAGGAGGTCGCCATCGAGCAGGGCGTGTACGCCACCTTCATGCCGAAGCCCCTCAGCAATCACCCGGGCAGCGGCATGCACACGCACATGTCGCTGTTCGAGGGCGACACCAACGCCTTCTACGAGGAGGGCGCGCAGTACCAGCTCTCGCGCACCGGCCGTCAGTTCATCGCAGGGCTCCTGCGACACGCGAACGAGATCGCAGCAGTCACCAACCAGTTCGTGAACTCGTACAAGCGGCTGTGGGGCGGCGACGAGGCCCCGAGCTTCGTGACCTGGGGGCACGCCAATCGCTCGGCGCTGATCCGGGTGCCGATGTACAAGCCGAACAAGGGTCAGTCCACGCGCATCGAGTACCGCGCGCTCGACTCGGCGGCCAATCCGTATCTCGCGTACGCACTCCTGCTCGCCGCGGGCCTGAAGGGCATCGAGGAGGGCTACGACCTCCCGCCCGAGGCGGAGGACAACGTGTGGTCGCTGAGCGACGCCGAGCGGCGCGCTCTCGGCTATGCGCCGCTGCCCGCGAGCCTCGACCACGCGCTCGAGCTGATGGAGGAGTCCGAGCTCGTCGCCGAGACGCTCGGCGAGCAGGTGTTCACCTATGTGCTCCTGAACAAGCGCAAGGAGTGGGAGGCGTATCGCGGCCAGGTCACGCCGTTCGAGCTCAAGAGCAACCTCGAGCTGCTCTGAGCGAGGTCCGGCGTGCCCCGCTTCGACGATGCCCTGTCGCTCTCCGCGCTCGCCCGGCTGGGGTTCGTCGAACTCTCCGCCGCCGCCGCCCGGCTCGGTGAACTGGCCGAGATCGTCGGGGTCGCACCGAACGCGCTTGTCGAGGGACGGCGCAGTGCCGACCCGGATGAGGCGCTGGCCGGGCTGATCCGGGTCGCGCGACGACGGCCCGACGCGGTCGCCACGGTCCTGCAGGACGATGTGGCGGCGGGCCGGGCCTGGTCGCTCTTCGGCGCATCGTCCGGCCACGCGCGGTTCTTCGAGCGACGACCGGAACAGCTGAGCGTGCTGTGCGAGCTTCGCGGCGACCTGCCCACGGCCGAGGAGCTGCGCACGCGTCTGCTCGAGGCGGTCGGCGCCGTGGACGGCTTCGCGGAAACCGGAGACGCCGCGGCCCGCATCGCCCTGCGCGTCGCCTACCGCCGCGCGATCGCGGAGATCGCCGTGTACGACCTGGCCTCCGCCGACCCGGTCGCGGCCGTCGCCGACGTCTCGGCGGCGTTGGCGGACGCCGCCTCTGCCGCGCTCGAAGGCGCGCTGGCCATCGCGCGCACGGCCGTCGCAGACGGATCCGAGGAGCTCCGCCGGCAGGTCGCGCTCACCCGCCTCGCAGTGATCGGCATGGGCAAGACCGGTGCGCGCGAGCTCAACTACGTGAGCGACGTCGACGTCATCTACGTGGCCGGATCCGGCGATGACGCCGCGCTCGACGAGTCGCATG
This sequence comes from Actinomycetota bacterium, assembly GCA_018268455.1. GTDB lineage: Bacteria > Actinomycetota > Actinomycetes > Actinomycetales > Microbacteriaceae > Microbacterium. The sequence goes on along the minus strand of JAFDWM010000097.1, from coordinate 2,778 downwards.
CGATCGATCTCGCCACGCGGCTCGCGCGCGAGCTCATGCAGGCGGTCTCCGGGATCGAAGCCGAACCGCCGCTCTGGGAGGTCGACGCCGCGCTGCGCCCTGAGGGCAAGCAGGGGGCCCTCGTACGCTCGCTCTCCTCGCACGTCGCGTATTACGACCGCTGGGCGAAGAGCTGGGAGTTCCAGGCGCTGCTGAAGGCTCGCCCTCTCGCGGGCGACGCCGAGCTCGGTGCGGAGTACCTGCGTGCCGTGCAGCCGAAGGTGTGGTCCAGCGCGGCACGGGAGGACTTCGTCGGCAGCGTGCAGCGCATGCGCGAGCGGGTCACCGAGCACATCGCTGCGGAAGATGTGCCGTACCAGCTCAAGCTCGGCCCCGGCGGCCTGCGCGACATCGAGTTCACCGTGCAGCTGCTGCAGCTCGTGCACGGCCTCACCGATCCGGAGATCCGTCAGCGCGGCACCCTGGCGGCCCTCGACGCACTCGTGGAGGGCGGCTACATCGGACGCGCCGAGGCCGCGCTGTTCGCGCACGACTACCGGGTGCTGCGGCTGATCGAGCATCGGCTGCAGCTGCGGGAGATGCAGCGCACCCACCTGGTCCCCCGGGAGGAGGAGGCGCTGCGGGTGCTCGCGCGCGCGACGGGCCTCGCGGAGACGGCAGAGGGCATCCGGAAGGTGTGGGAGGACGTGCGCCGCGAGGTGCGCGACCTGCACACGCGGCTGTTCTACCGGCCGCTGCTGAGCGCCGTCGCCTCGCTGCCGGAGGAGGAGCGCACGCTCTCGACCGATCAGGCGCATGACCGCCTCGCCGCGATCGGGTTCCGGGATCCGGCCGGCGCGCTCCGGCACATCGGCGCGCTCACCACCGGGCTCAGCCGCAAGGCGACGATCCAGAAGCATCTGATGCCGATCATGGTCCGCTGGTTCGCCGACGGCACGGATCCCGACTACGGACTGATCGCGTTCCGGCGCATCAGCGAGCGCCTCGGCGACACGCCCTGGTTCCTGCGGATGCTGCGCGACTCGTCAGGTGCCGCCGAGCGGCTCACCCGGGTGCTGTCGAGCTCGCGCTACATCGGCGAGCTGATGGAGTGGATCCCGGAGTCCGTGGCGTGGCTGGAGAGCACCGAGCAGCTGCGGCCCCGCTCGTCGCAGGCGCTGGACGACGAGGCCAGGGCGATCCAGATGCGCCATGAGCCGATCGTCGACGCGATGCGCTCGGTACGGGCGCTGCGCCGCCGGGAGCTCCTGCGCGCCGCGATGGGCTCGGTGCTGGACGTGCTGACGATCGACGAGGTCGCGAGCGCACTCACAGACATCACCGAGACGACGATCCAGGCCGCGCTGCGGGCGGTGCGCCGCGACGTGGTGCCGCCGGAGGACGACGCCCTCGACTTCTCGATCATCGCGATGGGGCGCTTCGGCGGCGCGGAGCTCGGGTTCGGATCCGACGCCGACGTGCTGTTCGTGCACGACGCGAACGGTGTGGATCCGGAGCGCGCCCAGCAACTCGCTTCACGCATGGTCGCGGGGCTCCGCGAGCACCTGACGGATCATCGCCTCCCGCTCGAGCTCGACGCGGATCTGCGCCCGGAGGGGCGCAACGGGCCGATGGTGCGCAGCCTCGATTCGTACGCCGCGTACTACGGCCGCTGGTCGCTGTCCTGGGAGGCGCAGGCGCTGCTGCGCGCACGCGGCATCGCAGGAAGCCGCAAGCTCATCGAGCGCTTCATGAAGCTCGCCGACGGCGTGCGCTATCCGGAGACGCTCGACCTCGCAGGACTCCGTGAGATCAAACGGATCAAGGCGCGTGTGGAGGGCGAGCGTCTGCCTCAGGGCGTGGATCCGCGACGTCACCTCAAGCTCGGCCCCGGCACGCTCAGCGACGTCGAATGGCTGATCCAGATCGTGCAGCTCCAGCACGGGCACGCCGTGCCTGCGCTGCGCACGACATCGACGCTGGGCGCGCTCGATGCCGCAGTCGCGGAGCGGTACATCCCGGTCGCCGCCGGGGATCGACTGCGTGATGCGTGGAGGCTGTCCAGCCGGCTGCGTTCGGCGATGACGCTGCTCACGGGGCAGACCAAGGATGTGCTGCCGCTGGATCCGCGCGAGCTCGACGGCGTCGGGCGGATCCTCGGCTACCCCGACCGCTCTGCGATCGCACTCGAAGAGGACTATCTGCGCACCACCCGGCGCGCTCGGCGAGACTTCGAGAAGCTGTTCTACGGCTGACGCGGCGAAGCAGCCTTGAAGTACTCGTTGGACGTCGGCAGCCACATCAGGACGACGGCGACCACCGAGATGATCACGGCCAGGATGCCGACGCCGTTCGTGCCGGTGAACACTCCGATGATCGAGAGCACTTCGAGCACCGTCAGCAGGACCCGCGCCCAGTTGCGCCCGGCCTTCATCTTCCAGAGCACGAGTAGTTCGACGGCGACGATCACGAGCGCGATCACTCCGGTCGCGATGAGCACCGGCCCGCTCGCCGGGGTCGTGCCGATGGTGAGCGTGTCGCCGGCGGCGGCCGCAGTGATCCCCGCACCGAGGATGATCACGCCGGCCACGACTTCGAGGACGGCGCCGAGGAGAAAGATCCAGAACGAGATCTTGACAGCAGTGGGAGTTGGCATGGTCTCTCCTTCGTTCAGCAGCGGAGTTACGGTGTTTGCTTCACTGTGGCACTTGTGGGAGCTTCTTGTGAAGAGGACCTGAGTCCATGCGGGGATCCGGTGCCGGCACGACGACGCCCCGTCCTGTCCCGCGATCGCGGGAC
>JAFDWM010000096.1 GCA_018268455.1 Actinomycetota bacterium | reverse complement strand
CCGGCCACCTCGGCGACGGCGGCTCCCGCGCGCTCGGATCCGGTGACCGAGACGCCCTGCACGCGCGGGTCGGCGATGATCGTCGCGGACTGCTCGTTGGTCGCGTACACGTTCACGTAGCCACCGTCGGGCAGGCCCGCGTCGCGATAGATCTCCTCGAGGAGCGCCGCGGACTCGGGGCACTGCGGTGCATGCTTGAGGATGATCGTGTTGCCGATCGCCAGGTTCGGGCCGGTGAACCGGGCGACCTGGTACGCCGGGAAGTTCCACGGCATGATGCCGAACAGCACGCCCAGCGGCGCCTTGCGGATGACCGCCGTGCCATCTCCGAGGATGTCCAGCGGCTGGTCCGCGTTGATCTTCTCCGCGTTGTCGGCGTAGAACTCGATGATGTCGGCGGCGAAGTCGACCTCGCCGACGGCCGCGGCGAGGGGCTTGCCCATCTCGCGGACGATGATCGCGGCGAACTCGTCACGACGGGCGCGGTGCCCCTCGGCGATCTTGCGCACCACGGCGGCGCGCTCGGCGACCGGCGTGGCCGCCCAGATCACTGCGGCGGCCGCCGCGCGAGCGACGGCATCGTCGATCTGCGCATCGGTGAAGGTCTCGTAGCTGGCCACGGTCTCGCCCGTGGCCGGGTTGACGACGGCGTAGTCGGTCATTCCGGTTCCTTTCGGTTGGCACTGCTCCGTCTGCTCCTGCCGACCGGTCGTCTCGCGGGAGATGAGCGGTCGGCAGCCGCCGACGCGATGGTCTCAGTCGACCGGGATCAGCGTGTACTTCGTGGACAGGTACTCGTGGATGCCCTCGAACCCGCCCTCGCGGCCGACGCCGGACTGCTTGACGCCGCCGAAGGGGGCGGCCGCGTTCGACACGACGCCCACGTTGAGTCCCATCATGCCCGTCTCGAGCGCGTCGATCATCCGGTGCCCGCGCGCGAGATCCTGCGTGAACACGTAGGAGACCAGGCCGTACTCGGTGTCGTTCGCGAGGCGCACGGCCTCGGCCTCGTCGGCGAAGGTCGCGATCGCGAGCACCGGGCCGAAGATCTCCTCGCGGAGGATCTCGCTGCCCGCCTGCACGTTCGCGAGCACGGTCGGCTCGTAGAAGGATCCGACGCCCTCGAGCGCCTTGCCGCCGGACAGCAGCGTCGCGCCGCGCTCGACGGCGTCGCCGACGAGCTCCTGCGCCTTGGCTACCGCGTCGTGGTCGATCAGCGGGCCGATGGTCACGCCGTCCTCGGTGCCGCGCCCGATCTTCATCGCGTTCACGCGCTCGGTGATGCGCCGGGCGAACTCGTCCGCGACGTCCTGGTGCACGATGAAGCGGTTCGCGGCGGTGCAGGCCTGACCGATGTTGCGGAACTTCGCCGCGAGGGCGCCCTCCACGGCCTTGTCGAGGTCGGCGTCGTCGAACACCACGAACGGGGCGTTGCCGCCGAGCTCCATCGACACGCGCAGCACGCCCTCCGCCGCCTGGGCGATGAGCTTGCGGCCGACCTCGGTGGATCCGGTGAACGAGAGCTTGCGCAGCCGCGGGTCGGCGATGATCGGGGCCGACAGCGCGGACGAGCGCGAGGTCTGCACGACGTTCACGACGCCGGCCGGCAGGCCCGCCTCCTCGAGCAGCTTCACGAAGTACATCGTGGTGAGCGGGGTGAGTGCCGGGGGCTTGATCACCACGGTGCAGCCGGCGGCGAGCGCGGGCGCGATCTTGCGGGTCGCCATCGCGAACGGGAAGTTCCACGGGGTGACGAAGAACGACGGGCCCACCGGGCGCTGCGAGACGACCATGCGTCCGGTGCCCTCGGGGTTCAGGCCGTAGCGGCCGGAGATGCGCACCGCCTCCTCGCTGAACCAGCGCAGGAACTCGCCGCCGTAGCCGACCTCGCCGCGGGCCTCCGCGAGCGGCTTGCCCATCTCGACGGTCATCAGCAGCGCCAGGTCCTCCTTGTGCGCCTGCACGAGGTCGAACGCGCGGCGGAGGATGTCGCTGCGGGTGCGCGGCGGGGTGGCGGCCCAGGAATCCTGCGCGGCGACGGCCGCGTCGAGGGCCCGCATGCCGTCGGCCGGCGAGGCGTCGGCGATCGTGCGCACGACGTCGTTGGTGGCGGGGTCGTGCACGTCGAAGGTCTTGTCCCCCTCGGCGGCGACCCACTCGCCCGCGATGTAGAGCCCGGTGGGGACGCTGTCCAGCAGCGTCTTCTCCTGATCGGTCATGAGGATCCTTCTCTCTCGATTGCTGTCGGATCCGGAGCGTCTCGGCCGTGGCGAAGGCTCTCCGGAGCGGCGGTTGGGGGCGTCACCCCTGGGCGAGGCCAGGGGAACGCGGATGGGCGGTGTTCATCGCGGCGACGGCGCGCCGGACGACGGCGATGCCGTATGAGAAGCCGATCATGTCGGCGCGTTCGGCGGTTGTGTCCCCGAGCATGGTGTTCTGCTCGGGGCGCACGATCGTCGGATCCCGGTGCGATGCATCCCGGTCGCTGAGCGGATCGTGGCTGGTGCGCGGCACGACGATCATCGGCACCGGCAGCACATGCAGCATCTTCGCGGCGGTGGATCCCAGGAAGAGCCGACGCGGCTGCGCGAGCCGGCTGGATCCGACCACGAGCACCTCGCCGGGCCGCCAGCTCAGGCGTGCCACGGCCTCCTCGATCGTGCCCCCGGCGGCGCGCTCGACCTCGGCAGCGGTGCCGGCGGGAAGCGCCTCGGAGGCGCGAGCCAGTACGTCGTCGCCGAGCGCGCCGTCGACCAGGCTCATCGCGCCGAAACCGAGGGATGCGGGTACGTCCAGCGGCACCAGTGAGACCAGGCGCATGCTGCTGCCACTGGCGGTGGCCAGGTCAACCGAGGCGTCCAGCAGCAGATCGGCTCCCGGCCTGGTGCCGAACGCGGCGGTCACCCGGGTCAGGTCGGCGTCGGCATCGGCCGCGCGCGCGAGACCCGCGGGGGCGAGCGCGACCGGCACCGGGGAGGAGTGCAGCAGCTCGCCGGCGACGGTGCCGATCCGGTGGTATCCGAACAGCCCGCCGTTCGCGGCTCCGACCACGACCAGTCGCGCGTCGAACTCCCGCGCCGCGTCGGTGAGGCCCTCGGCGACCGACTCGCCGAGCCGCACGTGCACGGAGTGGGCGATGCCGGCGGGGATCTGCGCGGCCGTCTGGAGCAGCCCGGCGTGCGCCTGCTTCTGCGCGGGTGTCTCCTGCGAGCTCTCCGGAGCCGCGGCTGGCGCGCCCTCGCCGGGCAGCACCGTGACGACGTGCAGTCGCGCACCGGTGCTGCGCGCGAGGCGCACGCCCAGCGTCAGGGCGTCGGATCCGGAGTGCGTCGGCCGGAAGCCGACGACGATCGCTCGCGTCATGCGCCCCCCGCTGCGACGGTCGCGTCGGAGGCGGAGCGGACGGCGTCGAGGATCTGCGCGGCGGCGAGGCGGCCCATCCGGATGGCCCCGTCGACGTGCTGGTAGCCGGCGCCGGCCAGGTCGGAGCAGGCGAAGTGGATCGGGCCGACAGCGGAGCGGAGGTCCTTGCCGTAGCGGTGCAGGCCGCCCATGTCGAAGCTCGCCGCGTACGCGCCGCGCGTCCACTCCTCGGTGCCCCAGTCGCTCTCGTAGTAGACGACCGGGTTCTTCGCCTCGGGACCGTAGTAGTGCGAGAGGGACTCGAGGATCCGCGCCTTGCGCTCGGAGGCGCTGAGCTCGAACAGGTCGTCGGCGTTCTGATCGCTGACGAAGCCGACCAGCGTGCCGCGCTCGTCACCGTGGTTGGTGTTGTCGTAGGCCTCGTGCGAGAGCTCGTACGGGCTGAACGCGGTGCCGCTCAGGCCCTGCTCGCGCCAGAACGGCCGGTCGTACACCGCGTGCACCTTGATCACGAAGCCCATCGACAGGTGCTGGTGCATCTGGTGCTGGCGGCGCGGGAGGGCGGGCACGAAGGAGATCCGGTCGTAGAGCACCGGGGCGTGCGCGAGGATCGCGTGGCGGGCGCGCACGGTGAGCGAATCTGTCGTCGCGGTGACGCCGTTCTCGCCCCACTCCAGGGTGCGCACCGGCTGGTTCAGCAGCACGTCGTCGCCGAGGCGCTCGGCGAGCAGCAGCGGAACCTGCTGCAGACCGCCCACGACGCGCTTGTCCAGGATGAAGTCGGCGTCGACGAGGTTCGAGTACGAGCCGGCGGATGCCGCCATGAGCAGCGACTGCAGCAGCGAGAACGCGTGCGTCGGCTTGGTGAGCATCGCGGATCCGGTCGCGAAAGCGAGGTTGCGCACGGCCTCGTCGTCGTCGGTCTGCGCGCGCAGCCAGGCGTCCCACGTGACCGCGTCCCACTCCGCGGCCTTCGGGTGCGCGTACGGACGATCGGGGTCGATCTCGGCGACCATGGCGTCGAGGCGCTCGGTGATCTCGGCGATGACCGCCTCGGTCTCCGCGGAGACCGGAAACATCTCACCGGTGAACCGGTGCAGCGTGCCGTCGGGGCCGACGTAGACGCTGTCGCCGTCGCGGTAGCGGCTGAAGGTCTCCAGCCCCAGTTCGTCGATCGTCTCGATCAGCGCGTCCTGGTCGGGCGAGACCCACTGGCCGCCGATCTCGAGCATGGCGCCGTCGATGACGTCGGTCCAGAGCCGTCCGCCGACGCGGTCGCGTGCCTCCAGCACGACGACCGACAGCCCCGCCTTGCGCAGTTCGTTCGCGGCGGTGGTGCCTGCGGCGCCCGCTCCCACGATGAGCACGTCACGGGTGATATCGGCCAATTTCGACTCCTTCATCGGTTACGCGTTCGTGCGCGATCAGGCGGTGCTGCGTCTTGTCTTGCTCTGTCTTGCGTCTTCAGAAAAGTTGCCGGGCGCGATCCAGCATCCCCCGATCCCGATCGCACCCGGACGTCTCAGTGGGCTGCGAGTGCCTTCGCCACGATGTCGAGGCCCTCGTTCAGCAGGTCGTCGCCGATCGACAGCGGCGGCAGGAACCGGATCACGTTGCCGAACGTGCCACAGGTCAGCACGATCACGCCTTCGGCGATCGCGGCCTTCGCGACGGCGGCGGTGAGCGCCGCGTCGGGGGCGCCGGTGGCCGGATCCACGAACTCGGCGGCGATCATCGCGCCGTGGCCGCGGATGTCTCCGAGGCGCGGGTCGGAGGCCTGGAGCGCGCCGAGGCGTGCCTTGAGGATCGTGCCGATCTCGACCGCGCGCTCGAGCAGCCCCTCGGTCTCGTAGGCGTCGATCGCGGCGAGCGCGGCAGCGCAGGCCACGGGGTTGCCGCCGTAGGTGCCGCCCAGACCGCCGGAGTGCGACGCGTCCATGATCTCGGCGCGTCCGGTGACCCCGGCCAGCGGCATGCCGCCGGCGATGCCCTTGGCGGTGGTGATGAGGTCGGGCTCGATGCCGAAGATCTCGCTGGCGAACATGGCGCCGGTGCGGCCGAAGCCGGTCTGCACCTCGTCGGCGATGAACACGACGCCGTTCGCGCGGCACCAGTCGACGATCGCCGGCAGGTACCCGTCGGCGGGGACGATGAAGCCGCCCTCGCCCTGGATGGGCTCGATGATGACGGCGGCGAGGTTCTCTGCGCCGATCTGCTTCTCGAGCTGCTGGATCGTGCGGGCGGCCGCCTCGGCGCCGGTCAGGCCATCGCGGTACGGGTAGGAGGCCTGCGCGCGGTACACCTCGGGGGCGAACGGGCCGAAGCCGCTCTTGTACGGCATGGCCTTGGCGGTGAGCGCCATGGTCAGGTTCGTGCGACCGTGGTAGCCGTGGTCGAAGGCGACGACGGCCGGGCGGCCGGTGTGCTTGCGGGCGATCTTGATCGCGTTCTCGACCGCCTCGGCGCCCGAGTTGAACAGCGCGCTCTTCTTCGCGAAGTCGCCGGGGGTGAGCCGGTTCAGCGCCTCGGCGACCTCGATGTACGACTCGTACGGCGAGATCATGAAGCAGGTGTGGGTGAACTGCGCAGCCTGTGCGGCGATGGCCGCGGCGACCTTCGGGTGCGCATTGCCGACGGTGGTCACGGCGATGCCGCTGCCGAGGTCGATCAG
>JAFDWM010000095.1 GCA_018268455.1 Actinomycetota bacterium | reverse complement strand
AACGTCGAGGTGTACGCCCTGGACTTCGGATCCGGGGCGCTGAAGAGCCTCGAGATCCTGCCGCAGGTCGGATCCGTCATCTCCGGCGACGACGCCGAGCGCGTGCAGCGCATCCTGCGCTCGCTCGCCCGCGTGCTCGATGACCGCGGCAAGCGGTTCAGCGCCGCGAACGCCGCGAGCCTCACCGAGTACCGCGAGCTCACCGGCATCGACGAGCCGCGGATCCTGTTCCTGCTCGACGGGTTCCCGCAGTTCCGCAGCGAGTGGGAGTCGACCACGGCGCGGATGCCGTTCTACCAGACGTTCATGCGCATCCTCGGCGAAGGCCGGCCGCTCGGCGTGCACGTGATCGCCACCGCCGACCGCTCCGGATCCGTGCCGACCGCGGTCAGCGCGAACGTCTCGCGCAAGGTCGTGCTGCGCCTCAGCGACGAGTCCGGCTATGCCATGCTCAACGCCCCGAAGGACGTGCTCGACGAGCGCTCCGCGCCGGGGCGCGCGATCGTGGACGGCCTGGAGACGCAGATCGCGACCCTCGGCGGCACTCCGAATGTGGCCGAGCAGACCAAGCTGCTGGAGGCGATGGCCGGGGCCCTGCGGGCGGCGGGCGCCCGCGAGGTGGCCGAGATCGGCTCGCTGCCCACCCGGCTCGCGCCCTCGACGCTGCCCGACCGCGTCGGGGAGTTCCCAGTGCTGGGAGTGGCGGAGGACACCCTCGCCGCCCGCGACTTCGACCCGATCGGCACGTTCCTCGTGGCGGGTCCCCCGCAGTCCGGCAAGACCACGGCGCTCAAGGGCATCATCACCTCGATGCGCCGGTTCGACCCGCAGGTGAAGCTGTTCCACTTCGGCGGGCGCCGATCGGTCCTGAAGGACTACGCCGACTGGACGCGCAGCGCCACCACGCCCGAGGCCGCCAAGGAGCTCGCGCAGGAGCTCGCCGAGCTCGCCGGCGACGAGTCGATGCCGGTGCGCCTGCTCGTCGTCGTGGAGGACGTACCGCAGTTCGCGGATACCCCGGCGGAGCGCGACATGAAGGCGCTGTTCCAGGCGATCAACCGCAGCGACCACCTGCTGATCGGCGACCTCGACGTGACCCAGGCCACCAGCGGCTTCGGCTACATCGGTGACTTCAAGGCGGGCCGCAAGGGCATCGTGCTCAAGCCCGACGCCTTCGACGGCGACGCCGTGTTCAAGGTGCCGTTCCCGAAGGTGAAGCGCACCGACTTCCCCGAGGGCCGCGGCATCTTCGTGCAGGCGGGACGTCAGGTGATCGTGCAGCTGCCGCTGGTCGAAGGGGAGCGCCTCGCATGAGCGATGCCGGAATCCTGCGTTTCGACACGGCGGAACTGACGGCGACCGTGCCGGCCGGGGCAGCCAAGGCGGAGGGCGACGAGCGGCTGCGGGCCGAGATCGGCGCGCACGCGGGTGCCAAGGTCACCGCGGGGCCCGTGATCCGTTCGGTCGTGCTTGTCGTCGGCGCCGGACTGCTCAGCTACTTCTTCCTGGTGATCCTGCAGATGACGATCACGCTGTTCACGCACGCGCGCACGAACGGCGCGCTGCTGCTGCCGACGGCGATCGTGATGGTGCTTCCGCTGCTCGTCGCGCGCATCCGCGCGCTCACCGCGGTCCGTCGGGACGCGGATCGCCGCTGGTATCTGCTCAGCCGGTTCGCACAGCGCAACGGGCTCGGATACCGGCTGCGCGAGGAGGATCCGGACGAGCCCGCACAGCTGTTCGGCATCGGCTCGGCCCGGATCGCGACGGACATCGTGACCGGATCCGCGGCCCGGCCGTTCGCCGCGGCGAACTACGACTACGAGACGTGGGCGGCCAGGACCCGGATGCCGCGCTCTGCGGCTTATGCGAGCTTCACGGTGCGCAACCCGCTGCCCGCGTTCGCGATCCTCGCCCGCGACGCTCCCGGTGGCATGCCCTCCTGGCAGCCGCGCGCCGATCAGCAGGAGATCGCCGAGATCGATGCGCGCGTGCGGGTGTTCTGCGCGCCGCCGGACGAGCCGGCGGTGCGAGCACTGCTGACGACCGAGACCCTCGCGGATCTGGTGGCGGTCGCGGGTGATGTCGACGTCGAGTCGACCGGTTCGAAGATCTTCTTCATCGCGCGCGACCGGGTGTCGGTCGAGGACCCGGCGTTCTGGGAGTGGATCGAGGACCTGGCGGCGCTGCTCGACCGGCGCCTGGACGCGCAGCCCGTCGGCCCGGCGGAGCCGGCTCCGTCGGATCCCGCTCCCGCGGATCCCGCGCGCACGGCCCGGCGGCGGGCGCTGTTCCGGCCGTCCGGCGCGGGCAGGTCGTTCGTGATCGGCTGCCTGCTCCCGCTCGTCTTCGGCGTCGTCGTGGTGCTGATCGGCATGTCGATGGGGTGAGCCGCGGCGGATGGGGAGTTCTGCCCATCGCGGCTGGTCGAGGATGCCGCATATTTTTGTAGGGCGTTAGGGAGGGAACAGCACATGGGTGTGAAGGTCAAGTACGACCAGCTGGACGGGCTGTCCACGGAGCTCAAGGACATCGTCGACGAGTTCGAGAACGCCGTGCACCGGCGCAACGACCTCAAGGACGCGGTGGGGCATCCGTATGGGGAGAGCGCGCTGCGCGGTGTGGCCGACGACTTCGAGACCCGCTGGGACGACCGGCGCAAGGCCCTCATCGAGAACTGCTCGAAGCTCAAGGAGCACGTCGACGCGGTCATCAAGGGCTTCAAGGACTTCGACGTCGAGGCCGCCAAGAAGTCCGAGAACAAGGGAGGCAACTGATGGCCACCCCCTACATGCCGTACAGCACTCCCGTCGGCAAGCACCCGATCGACCACCTCGACGGGACACCCTCCGACATCTTGGCGCGCGGCACGCAGATCACCGATCTCGGCGCGGAGATGACCAAGGCATGGAAGCTCATCGAGCGTCTCGTCGCCGACGGCGCCGAGATGGAGGGCGAGGCGATCGACAAGCTCCGCAAGGTCGCGGAGGAGGTCAACGGCGATCTGGGCAAGGGCGGTGAGCTGTATACGGCCGTCGGCCCGCACATCACCGACTACGGGAAGGCGGTGGAGCTGTCGCAGCCTCGGCTCAACCAGCTCGCAGAGGACCTGCGGACCAAGTGGAACGAGTACTTCCAGGCGGAGTCGACGTCCGAGTCCAAGCAGTGTGCTGTCGGGAACGAGCCAGGAGCGGATGCCGAGCAGGACGACAAGGACAAGTACGACAAGGCGAAGGCCGCGTCTGCGGCGGCCGCCGGCCACGCGAGCGACGTGCACGGTCAATGGACCGCGCTCGCCCACGACTACGACCTCGAGTGGAACACCTGGCACACCGCGTACGAACACGCCGTCAGCTCCATCAAGGGGGGCATGAGCGGCAAGATCGAGGACTCGTGGAAGGACGACCTCAAGGGGTTCCTGAACGAGCTCGCCGATGTGCTCACCGTGCTCGGCATCGTGCTCGCCGTGCTCGCCATCATCGTGGGTGGACCGATCGTCATGGCACTCGGCGCGATCGTGGCGGTGCTGACCCTCGCCGTGCAGATCACCAAGTACGCGATCGGCGACGGGGATCCGCTCGGCCTGGCGTTCGCGATCATAGGCTGCGTGCCCTTCATAGGCCCCGGCTTCAAGTTCTTCAAGGGCCTCGGCGGCGCCGGCGTGAAGGGATTCTTCAAGGGCTTCGCAGGTGAGTTCGGACGCGACTTCCTGCGTCTGGGCTCGCGGGAGGTTCTCGCGCTCAAGGGGGCGGGTCCCGGGTCCAAGGCGCTCGATTTCACCACCGGGATGCTCACCGGCAAGCACCTCCCGGAATGGGCCAGCCTGGGGTCGCGCGGCATCGACGCGCTCGACACGGTCTCGAGCGTCTGGTCGGCCCAGCTGGGCATCGTCAACACCATCTTCTCGGGGGCGAACGGCACGTTCCCCCGTGCGTTCGACGCGGTGTACGACTGGGCCACGCGCGGGTGAGCATCCGCATGGCCGTGCAGAGTCCGCGCCGCGGGGATGAGAGGGTGGACGGATGAGCGATCTGCGAAATGAGCTTCTCGGGCGCAGGACGCCGGCACTGCCGCCGTTCCGCATGCTGGTTCCGCCCGGATGGCTGGTCTTCGATCTCGGCGAAGAGGACGAGCGGGCACTCCTGGCGAAGGCGACGGCGCGACTGGGTGCCGCGAGCCGCCCGGATCTGGCGGCGACGCTCGGCCTGCATGTGCGCGACGCGCTGGCGAACCTGCGCAGGCAGCACGGCTTCGCCTACGCGCTTCCGGGCGAGAACGCACCCACCTGGATCCTCGGATCCGCCAGCCTCGTCGGCATCAAGCGCACCTCGACACCCGAGCTGCCCCTCGATGACGTCGTGCTGAACATGGTCGCGTCCTACGGCGCGGCGCCCCTGGGCGAGGACGGCCGCATTCTGAGCTGGGTCGAGCGCCGCCCCGTCACGATGGACGGCGAGACGGCCCGCTCGCTGATGCTGAACTACCTGATCCCGATTCCCGGCACGCGGCGCACGCAGGCCGTGCACTGGATCGTGAATGCGGCGTATGCCGACGACATGCCCGATGACCATCCCACGCTCGAGGCGTGGAAGCTGCTCTTCGACGTGCACGTCGCAACCTTCGCCTGGATCCCCGAATGAGCGGGCCGACGGATGGAGCAGCGATGACCGATGACGCACGGCGACTCGATTTCGCGTTCGCGATCCCGGACCGGCATGCCATCGCGATCCCGGGACGCATCGACGACCCCGTGGAGCGGTCGGCCTGGGCCGCCCGGACCGCGGCGGAGTTCACGACCGCGCAGGAGCCTGCCGACCGGGCACCGGAGCGCATCGCGCTCGCACTCGACGACCTCGCGGCGCTCGCCGACGACGAGGCCGCCCTATTCCTGATCATGACGGGCGACGCGGCGATGCTGGCGCCGTTCACGATCTACGCGACGGGCGAGCGGATGAGCGACGCGGACGTCGCGGGCTTCCTCAGCACGGCGACGACGCTGCTGCCGCCGACCGGCCAGATCGTGGCGTCCGATCACTTCGGTGACGGGTTCTCCTCGACGCTGCTCGAGGGCGTGCAGGGGGCGGAGTACGCGTCACGGCGCTGGGTGTTCTTCGGGCAGCAGGGTGACGTCGCGGCCATGCTCGGCCCCGTCGTGCCCGCGCTCGGTCTCGGGCTGGTCGAGCAGGTCGCCGAACTGGTGCTGCAGCACTCGTCGCTGGCCGGCTTCACCCCCGCGCCGGACGCGGAGGCGCGCCGGGAACGGCTCCTCGCGGCGACGGAGCGCTTCGGAGACACCTGGTCCGTGCGCTGACGCGGTCCGTGCGCTGACGCGGTCCGTGCGCTGACGCGGTCCGTGCGCCGACGACGGCGCGGGGGAGGGCCGCTCAGCGGCCGGCGTCGGAGAGGTGGCGGGCGGTGTGGCTGAGCACCTTCACCATCACGCCCTTGTGGCGCAGGGTCGCGACGGTGCGCGTCTCCTCGTCGATGTCGCGGCCGAGGGCGTGGATGTTGGCGACGACCAGCACGTCGCCGGCCTTGAGCGTCTCGATGAGGCGCGCGATGCGGTCGGTCCAGCTCTCCAGGATGTCGGGTGCCGGGTGGCGGAAGCCCTCGATCGGCACCCCGAAGCGGGTGAGGTCGTCGCGCTGCTGCACGACCGACGGCATGCCGTCACGAGCGACGACGAGACCGACCAGACGGGATCCGTCCGGCTTCGCCGACCACCAGTCGCGATTGCGCTGCAGCTCGGTGAAGCACTTCGGACATTCCGCGGCGGCGTGCGGAAGGTGCAGCGGGCTGGTCAGGGCCGCGTCGAGCGACGCGTCGTCCGCCCGTGTCGTCTCGCCCATGCCGTACCTCCTGATCGCGCTGTTCGCGTGCAGGAACCATTCTGCCCTGAATCGCGGTGTGGTCGTCCCGAACTGTGTATGCGGAACCTGAGCAACAAGCCTGCGCGTCGCCATGCGATGGCAGGAACGCGGGTGTCGCGATAGGGCCTCGCCTCGGATCCGACGATCGATCCGCTGCTGCGGTCCGCGCGCTTGTCCTGTTGTCG
>JAFDWM010000094.1 GCA_018268455.1 Actinomycetota bacterium | reverse complement strand
CTGTGCGAGACGGCGCTGGGCGTCGTGCGCGCCGAGGAGATCGCCGCTCATCCCGCCGCGATCGGGCTCATGTGGGGGGCGGAGGATCTCGTCGCGAGCATGGCGGGCCGGTCCAGCCGGATCACCGAGGGGGCCCATGCGGGCCGCTACCGCGATGTCGCGCGCCACGCGCGCTCCCGCGTGCTGCTCGCCGCGAAGGCGTTCGGAAAGGCCGCGATCGACTCCGTACACCTCGACATCGCCGACCTCACGGGGCTGCGCGCCGAAGTGATCGACGCCGCCGCGAGCGGCTTCGATGCGACCGCGTGCATCCACCCCAGTCAGGTCGCGGTGATCCGCGAGGGGTACGCCGCGACACCGGATGAGCGGGTGTGGGCCGAGCGCGTGCTCGCCGAGGCCGCGCATCAGGGCGGGGTTTTCCGGTTCGAGGGCCGCATGATCGACGAGCCGGTGCTGCGCCAGGCTCGCGCGATCCTCGGGCGCTGACCGCCCCCACCCGCCCCGCATCTACCCGCGAGACTTCATCTGCGCAACGAGACTGCGCGTCCGCAGCGCAGTCTCGAGGCCCAGGTGCAGTCTCGCGGTCACACGCGCCGAAGGGATACGGCGCGGGTTCAGCCGACGAGCACCCGGCGGGCGGCGTCACCGAGGAGTTCGCGCTCCGCCGCGGCCGAGATCCGCTCGGTGTTGTGGGCCGTGGAGTTGAGCAGCCCGAATGCGGCATGCATCGTGACCTGGCGCTCCGCAGGGCTCAGCGCCGGGCGGATCCGGCCGAGCACATCCGCCCACAGGTCGAGGTACTGGCGCTGCAGCCGGCGCACCTGCCTGTTCGACGCGGCCGGAAGGGTGCCGAGCTCGCGGTCCTGCACACGGATGACCGCGCGATGCGCAAGCGCGAACGTGACGTGGAAGTCGATCAGCGCGTCGAGCAGCTCGAGATCCGAGCCATGCGGCGCCGCGACGATGTCGGATCCGCCCTGCAGCAGGAACTCGCTCGTGCCGAGCAGGATCTCCTCGAGCATGGCGTCCTTGCTCGGGAAGTGCCGATACAGCGCCGGCCCGCTCAGCCCCACCGCCGTGCCGAGCTCGCCGATCGAGACCGCATGGAACCCCCGGTCGGCAAAGAGCTGCGCCGCCGCGTCGAGGAAGCGCTGGCGCGTGCGCGCCTTCCCCTGCGCCCTTGCGGTGGTCATCGCTCAAGGATAGCGATCCTGGACAGTCGGGTGAACGCCCGCTAACATTTATTTCAGTTACCGATCGTTCACTGAGGAGCCGATCATGACCGAGGCGATCCCGTCCGAGCTGCCCGAGGAGTACCGCGAGCTCTCCGCGACCGTGCGCGACTTCGCCGAGCAGGTGGTTGCGCCGGTGTCGGCCGAGCACGATCGTGCGCACAGCTTCCCGTACGAGGTGGTCGCAGGCATGGCCGAGCTCGGACTCTTCGGCCTGCCGTTCCCCGAGGAGTACGGCGGGATGGGCGGCGACTACTTCGCGCTCTGCCTCGCTCTGGAGGAGCTCGCCAAGGTCGATCAGAGCGTCGCGATCACGCTCGAGGCGGGCGTTTCGCTCGGGGCGATGCCGATCTACCGCTTCGGCACCGAGGAGCAGCGGCAGCGCTGGCTGCCCTCGCTCGCCGCGGGCACTGCGCTCGGCGGCTTCGGTCTCACCGAGCCCGACGCCGGCAGCGACGCCGGCCGCTCACGCACCACCGGGCGGCTCGAGACGAACGACTCGGGCGCCGAGGAATGGGTGATCAACGGATCCAAGCAGTTCATCACCAACTCCGGCACCGACATCACGGCCTTCGTGACGGTCACCGCCGTCACCGGCGAGACGGAGAAGGGCAAGGAGATCTCGACGATCATCGTGCCGTCCGGAACTGCCGGATTCACGGTCGCGCCGGCGTACGACAAGGTGGGCTGGAACGCGTCCGACACGCACGGGCTGTCGTTCGACGACGTGCGTGTCCCGGCAGAGAACCTGCTCGGTGAGCGCGGTCGCGGGTACGCCAACTTCCTGCGGATCCTCGACGAGGGTCGCATCGCGATCGCCGCGCTCTCGGTCGGCGCCGCGCAGGGCTGCGTCGACGAAGCCGTGCGCTACGCCAAGGAGCGCCAGTCTTTCGGCACGCACATCGGCGGCCACCAGGCCATCGCGTTCAAGATCGCCCGGATGGAGGCGCGCACACAGGTCGCCCGCCGCATGTACTACCGCGCGGCCGCGCTCATGCTGGCGGGCAAGCCCTTCAAGCAGGAGGCGGCAATCGCCAAGCTCACCGCGAGCGACGCGGCCATGGACAACGCGCGTGACGCCACCCAGGTGTTCGGCGGCAACGGCTTCATGAACGAGTACCGCGTGGCCCGGCACTACCGCGACTCGAAGATCCTCGAGGTCGGCGAGGGCACCACCGAGGTGCAGCTCATGCTGATCGCGCGCAGCCTGGGGCTCTGACTCCTCTCACGCGTCGATGACGCTCGGGCCCTCCGGGCTGGAGCGCACGGTGATCTGCGCGGGGATCTGCTCCTGCATCGCCTCGACGTGGCTGATCACGCCGACCGTGCGGCCACCGGCGCGCAGTTCGTCGAGCGTGCGCATCGCGACGTCGAGCGTCTCGGCATCGAGGGATCCGAACCCCTCGTCGATGAAGAGCGTGTCGAGCTGGATGCCGCCGGCGCGGGCGGTGACCACCTCGGCGAGGCCGAGCGCGAGCGCGAGCGAACCGAGGAAGGTCTCGCCGCCGGAGAGCGACTGCGCGGGACGGGTCTGCCCGGTGAACGCGTCGAACACGATGATGCCGAGGCCGCTGGCTGCGCCGCGCGCCGCCAGCGCATCGGAGTGGCGTAGCTGGTAGCGGCCGGCGGACATGTCGTGCAGGCGCAGGTTGGCGGCGGCGACGATCTCCTCGAGCTCCGCGGCCAGCACGAACGTCTCGAGGTTCATCTTGCGGGTGTTCGCGCCGCGCCCCGCGAGCGTGTCGGCGAGGCCCCTCAATACCTCGTACGCGGCCTGGTCATCGGCCGACGCCGCGTGCTCGGCCTCGGCGGCGTCGATCAGGCCGCCCAGGCTCTGCGCGGTGTGCGCGGCTCGGGTGGCCTCGTCGACGGCCTGCATCCATCCGGCGCGTGCGGTGGCGGCCGCCTGCTCGGGCGCCGCGAGGTCGATCGGATCCTCCGGGAGGGTACGCAGCTCGAGGTCGAACAGGATGGCCCGTTCCTTCTCGCGCTGCACCGCGTGCGCGGTGAGCCGCTCGTCGAGCGCGGCCGCCGCGGCGGGCGAGCGCAGCGCGGTTTCGGCTGCCGTCGCGTCGTCGAAGTCCGAGGCGCGAAGTGCCACGTCGCGCTCGGCAACGGCATCCGCGGCCGCCGCGGATCGTTCCGCGAGCGCTTCACCCGCGTCGGCCGCGGCGAGCGCGTCGGCGAGCTGCGCCCGGATCCGCGCGATCCGGTCGGCGACGCTCTCGTCGTCGCCTCGCGCTGCGGCGATCACAGCCTCCGCCTCGGCGTGCCGCTGCTCGTGGCGCACCAGCTCCTCGCGGGCGGCCGCAAGGGTGGAGGTCGCCTCGACGCGCCGGACCTCTGCGTCGGCGTGCTGCTGCTCGGCCGCTGTCAGCGCGGCGTCGTCGTGCTGCGCCTTCGTCGCGGCCTCGCGGGCCCGGTCGAGTGCCGTGCGCGCGTCGACGAGCTCCGACTCCGCCTGCTCTGCGGTGCGGCCGTCGGCACGAGAGGCGGCGGCGGCGAGCGCAGCCCGCAGGTCGCTCTCCGCGGCGGCCTGGGTGCGCTCGTTCTCCGCGGCGGCGTCGCGGATCCGCTCGGCCTCGGCGACGTCGTCGGCCGAGACCGGATCGGCGTACGCGGCGGGTGTCGGGTGCTCGACCGCCCCGCAGACCGCGCAGGGCTCGCCGGGCGTCAGCGCCTGCGCCAGCTCGCCCGCGTACCCGTCGAGACGGCGCTGCCGCAGCGCCGCGACGGCGGCCTGCGTCTGCGCGTGCGCGAGTGCGGCCTCCGCGGTGTGCTTCTCGGCGTCGACGCGGGCGCGGTCGAGTCGGAGCACCTCTCCGGCGGCCGCCCGGCGCACCTCGGCCTCGCTCACGGCGCGGATCAGATCGTCGACGCGGTCGCCCTCGCGTCGCGCCGCGTCGCGCGATTCCCGGAGGTCGGCGATCCGCGCGGGGAGTTCGGCCTGCTCGCGGTCGAGGGCGGCGAGGGCGTCCGCGGCGATCCGTGCGGCCTGGGTCGCCTCGATCAGGGTCGCGGCCCGCTCAGCCGCGGCCTGCTCGAGGTCGGCCGCACGCTGCCAGGCCCCGAGCAGCGTGGTCTGCACGGTCGCCCACGCCCGCAGGTCGTCGGTCTCGACGCCGTGCACGCGCCAGGCCCGCTGCGCGACGGCGTGGGCCTCGATCGCCGCGTCGCGGGCCAGCTCAGCACGCCGCGCCGCCGCGATCGCCGGGCACAGCGACTCGGCGGCGCGGGCGCGATCGAGTTCGATCCGCTCCGAGGCGATCCGGTCGGCCTGGGCGTCCAGGACGTCCAGGGCGGCGCGCGCCCGGTCGCGCTCGGCCTGCGCCTGGCGCTGCTCGCGGAGGTCGGCGACGGCGGTGTCCGCCGCGGTGAGCGCCTGCGCGGCGGTGTCCTGGGCTGTGTCGAGCTGCTCCGCGCGATACTGACCGCGGGCGAGCGCACGCCGCAGCTCGAGGATCCGCTCCCCCGCCTCGGCCCGCGCGCCGGGCGTCACGTCACCGGATCCGCCCTCGCCGCCCACCTGCGCCTCGGCGACGAGCCGCTCGGCCTCACCGAGCGTGGCGTCGACGGTCGCCCGGCGTCCGCCGAGGGCCTGCTCGGCGGCGCGACGGCGCTCATCGAAGCGCACCTGATATTCCTCGAACCGCTCGGTGCCGAAGAGCCGGCGCAGCAGCTTCTGCCGGTCGCGGCTGTCGGAGAGCAGGAACTCGGAGAATTTGTTCTGCGCGAGCAGGATCACCTGCAGGAACTGCTCCATCGTGAGCTGCAGGATGTCGGCGAGCTCATGACCGACGTCGACGGCGCGCGCGGCGCGCCCGATCCAGCCCGACTCCGTCAGCTCCTCGAGCGAGACCGTCGGCGCCTGCTTCGTGAGTCCGCCTCCGCGCTTGGCCGGCCGCTGGTACTCCGGCGAGCGGGCCACCCGGAAGCGCCCGGCGACCGTGCTGAACTCGACCACGACCTCGGTGCGGTCGTCGGGTTCGCAGTAGTCACTGCGCAGCCGCTTCTCTCCGGTGCTGTAGCGCGGCACGCCGCCGTACAGGCCGAAGCAGACTGCATCGAGGATGCTCGACTTGCCGGCGCCGGTGCGCCCGCCGATGAGGAAGATCCCGTCGTCGGCGAAGGCGTCGAAATCGATCGCCTGCCGCGTGCGGAACGGCCCGAAGCCCTCGATCTCGAGGCGGTGCAGGCGCACTAGGCCAGCGCCTCGGCGAGGGTGCGGTCGTCGATCACCTCGCGGATCAGCTCCTGCTCGGGCCCCGTCGGCCCCTGCCCGGCCCGCACGTGGGCGAGGAAGGCATCGATGCGGTCGGTGTCGGTGACCGCGGTGCGCAGGCGCTGCGCATAGGAGGGCTCGATCGCCTGCGCCGTCACTGCCGGCTCGTGCTGCACCAGCGCGCAGAACGGGTACTTCTCGCGCAGCCGTCGCATGGGCTCGGTCTGCGGCAGGTCGTCGGTGTAGACCGCGCAGACCCAGTCGTCCGCGTGTGCGCCGACGTTCTCCGCGGAGAGGATCTCGTCGAAGGATCCGGTGAGCGTCACGAGCCGGCGCGGCACGGGGAGGTCCAGCCACTGCGCGTGGACGGTGCCGTCGGCGGCGAGATCGATGAGCCAGGATCCGCGCGGCTTGTGCTGCTCGCCGAAGCTGTAGTGCAGCGGTGCACCCGCATAGCGCACCCGCTCGGTGAGCACTTGCCGGCCGTGGATGTGGCCGAGTGCCGCATAGTCGACGCCGTCGAACACGGACACCGGCACCATGTCGATGCCGCCCTGGCGGATCTCGCGCTCGAGCCCGACGGTGGGGTCGACGCCGGCCGCGAAGCAGTGCGCGATCACGACCGAGCG
>JAFDWM010000093.1 GCA_018268455.1 Actinomycetota bacterium | reverse complement strand
CAAGTCCATGTGGGAGCCACTCGAGGGATGCGGCGGGTGATGTAGAGATGGACAGGATGACGCTGCCGCGCTTGCGTCCGGTGTCGACGTATCGGTGGGCGTCGGCGACCGCGTCGAGCGGGTACGTGCGGTCGATGATCGGTCGCAGGGTGCCGGTGTCAGCGAGTTTCGCGATGCAGCTGAGGTCTTCCTTGCGGTAGGTCCCGGGGCTGGTCACGATCGTGATGCCAAGGCGCTTCTCGTCTCGACGTGCGGAGATCATGGATCGCAGGTCGCCGGCGACGAGGAGCAGGGCGCCTCCGGTCGCGAGCTTGTTCTGGACGCGTCGGAGCGGTGCGTTGCCGACGCAGTCCACGATCACGTTGAACGCTTGGCCTCCGGTCGCGAAGTCGTCCACGTGGTAGTCGACGATTTCGTCCGCACCGAGCGCCGTGACCATGGCCCGGTTGGCGTCGCTCGTGACTCCGGTGACATGGGCGCCGACGGCATGGGTGAGTTGGACGACCGCGGAGCCCACGGCGCCAGAGGCGCCGTTGACGAGTACCCGGGTGCCGCGGTGCACGTCGATCTGGTTCAGGTAGGCCTGTGCTGTGATCCCACCGAAGACGATTGCCGCCGCGTCTTCGAAGCTCAGGCCGCGAGGCTTGGCGACGACCGCGCCCTGCGCGTTGATGACGGCGTACTCTGCGTGTGCACCGAAGCGGCTGCCGAGCATCGCGATCACCTCGTCTCCTGGTGCGAACCCGTGCACGTTGCCGCCCACGGCCACGACGGTGCCGCTGACATCCATGCCGAGCACGCGCCGGCGGGGGCGGAAGAAGCCGAGCACGAGCGAGCTGGGGATGGCGAGGCCCAGAGGAACGTCCTTCGCACGGGATCGGTGGTCGGCGGCGCTCACGGTGCTCGCATGGACGCGGATCAGGATCTCTCCGGCGCGTGGAGCCGGTGTCGGGATGTCGGCGACAGTGACGACGTCGGGACCCCCGAAGCGACGGTAGACCGCGGCCCTCATGATGCGTTCCCCACGCCCGGGGCGGCAGTGTCGACGTTGCCGTTCGGATCGGTCAGTCTGCGGATGGCCTCCGGGTTGAAGCCGCGGATCACGAGCCACGCTCCCATTCCGAACTCCCAGATGCTGAGGAAGAGTGCGGCAGCGGCAGCCACGGGGGAGACGGGACCCCACAAACCGAACAGTGTGCCGATCGCGGCGATGATGAGCAGCGGTGCGCCGATGAATCCGAATAGCGGGAGGGCGCGGGGAATCAACCGGGAACGGAACATGATCGAACCGAGCAAAAAGGCGTTGAGGGCGGGGATCAGTCCCTGGCCGAGCAGCGTCGTCCAGGTGTGCTGGGCGAGGAGCGACTGCCCGATGATGACCGAGTCCCGGCCGAGATCATCTTGTCGGAGCGTGACCATAGACATCAGGGCGACGACCCCGGCGAAGATCGCCGCCGCCTCCAGCGTGCGGGCGGCGACGAAACCGAGCGCCCGGGAACCGTCCTGGAGCTTGATGATCGGATACAGTGCGACACCGGTGCCGATGCACGCCAGAGCAACGATCAGCTCGAGAATGCCACCGGCAATCACGGGGGCATCGGGTCCGGCGCCGGTGATCCATGTGGGGTCCGTCTTGATGGCGCCGTAGAGGGCGAACGTCGGGATCGAGACGAACGTGAGCAGGTAAAGCACACCTCCTGCCATGGCTGCTTGACGATGGCGGGGCATGGGTGTCCGTCGCTTGGTGGTCTCTGTCGTGATCATGGTCTTGTTCTCCTATCGGTCGCTTCGGCGGGCGTCGGCGGGCGTCGGCGGGTGAGGCGTGAGCGGGTGCGCGGTCAGGGGTCGATCTGTGTGATGCCCACGATGGACAGTCCGGCGTCACGGAGTCGCTGGAGGACTCCGTGAAGGGCGGCCTGATCGGCGATCTGGCCCCGCAGCGAGGTGGTCCCATCGCTGTCAGGAGTGAGCGTCAGCCCCTCGAAGTGCGCGGCCCAGTGTGGGTCGAGGCGTCCGGATACACGGAACTCGTAGGTGACGGGGTTGTCGGCGGGGTGCTTCACGCCTGGCACGCTAGGAGCCGATGTGGTGAGCTGACCTCACCAGATCGGGTGAATTCAGCGCAGAATCCCCAGCTCACCCGCTCGACGTACGGCGGCCCGGCGGCTGTTGACGTCGAGCTTCACGTAGATGCTCTTGATGTGGGTGCGGACGGTGTTCAGCGACACGGAGAGGTGACGAGACATCTCCGGGCCGCTGAGGTCGGATGCTAGCAGTCGAAGGATCTCGAGCTCCCGCGCTGTCAGCGGCGAGCCTACGAGGCTGCTCGTGGGCTCGACACCGACCGCTGGCTTCTTGGTGGCCACGGCGAGGAGCCTCCGGGCGTCGTGGTTCGTCGGCGTGCGCCTCGCGAGTGCGGTGAGGAGCCGAATCATCGGGGCGGCTTCGTCAATGAAGATTCGGACATATCCTTCGGCACTGGCGAGTGACAGCGCTTCTTCCAGCGCGTCTAGAGCCTCGCGTTCACGACCGGCTGCGGATCGGGCGAGCGCCTGCAGCACGAGCAGCTCCATGAGACTGCCCGCGCGGTCGGCGGCCTCGCGTGCGGCACAGACCAAGCGCGTCGCGAGGGCCTCCGCGTCGCCAACCGTGGAGGGATCCGTCAGGAGCACGCGGGCATACGTCGCGTGCTCGTACTCACGTGCGTAGGAGAGCGGGTCCACTGCGGTAAGCGATCGACGGCGAGCCCACTGCCGTGCCTCCTGAGGCTTCCCGGCCGCGAGGTGCGCGCGGGCGCGGAGCGCGGCGATGGGGCGCACGTCGGGGAACATGTCCGACACATAGAGATGCTCGGCGTCGCTGAGCATCTCGATCGCTTCGTTCGCTGCGCCCTCGGCCAGCAGGAGTCGCGCGGCCGCGACACGTCGGCGGTGCCTGTTCTGCGGGAGGCCCGAATGCTCTCCCAGGGACTCTGCCGATCGCAGCCGTTCGCGTGCGGCTTCGAGTTCGTTGCGTTCATAGTGCACACCGCTCAGCCCGACGTGCATGTCCGCGGCCCCCCGCAGCGGCGGGTTCGACCGCGTCGCCTCGTCCAGGCCATGCCGGTAAGTGGCCGCCGCTGTGGTGAGGTGTCCCTGCGCGAGGAGGATGTCGGCCATCGCAAGCGATCCGCCGATCATGTCTGAGATGTACCCAGCCGAGGCGAGGTGCTGGAGCGCGAGAGTCCAGGACGCTGTGGCCGCATCGAGTTCTCCCTGTGCCCATTGTGCAAGGCCCAGCAGACCCGCAGAGGCTCCCCGCTCGATGTCACTCCCGCTGCTGGCGAGTTCGACCGCGCGCTGGGCCGCAGCCGCCGCCGCGGCGGTGTCGCCCACCGCCATCGATTGGGCGCCTCGGTACAGTGCGATGCCCGCGCGAAGCGCGCGGGCCTCTTCTGAGGTGGCGGGGTCAGCCGCCTCGGCATCGCTCAGCAGCTTCTCGACGCGGTCGATCCGCCCAGCGGACAGCAGAGTGCCCGCGAAGATGAGGCCGAGCGAGGGGCGCGCCCCCATCACTTCAGGCGGAAGCATCTCCAGCCAGCTGAGCAGAGCGAGCTCCTGCCGATTCTGGCGGAGGACAGTGGATGAGGCCTCCAACAGGTCTGCCGCGCGAGTGAACGCTCTGGCGCCGAAGGCGTGCTCGATCGCCTGCTCATGCAGTCCGTTCTGCTCGTACCAAATGCTTGCGCGTAGATGCAGTTCGCGCGCTAGTTCTGGCTTCTCGGTGGCGAGACGGGCCCGCAGCATCTCGGCGAACAGATGGTGGTATCGGTACCAGACCCGCTGATCATCGAGCGGCACGACGAACAGGTTCCGCCGGTCCAGCTCGTCAAGAGTGGCGCTGCTCCCGGGGGTACCCGTGACAGCATCGCAGAGGTCACCGGTCATCCGCCCCAGCACCGATGTGTGCAACAGGAAGCTGCGAACAGCTTCCGTCTGACGCTGCAGCACCTCTTCCAGCAGGTAGTCGACGACGTACCGGTCGTCCCCGGCGAACCTGGCGATGAATCGGGCTGGATCGTCGCGGCCCTGAAGAGTCAGGGCGGCCAGTTGCAGCGCCGCGATCCAGCCCTCTGTCCGCTCATCCAGAGTGGCGATCTCCGCGCGGCTGACCTCAAGTCCCATAAGGTCGTTCAGATACGTGGCGGACTCCGCCTCGGTGAAGCGGAGATCGCGAGTACGGACCTCCACCAGCCGGCCTTCCATCCGCAGTCGAGCGAGCCGAAGCGGGGGATCTGCTCGCGTCGCTATGACCAGGTGCAGCTGCGACGGAAGGTGATCCACGAGGTACGACAGACCCGCAAGCACTGCCTTGTCGTCGATGACGTGAAGGTCGTCCAGGATCAGCGTGATCGGGGGACCGGCCTGCAGCTGATTGATCAGCACGTTCAGCGCGGCTTCGGACATGGGGGCCGACGCTTGCCCGTCGGGGCCACCGAGGGCGACAGATCCGGGGACGGCACTCTCGATCGCGGCGATGACATATCGCCAGAATGTCGCTGCGTCATCGTCGCGCGGATCCAGCGAGAGCCAGGCGACGGCCCGTCCGCGGTGATCGTCGGATGCCAGCCATTCGACGATCGCCGTCGTCTTGCCGAACCCTGCGGGCGCCGCAACCACGGTCACCGTGGCCGTGTCGCTCGCGAACAGACGCGTCAGTCGTGCCCTGCTCATGCTCGACGATCGACGCTGGGGCACGTGAAGCTTGGTCGAGAGGATGACGGACTCAGACACGTTGCGTCCTCTCAGAACTGTTCTCAGGCGTCGGCCGCATCCTATGGAAGATCTTCCGTGCCCGTGCGGACGTGTGCGCGCTCGCCCTGCCGGCCGAAGAGACTGAGCACCTCGGCGGGCGACCCGTCCGCACTGCCGAACCAATGCGGAACGTGGGTGTCGAACTCGGCGACTTCGCCGGTTGCGAGGACGAGATCGTGCGACCCCAGGATGAGCCGCATCCGCCCGCTCAAGACGTAGAGCCACTCATACCCCTCGTGCGCACGCGGATCAGGGCGGATCTGGCTGCCGGGGATGAGGATCTTCCACGCCTGCACCGAGCTGGGACTGGGCGTGAGCGGAACCACGACTCGACCGTGCACTCTGCGCGGTTTGAGCCGCACGCGCGGGTCGCCCACCGCCGGTGCTCCCACGAGTTCGTCCAGCGGAACCCGGTATGCCTGAGCGAGGGGAAGCAGCAGTTCCAAGCTTGGTCGCCGCTGGCCGGTCTCCAATCGCGAGAGGGTGCTCTTCGAGATCCCTGTGGCCTCGGACAGCGCGGTCAGCGTCATGCCGCGCTGCGCCCTGAGCCACTTGAGGCGTGCGCCGACAGCATCCAATGCCGACTCGATCGAGGGTGACTCTTGCACGAGCCCAGTGTTGCACGCGTCCCAGAAATGGCAACAGAATTTGCCGACTGCCCGCGAACGCACCCACGCTGTGACCATGAACGAATACGACGTGCTGGTCATCGGCGGTGGAGCGGCCGGCCTCAGCGCCGCCCTCGTCCTCTCGCGAGCGCGACGCCGTGTCGCCGTGGTCGACAACGGGCGACCGCGGAAC
Source organism: Actinomycetota bacterium (assembly GCA_018268455.1). Taxonomy (GTDB): domain Bacteria; phylum Actinomycetota; class Actinomycetes; order Actinomycetales; family Microbacteriaceae; genus Microbacterium. Next base: position 541 of record JAFDWM010000093.1, on the reverse strand, counting down.
GCTCCAGCATCCCACATGCACGGATTCCTCTCTCGAGACGGTACGGCACCCGCAGGACTCCTCTCGAAAGGCCGCGACGAGGTCATCGGCTATGGGGGAGACATCATCTCCGGAGCCGTCACGGATCTCGAGGGAGGCTTCCGCGCAACCCTCGCCGACGGCACGACGATCCTCGCCCGCAGAGTCCTGGTCACCACAGGTCTGCGCGACGAGATTCCCGACGTCCCCGGTCTGGCCGATCGATGGGGTCGCGACGTCCTGCACTGCCCCTACTGCCACGGCTACGAAGTCCGCGACCAGCCACTGGGCGTGCTGGGCGGCGACGAAGACGCGGTTGCGCATGCACTGCTGATCCGGCAGTGGTCGAGCGACCTCATCCTGTTCACAGATGCCCGGTCCCTTACTCCCGAGCAGCACAAGACGCTCGCCGCCCGCGGGATTCTGTCTCGCCCTTGGTTTGATGGAGGCTCCTGACATCCCGGAAGGATGAGGAGTATGCCGAAGTTGAAGAGGTATCCCGAGGAGTTGAAGCAGCGGGCTG
>JAFDWM010000092.1 GCA_018268455.1 Actinomycetota bacterium | reverse complement strand
ATGCCGGTCGCCATCGGCATCGCCGCGGGCCTCGTGATGGCGGGCGGTGTTCTCGGCCAGCTGGCCGGCGCGATCGGGCGGGCGGTCGCCGTCGATCGCCTGAGCGCAGCGGATCCGTCGGTCACGCACGTGCTGTGGCCGTTCCTGCTCGAGTTCGACCTCGCTCCGTTGGGCTGGGGCTTCGCGCTCGCGCTCATCGCCGCGGCCTTCCAGCTGGGATCCCGCCTGCAGCACGACACCGAGGGGCTGGTATGAGCCCTGCGGCCTCCGACGAGGAGGACACGGGGATCCACTGCCGGCTCGACGAGCTGCTCGCCGAGCGCGGCATGACGCTCACCCAGCTGAGCGAGGCGGTCGGGGTGAGCATCGTGAACCTGTCGGTGCTCAAGAACGACCGGGCCCGCGCGATCCGCTACTCCACGCTGCGCGCCATATGTGAGGCGCTGCAGTGCGAGGTGGGCGATCTGCTCGTGCTCGCCCCGCGGCACTGACGCGGATCCGCCCGCCTGCGCATTCACCCCCTCTGGCCGTCGTCACCCCCTCCCGCCTGCGCAGGTGGGAGGGGGTGATGACGCGGAGCGGGGGTGAAGACGGATCCCCGGTCGGAGCCCGACCGCGCACCGGGCTGGTCCGCCCGACGTCAGACCGGCCGGTTCAGACCGTGGGCGGGGCGGGCTGCGCGGGTGCGGCCTGCGCCGGTGCCGGCATCGAGCCGTCGATCGGCTCGATCACGACGGCGGTGCCGTAGGCGCACATCTCGCTGAAGCTGCCGAGGGATCCGGAGTCGAAGCGCATCGCGACGACCGCGTTTGCTCCGCGCTGGGTCGCCTCGGCCCACATCCGGTTCATCACCTCGTAGCGGCTCTCGTACATGAGCTTCGTGAACTCGGGGATCTCGCCACCGCCGAGCGCGCGGAACCCCGCGGTGAAGCCCTGTCCGAAGTTGGTCGAGCGCACCGTGAGGCCCATGACCTCGCCGAGCACCTGCGTCACCCGGTAGCCGGGCACATCGTTCGTCGTCACCATGAACATGCGCTCATCGTCGCACGCGCGCGCGGGTGGGGACCAGAGGCCCGCACCGGGTCTCCGATCCCCCTTCCGCTCGTAGTGGGCCCCGGCTCACGCCACCGATCCGGCAGAGGCAGTGCCGGCTCCGTATCGGCGGCCCGTGCCCAACCGGGATCCGGCCGAGACGGTGCCTGCTCCGCGTCTGCGGCCCCGCGCCCAGCCGGGGTCCAGGGGGCATCCGGGTGGCGCACAGGTCTGTCCCGCAGGGTTGGTTCCGGGTCCTGATCGGGCCGTCGACCCGACCGGATGGATCCGAATGACTGACGCCGCTCGCCGCACGCACCGCCGTCGCCGCTGGGTCGTGGGCATCATCCTCGTCGTCGTGGTCGCGCTGGTCGCCGGCGTGATCTACGCGGTGACGACCTACGCCGACGTGAACAACGGGATCCATCGCTCCACGATCGCCAATCAGGGTCCGGCGCAGAACACGGGCGAGTCCAACTTCCTCATCATGGGGCTGGACAGCCGGGTGGACGAGAACGGCAACCCGTTCCCGCAGGCGATCTACGACCAGATCCACGCTGAGGACTCCTCAGTCGGCGGGTACAACACGAACGTGCTGATGCTGATCCACATCCCGGCCGGCGGCGGCAAGGCGGTCGGTATCTCGATCCCGCGCGACGACTACGTGGACTTCCCCGACTCCCCCGGCGGCGTCGACCAGGGCAAGATCAAGGAGGCCTACGGCGACGCGTTCGAGGCGGCGCTGCAGAAGGAGACTGACAAGGGCGCGGCGCAGGCGACCGCGTATCAGAACGCCCGGTCGGCGGCGCGGCAGAGCACGATCGACACCGTGTCGGCGTTCCTCGGCGGGGTGCGGATCGACCACTTCGTCGAGGTGACGATGGCCGCGTTCTACGAGGTGGCGCAGGCGGTGGCGCCGATCACCGTGTGCCTGAACCACGCGACCGCCGACACGTTCTCCGGCGCGGACTTCCCTGCCGGGGTGCAGCAGCTGGACGCGGCGCAGGCGATGGCGTTCGTGCGGCAGCGCCGCGACACGACGTCGAGCGACTTCGACCTGACGGATCTGGATCGCACGCGTCGTCAGCAGGCGTTCATGGTGTCGCTGGCCGTGAAGCTGAAGGATGCGTCGACGTTCACCGATTTCGGCAAGCTGCAGAAGCTGATCAACGTCGCCAAAAAGGACGTGGCGATGGATGACAAGCTGGATCTGCTGTCGTTCGCCCAGCAGGCGCAGAGCCTGGCCGGCGGCAACATCGAGTTCACGACGCTGCCGATCGACCACTTCGGCACGATCGACGGCCAGAGCGTGAACATCGTCGACGTGGACGCCATCCGCGCGCAGGTGCAGGATCTGCTGAACCCGCCGACGCCGACGGCCGCGCCGAGCGGATCCTCGTCGCCTGGGTCTTCATCGTCTGGGTCTTCGACAGAGTCGTCGTCGGGATCCGGGGCGGCGACGCCCACGCCCTCGGCTGTGCCGAACCCGGTGTACACCGACTCGTCGTCGATGCTGCAGTCGGGCAATGTGCCCTGCGTGAATTGATCGGAGCCCACCAGCGCACTCCGGCCCGCCCGACCGATGCCCCTCGGGGGCGGGTCAGGCAGCGGGGCGGAATCGTTTCGGCGGCGGATCCAGGTCGGCCCACGCATCGCCCCAGAGGTAGCGCAGCGGGACTCGCCCGGTCAGCACGATCTCTGCCCCCTCAGCGTTGTGGAGGATGAAGTCGCACTTGCCGTCGCGCGTGATCCGCCATCCGCCGTGGTGAAGTTCCATGTGGTGGAACCGGCACAGAAGGATCCCGCGGTCGATGTCGGTGCGACCGTGGTCTCGGTGCCATTCGTCGATGTGGTGGGCTTCGCAATACGACGCGGGTCGGTCGCATCCGGGCCATCGGCACCCGCCGTCGCGCACGGCGAGCCCGATCCGCTGCGCCGGCGTGAACAGTCGCTCCTCCCGGCCCACGTCGAGGGGGTTGCCACACGAGTCGACGGTCACCACGATCGACCCCGCCTCGCACAGGCGCCGCTGCGCGACGGCGGCGGGCACGGCTGTGAGTCCGTCTTCCGTGACCGCCACCGGTGCGAACACTCCGTCGCCGTCGACGGTCTGCACGATGCGAAGTGCGGCCTGCCGGGTGCCGAATACCGACTTCGCGTCGGCGAGCACTCCCGCTCGCACGATGTCAAGAAGCAGGTCGTAGGCGAGCTGATCGTTGGTGCGCGGGTCGGCGGTGAGATCGGCCGCGGCAGTCTTCTCGTCGGCGTCGACAAACCGCGGCCCGCCCCGGCGCGGGCGCAAGGCGGCGGCGAACGCCGTCTCGACGAACGCGCCGCCCTCGTCGTCGAACACCATGCTGCCCCGACGGGTGCCGTCCTGATCGAGCCAGGTGCGGAACGCGCGGCGCTCGTATCTCGCCGCGGAACGCTCCTCAGCACCGGCCGGATCGAGCAGATCCCGCACGCACCGGGCGTGAGCGAGCAGCTCCTCCACCGTGCGCGACGGCGCCTCGTCGACGAGTTGGGCTGCGGCGACCGACCAGGCCTGCTCCGCGCCCTCCGGAGGTTCACCGAGCCCGCGGTGGATCGCGTCGAACTGCGCCGACGTCAGCGTTCCCGCCCGCAAGGCCGCACGCAGCGGCTCATGCCACGGCAGCACGCGCGGACGCGGCTGCCCTTCACCGGAGCCTGCCGACCCGTCGGCGCCGCCCTCTGCGGGTTCGGATCCGTCACCCGCCCCGTCCCCATCCTCCGCGGCCCCGGATCCGTCGCTCCCGTCGTCGAGCATCGCCTCACCGACGCGCACCTGCCGTGACGCCTCGGCCTTGCTGACGCCGCCGAGGCCCTGCACCAGCGACGTCGCGGAACGGTGCCCCATCCGCTGGGCGAGGCCCTCATGCCCCGCGGCCCGGGAAGACCGAGCGTGGATCACCCCGGCCTCGATCGTCTGCAGCTGCTCGATCAGCACCCCCAGCTCGGCGGTCTCGCCGAACGCCGCGACGAGCTCTGTATCGCCGAGGGCGACGATCACGGCCTGCGCATCTTCGACGCTCGCACCCGCGCCGATCCGCCCCTGCAGGGTCGGGATCAGCGCCGTGATCGCATCGAAGGAAGCCATACCCCATGATCTCAGTGACCACCGACATTCGAACGGCTGTCCACAGGCCGGATCCGGGGTCCAGGTCACGGAACGATAACAACCGACCCGCGACGATCTGATCCACCGACGACCCCGAGCCGACGACCGCCGAGCCAGCGACCGACGGCCGACGAGCGACGGCCGACGGCCGAGGGCCGGCCCCCGAGCGCCGACGACCGACCACCCGCGACCGACCCAGGACACGAACGCCCAGGCCCGAAGACCGCGCCCCACGGATCCGAGGCCCCCACGACCGTCCGCAGCCACCCACCCCCGGAGCGCCGCCGACGCCCAGCCACCCGCGGCCACCCACCCGCCGGCGCCGCCCCGCCTCCCGCGGATCCGCCCGAACACGCCGGCCCGGCGTCGGCCGCAGCACCCACCGCGGATCCCGCCACCACAACTCCCTCTTGCGCCACAGCGGAAACAGGCGTAATGCGAGAAGTGGACCGGTCGAGTGCCGCGGTTCAACGGTGGCCCGTCGGTCAAGATCGAAGGAGATCACCGTGAGTGTCATCACTCCGCTCCGCAGTGCCCTGCGCACGGGAGCTCCGCTGAAGCGGCTGGGAGGGACCTGGGGCGAACTGCTCGCCGAGTTCCTCGGAACGTTCATCATCATCGCGTTCGGAGACGGCGTCGTGGCCATGGCCGTCGCGGCGTTGCCAGGGTCGGGCCGAGCGCAGACCTCGACCACGATCTTCCTCGCGGCCGGCGACTGGCTGCTCATCGCATTCGGGTGGGCGTTCGCCGTCACGTTCGCGATCTACATCGCCGGCGGGATCAGCGGGGCGCATCTGAACCCCGCGGTCACGCTCGCGTTCGCGGTGCGGCGGAAGTTCCCGTGGAAGAAGGTGCTGCCCTACTGGGGCGCGCAGCTCGTGGGCGCGTTCGTCGGCGCGGCGCTCGTGTATGCCGTGTACTTCGAGGCGATCGACGCGTTCAACAAGGCATCGAAGACCGCGCGAGATGCGGCCGGCGGGCTGGCGACGTTCTCGATCTTCGCGACGTTCCCCGCGCCGTACTTCGCCGGCAACAACTGGGGTCCGCTGCTCGACCAGATCGTCGGCACGATGTTCCTGCTGATGCTCATCGCGGCGGTCGTCGACGAGCGCAACATGGGCGGCTTCGACAAGCACCTCGCGCCGCTCATGGTCGGCCTCGTGATCGCCGCGATCGGCATCTCGTTCGGGGCGAACGCTGGATACGCCATCAACCCGGCGCGTGACCTCGGGCCGCGCCTGTTCGCGTGGATGACCGGCTGGGGTCAGGTGGCGATGCCAGGGACGATCGACGGATCCTTCAGCTGGTACTTCTGGGTGCCGATCGTCGGGCCGCTCATCGGCGGCGTGATCGGCGTGATCCTGTACGACCTGTTCATCGGGGACGTACTGCACTCCCGCGACGCGGCCGAGCGGCTGGGCGGGGAGAAGGTGAGCTGAGCGAAGCGGATCCGCCCGTTGCGGGCGAAGGCGGGCGGATCCGTTCAGCCAGATTTCTGGCAACTCGCGCGGGAACCTGGTCCCCGATGCGCACATCGCCGCGCTCTGTCTTGCGAGCGGCGCGCACCTTGCGACCCGGAATCGAGGCTTCGCGCCGTTCCCCGGCCTGCGGTGGTTCGACCCAGTGGGTTCGTAGAGTCCCGGGGCGGCGCTCTTCCCGGGGTGGTTGCGCGAGGGCGGAGCGACGACCGAGGCGACGACGATCTCGAGCTCGGTGCTCTTGGTGGGACGCTCGACTCGCGACTTCTTCGTCAGGGCTTCAGGGACGTTCAACGGCGATGGGACCGTCGTACCAGTCGAGAGTCGCACCGCCGAGCCCGGCTGCAAGCGCGGTGGCCGTCGACTTCCAGGACACGAACTCGGCCGTCAGGAAGTGAGCCTGACCTATCGAGAAGGATGCGCGGGCGGCGCGAACAAGATCAGCCGCGCAGGCGTCGTGGTCGGTTGGCGAAAGCGCCAGCATCCAGTCGAAGCGATCCGCGAGGCGGTCGGCGAGGGATCCCGCTTCATCAAGGCTCGCC
>JAFDWM010000091.1 GCA_018268455.1 Actinomycetota bacterium | reverse complement strand
TCTTTCATGAGAGCCACGGGCTTCGGAAAGCTCATGTAGTCACCGCCAAGGAGAGCCTTGACTTCTTGGGTGCCGTTCTGATTGTTAAATCCTTTGGCGTCCCACACTGACTTAAACTTGCGAAGTCTTTCGGCACCAGATTTCACAAGTGGATCCTTAACAAAGAGATCAAACTCTGATCTCCGCTCGATCCATCGTGCGACCAAACGCGTCTTGTCGCGGCGACACTTTTCCTTTCCCCACATCCATCTTCCATCGGTGCCGTCCGACTTCCGAGGAAGAACTTCATGCCAGCCTGGGACCGGATCTAGCGAAACATCTGCTCCATCCGGCGAAACATAAATTGAGAAGTACATGTCAGGTCGGTCTTCGCGCCGCGATGCCGACCCTCGTTGCCGAAGCCCGAGTAGTCGATAATGGCCCAGTTCATTATCAATGTACGAGAACTCCTTCTTCTGCTCAGGTTCGAGTGGGCGTCCCCCAACCACTGCAAACTCCCGATCGCGCGCCCAAACTAGAAGCGAATCATGAACTCCCGCTACATACGAATCCGACTGTCGACCACGGGGGTTTGCGGCGACGACAATCTCCGCGACAAAATTATCTCGCCCGAATACCTCGTCGCCGATACTGCGGAGATTGTGCACCTCATGGCTATCAATGCTTGCGCACAGGATTCCTTCCGGGGAAAGTAGGTTTCGCGCCAATCTGAGTCTCGGATATACCATACTCAGCCAGTCAGAGTGAAAGCGTCCTCTCGAATCGGAGTTTGCGATAAGCCGCTCACCATGTCCCGACTCTTGACCCGAGCGTTCCAAGTAATCGCTACTGGACTCAGCAAAGTCGTCATTGTAGACAAAGTCATTGCCAGTGTTGTACGGCGGATCGATATAGATCAGCTTGACCTTGCCGAGGTAGGACTCTTGGAGAAGCTTGAGCGCGTCAAGGTTGTCGCCCTCGATGAAGAGATTCTTGGTCGTATCGAAGTCAACGGACTCCTCGCGGACCGGCCGGAGGGTCTTAGCGATCGGCGCGTTGGCGACAAATGCGGCCGCACGCTTGCCGGGCCAATCGAGCTGGTAACGCTCCTGCGGGCCCTCGACGAGGTGGTCTGAGAGTTCCTGCCGGAGAATATCAAAATCAATCCCGCGCTTTGGGGTTCCCTCTTCATCGACCGTCTCTGTGACGACTGTCGGAAACAGCTCGGCGAGCTTCGTGATGTTCGCGTCGGTTTGGTCTGGCGACGTCATGCGCATTTTCTCCACGGTGTTACCTCTGCTGTTCCAGTTCTACTTCTTTAGTCTTGAGAACCCTGCGCAACTCAATCTTGCGGTTGAGCTGCTTCTCGTTCTTGATCTTGCGGCGGAGCGCGGCGATCTCACGTTCGAGCTTGCCGACCTCTTTGAGCCTGTCAGCAACCTCCGACATCGCCTCGCCGGGTCGCACCTCTATCTCAGTCAGAGGCTCCAGGAGAGCTGCGTACAGCGCGGGCAGGCTAATTGCCATTGGCAGTGGCTGACGGTCAATATTGGCGGCGATCCAACCGGTGCTGAAGTACTGGCTGATCTTCGGGGAGTTTGAGCCCGGCTGCTTGTGGGCCGCCACCATCCGCACCTGCTCATCTCCTGAGGTGTCTCGGGCCAGTTCGAAGATGATCGGTGATGGGATCGCCTTGTCAATTGCCGCCAGCACGTGTTCCGAGACGTCTTCGTCCTTAGCGTCGATGCGGAAGACCTGAATCTCAGGCACGGACTCGTTGTCGGGAAGGTGGATTGTGGCCTCAGCAAGCTTGAACGCCCAGGTAATGCGGGCAACGTCAGAGACAAAGCGCTCTCGTGTCGACGTCGAGACTGTGCCTTGCTCGTAGAACCTTTCTTTCGGTATCCGTCGTCCGAACTTCGCGGCTTCGGGCCAGCGGTACAGCACATCGCTCATGAGTGACCGCCGCCAGTGCTCGGGTGGACGACTGCGACGAATGCGATCAACTCGAAGTCATCAAGCCCCGCGATCGTCTGTGTGAGCGCTGTCGTGTGCCCGCCAGTGAAGAGGCTGTCGATGTCACGTTCTTCGGTGACTTCGATCATCGAGTGGATCGCGTCAGTGAGTAGCTCCGAGTACTTACCCATGCGAGCGCCCTCGGCCGTTGCCTTGTTGAATGCTTTGACGACGTCTTCGACTGGTTCTTCAAAGGGACGGCAGCCGCTCCGAAGGAGGTCGAGGAGGTGCTTGGCTTCCGTGTGGTTTGAAACCACGTCGCCGTGCTCGTCGAGGTAGATGAGATAGTGCGGGTGGAGCCGGTTCCCTCGGTTGAGGTGTTCGTCGGCGTTGACGTTGCGGAGCGCAAAGATCACACCTGGCACGAGGCCCTTGTCTGGTGCCGCCGGGATCACCGCGTGTAGCCCTTTGGGTACGGCGGCGAGGTCGCCGTATTCCTTGATGTAACCGAGTAGATCCATCCGGAAGTCGTTGAGACCGAGGTCGGTAATTGACACTCCGGTGCGGACGTCTTCCAGCTCGATGACGTCGTCTTGGAGTTTGCGGAGCTGTTCCTTGCGGAAGACCGCGTCAGAGTCTTCGAGGGTGAGCACATTGTCGTCGGCAGTTCCGGCGATATCGGCGATGACCATGCGGCTTTCGACGCGGTCCTTGAGGTTAATGTACTCGTCGAGAGAGATGTCCGGCCAGAAGTTGACGAGCTGGATCTCTTTGTTGGTGGACCCGATCCGGTCGATGCGCCCGAAGCGCTGGATGATGCGTACGGGGTTCCAGTGGATGTCGTAGTTAACGAGGTAGTCGCAGTCTTGAAGGTTCTGGCCCTCGCTGATGACGTCCGTACCGATAAGCACGTCGAGGTCGCGCGTGTCGTTCGGCATGGTCACCTCGCGTTGCTTCGAGCGCGGCGAGAACAGGGTCATGACTTCCTGGAAGTCGAGTCCGGTGCCAAGGGTGGTCTTCGCGCCGTGCCCGCCACCGGTGATGACGGCGCTGTCGAGACCGACATCCTTCAATGTGGGGGCGAGTTTGCGGTATAGGTAGTTTGCCGTATCGGCGAACGCGGAGAAGACGAGCACCTTCTTGTTGCCGTCGTTGATCGGGAGCTGAGCCTTGCGCTCGATGACCTGCTTCAGTTTCTGGAGTTTGAGATCGTGTTCTGGCGTGATCTTGTTCATTTCGTCGAGCAGTTCGCGCAGGGTTTCGCGGTCGTTCCAGAGGTCGCGCTGCCACGATTCGATGTCGATGTCGTTCAAGTCGATCTTGATCTTCTCTCCGTACGAGAGAGCTTCGATGTTGGCATCGTCTTCGTCGTCAACATCGAAGTCCATGTCGACGAGTTCGGGGCTGAGGTCGGCCAGGTTGCCCGCGTGGTTGCCGATCAACTGGTAGGTGCGGGTGACTGACGCCTGAATCTTCTCCAGCGTAAGCCGGAACGCGTCGACGGAACTCTCCAGCCGCTTGAGCAGGTTCACGGTCATGAGCTTCTTCAGACCCTGCTCACGGCCGCGCTGGCCAAGGTTGGATCGCGCGGTGCCCGTCGTGACGTTGTAGAGATCTTCGTACTTCGAGAGCCTGCTCTTGAAGACATACTCCAGCGGCGTGTACACCGCCATCGTCAACGCATCGAGCTGTTCGAAGATCTCGTTGAACGTCGGCACACTTGGTAGGTCGGTCAAGGGCTCACGGATCGACACCGGTGGGCGACGCTCAGGGAACGCCCCGATCTCCGTTGTGTCATAAAACGCTTGAATGTGCTTCCGCGACCGGGCGATCGTAACCGAGTCGAGCAGTTCGAAAAAGTCAAAGTCGAGCATCTGCAGGATGCGATCGGTGGTTCGATCCGCAGCATCAAGCTTCGACCACTCGTTGAACACACGCTGGGCATCAGAGAACACTTTCTCGACCGATGTCGAAAGGTTTAGATGCTGTGAGAGGTTCTCAGACTCGCCCTCGTACGCGAGCTGAAGCTGATTCTTGAGGTCGTTGAATCGGTTGTTCACCGGGGTCGCCGAAAGCATCAGAACTTTCGTCTTCACACCCTCACGGATCACTTGACGCATGAGTCGTTGGTAGCGAGACTCTTTCTCTTCGGCGTAGTCAGCGTTACGGAAGTTGTGGGATTCGTCGATCACGACCAGGTCGTAGTTTCCCCAGTTGATACGGTCAAGCCGCAGCCCGAGAGACTCACCCTTTGTGCGGGAGAGGTCCGTGTGGGCGAGGACGTCGTAGTTGAATCGGTCGGAGGCGAAGATGTTGGTGGTGAGGTTGGCGTTGTAGTTCGTCCAGTTCTCGGCGAGCTTTTTCGGGCACAACACGAGCACTGACTTGTTGCGCAACTCGTAGTACTTGAGCACCGCAAGTGCCGTGAAGGTCTTCCCCAGGCCGACGCTGTCGGCGAGGATGCAACCGTTGTAGGTCTCCAACTTATTGATGATGCCGGTGGCAGCATCGCGCTGAAAGTTGTACAGGCTCTGCCAGACTTTCGTCTCCTGGTACCCCGTGCGGTCGTTCGGGAGCACATCTTCGCTGATGTCGTCGAGGAATTCGGAGAACAGGTTGTAGAGGATGAGGAAGTAGATGCGGGCGGGAGAGTTCTCCGCGTAGACGGTCGCGATGTGATCGTAAACCGCTTGTGTCACGTCATTCAGCTGTTCGGCGTCGTGCCAAACCTGGTCAAAGATAGCGAGGAACTGGTGTGTCTCTGCTGCGCCTTCGAACTTTGTGACCACGTTTGAAACGGCCGAGCCACGCTCGTACCCTAGATCGGTCGTCGTGAACCCTTGGATCGGGAAGTATGCGGCGCGATCATCAACTGCGGCAAGGGCCTGGATCGCTTTGCCGTTCGCGTTTGAACGAAACGAAACCTTGTTTCGAATCCAGTCAGCGCACTCACGTGCGATTGCCCGCTGAGTCAGCTTGTTGCGCAACTTGATCTCGAACTCGGATCCCGCGAGTGTCGACTCCGCTCCTGGGGCCACGAAGAACTCGCGACGTTCCTTTCGGAGCTTATCGGTCACCTTCTCCGTGACGAAGGCAGGCGAGGTGAAGATGAACTCAAGCTCATCGACTTGCTCAAGTTCGTTACGGAGTGCCTCAAACGCGAAAATGGAGAACGTCGATGCCGCGATTCGAACCTTCGAGCCCGGGGAAATCTCGGCTTTGAGGTCCTCACCCAGCAGGTCAGTGACGTTGTTGATGATCCGCAAGCTCAGCCTTCCGACTCGTTCGGTGTGGCAGCAGCACCGCCGCGACGAACCCAGTCGTCGATCTCGGTGGCCTGGAACTTCCAGAGGCGCCCGATTTTGTGGGCGGGCATGTTCTTCTCGGCGATCCAGGTGTAGACGGTGTCTTTGGTGACCCCAAGATGGGAGGCAATGTCGTCGGCAGAAAGCCACGGCTCGGTCACGTTGGTCCTCCCTCTCAGCCCGCATGGGCAGTCACTCAGATGCTATCGGAGTACTACCGAGCTGAGTAGGGTCTTTCCGGGTGTAATCCGGTGTGCGGCGCCAAGACAGTGTTTCAATCGGCGAGATGGTCAGAGAGCCATGCTGAGACGGTCACCCTCCAACGATCCGTGTCCGAGTTCCACGCCAACGTGTGACCCGCGTCGAAGCTCTCCAGCTGCACGAGGTCTGAACGCCGCTTCGCGAGCGCTCGTGATGAGCTGATGGGAACTGAATCATCGCGGGTGCCGTGAAGAATCAGCGTAGGTGCGGCGAGATCCTCGGCGCGCCCCACCCTATCGAGTGCACGGATCGGGACTCGGCTCGACAGCCCCAGCAGGCGCGCGAGCGGGCCAACGGTCAGCCACGGGACTGCGAGCAGCCCGGCACTGCCAGGAAGCCCGGCGCGCTGGCAGTTGGCTTTGATGACTTCGACCCAGTTGAGTACCGGTGAGTCAAGCACGAGCCCTGCTACCAGTGGCGCATAATCCGACCGATGCGCGAGCTGCAGTGCGATCGCAGCGCCCATAGACCAACCGAACAGCACGATCCGTTCTGCGCCGCGGCGCACCGCATAGCTGATCGCAGCCTCGACGTCTTCGGTTTCGGTGGCGCCGAGCGTGGAGCGCCCCGATCCAACGGTGGGCCCTTCACCATCGTTGCGGTAGCTCACCACGAGCGAAGTAAGCCCCAGTTCCGTCGCGACCTGCACTCCGCGGAGCGTGCCCGCTCGGGGGCTGCCAAGACCGTGAACGTGAATCGCCCAGATCGATGTGTCACCGTTGATTCGCCAAGCTGGCGCCGGGCCGACGGCGGTACTGATGACGATGCCGCTCGCATCGAGCCCGGCATGGGTGGGCGTCGCGAAGTAGATGCCGCTCCACGAGACTCGATCGCCTTCTCGCGGCGTGAGCCCTGGTGACACTCCCACGACGACGCGGGCGACTTGGTTCTGGCCGCGATCCTCAACCTCGCTGCCGAGTTGCGCCCATCCGCCGTGCTCAAACCAGAGATTGTA
>JAFDWM010000090.1 GCA_018268455.1 Actinomycetota bacterium | reverse complement strand
ACGCGGTTCCACTCGGCTCCGGTGCGCCGCGTCGCCGATGCGCGCCGCATACAGCTCGGTCATTCGCACGTCGCCGACGGGCGCTGGCGGATCTACGCCTTCGGCGATGAGACCGGGGTCGCCCTGCGTGAGCTCGCGAGCTGGCTGGGGGAGGCCGGGGCGTCGCCCGTGCGTCGGTTCACCGCGCCGGATGCCGACATCGACGGCGTCATCGACGTGCACGCGATCTTCCGCGGAGCGCACCACGACGTCGACGTCACATCGCTGCCGGAGATCCTGCTTCCGGTGTCCGGTCCGCTCAGCCTGCAGGACTGGGAGAAGGCCTGGGCGGCGGACGCCGAGGACGACATCTTCGCCGCGCGCGGGATCGCCGCCGAGGGTGCCCTCGTCGTGGTGCGGCCCGACCAGTACGTCGCGCACGTGCTGCCGCTGACCGCGCGGCAGGAGCTGACCGACTTCCTCGGCGGCTTCCTCTTGCCGGCGTGAGGCGTCCCCGGCTGAGAGGATGGACGCCGTGATGACCATGGCGGGGATCCCCGAGCCGCAGCGGCACGTCGGCAACCTCATCCGACGTGCGCAGCAGCTGCACCTGGCGACGTGGGCGCGGGTGGTCTCCGCCGACGTCACGAGCGCGCAGTACAGCATCCTGGCGGTGCTCGACCGGTTCGGCGAGGCGAGCCAGCGCGAGCTGTGCGATGAGGTCGACCTCGATCGCTCGACCGTGGCCGATCTGGTGCGCCGGATGGAGAGCGCGGGCCTGATCGCCCGCCGCCGGGCGGAGGGCGACGCACGTCGCAACGTCGTGACCCTCACCGAGTTCGGTGCGACCGAGCGTGAGCGGCTCGCACCGCTGGTCGTCGAGGTGCAGCGGGAGCTCACCATGCACCTCGATCCCGAGGAGTCGGCGGCGCTGTTCCACGGCCTGTGGGCCATGCTCGAAAGGTAGCCTCGAGCCATGCCCGTACCACTGGACCAGACGCCATGGTCGCCGCTCACCCCGGCGCAGATCGCCGAGCTGTTCGTCGGTGCGTCGGTGCGCTGGTGGCTCTCCGGCGGCGTCGCACTGGACCGCTGGCTCGGCTTCGAGATCCGTCCGCGCGAGAACGCGGACGTCAGCGTCGTGGCATCCGACCTCGCCGGGCTCATCGAGGGCCTGCCGGACGGCTACAGCGCCTGGGCGCCGGGAGAGGGTGACGGCGAGGTCATCCCCTTCGCCGAGGCACCCGACGACACCGACCTGCAGCCCGTGCTGATCCGCGACGACGCGGACGGCACCTGGGTGCTGCAGGTGAACGCCGAGGACGGCGCGCCGCGCGCGTGGATGTATAAGCGCGACCCGCGCATGACGCTGCCCTGGGACCGTGCGGTGCTCGACATCGACGGCGTCCCCACCGGCGCGCCGGAGGTGCAGCTGGTGTGGAAGGCGCTGCGCCCGCGTCCGGAGGACACGATCGACAAGGACGCCGTGCTGCCGACGCTGTCCGACGAGGCGAAGGCGTTCTTCGAGACCGCGCTGCTGCGCGTGCACCCGCACTCGACGTGGTCGATCCACGTGCGCAGCCCCTTCGCGCCGGCGAAGGCCAGCTGGAAGAAGAAGCCCTGACCGCCGCCGCATCATTTTGCGTGTATTGCCATGAGATCTCGGTTCAATTCACGGTAAATTGAGTTATGGAGGCTACCGTGATCAACCGAGCGACGTGGGACCGGGTCGATGCCGTCGTCGAGCAGTACCGGCAGGTCGCCGAACAGCACCCGGAAGCGCTGAAACAGATCGCGCTGGCTGAACTCGCCGAAGCCGTGCAGCAGTCGAACGCGATCGAGAACTCGACTCTCACGCTGGATGACACCGAGCGGATCCTGGCCGGGCTCATGCCGCGTCGAGGGGACGATCTGCGTGAGGTCTACGAGGCGACGAACCTCGCCGCCGTCACCTCAGACCAGCTCGCGGATCCGGCCGCTCCGCTGACCATCGATCTCATCCTTCGCTGGCACCGGATGCTGCTGACCGGCATCCGTGATGATGTGGCCGGCAGGTTCCGCCAAGGTGACGAATGGGTTCGGGTGGGTGCGCATCTCGGAGCGAACCCGGATTTCACCGCCGATCTAGTCGCGGAGGCGCTCACCGGCTTTCATCAGGAAGAGCGGATGCCGACCCTCGAGCGTATCGCCTGGTTCCACTGCGAATTCGAGATCATCCATCCGTTCGTCGACGGCAACGGCCGCATCGGCCGGGTGCTGATGAACAAGCAGCTGCAGGACGTCGGGCTGCCGCCGGTCATCGTGAGGGCGCGGAATCGCCGGATCGACTACTACCCGCAGCTCGAGCAGTACGGACGGACGAACTCCCACGACGGAATGACGCGCCTGCTCGTGCTGCTCGTGCTCGAATCCCTGCACAAGCGCATCGCTCTGGTCAGCAGTCGTCGCGTGATCCCTCTGGCCGAGTGGGCGCGCACCGCCGGCGTCAGCGGAGCTTCGGCGACGAACAAGGCGAAACGGCAGACGATCCCGGCGTTCCGCGTGCGCGACCGCTGGATGATCGCGAGCGATTTCCAGCCGGGCGGGCGCTAGCCGTTCTTCCGGTAGGGCCCGTCGGCGACGGCGTCCAGCACCACCTGCCGGAACCATTTCTGCGCCGATGACAGGCTCGCCTCGCGTCGGGTGTACAGCGACACCGGGGTGCTGTGCCCCGGCCAGGGCAGGTCGGTGATCCGCAGGCCGGAGAACCAGCCGCTGAACACCTCGGCGACGTGCCGCGGCACCAGCACGACGAGGTCGGTGGTCTGCACCACGGCCGGCACGGTGGCGTACTCCTCGACGGTGAGGGCCACCTGCCCCATCAGGCCGTGCTCGGTCAGCACCTCCACCGGGAACACGTGCCCGCCCCGTGACGAGACGCGCACGAAATGGCGTCCCGCGAACATGTCGGCCGCCGGGTCGGGAAGGGGATGCCGCGCCGAGGTCAGCGCGACGTACTCGACGGCCCGCACGTGCGAGCGCCAGAGCCGCGGGCTGCCGAGCATCGACACCGTCATCGCCAGGTCGATCGTTCCGCGGATGAGGCCGTCCTCCACCTGATCCGAGTCGAGCCGCTGCACGTGGAGGTGCGGGCTGGACGCCTCGCGTTCCAGCGCCGACATGATCGGCGGGAGAAAGGTCTGCTCGCCGATCGAGGTGAGCCCCAGCGCGAGCTCGCCGCTGAAGCCCGCCGGCTCGAAGGCGTCCGGGTCGCTCACCGTCTCATCAATCTGCGCGAGCGCCTCGTGCAGCGGACCGAACAGCGCGGTCGCCTTGCCGGTCGGCACCATGTCGTGCCCCTCGCGGCGGAACAGCTCGTCGTCGAACCGCTCGCGGAGCCTGCGCAGGGTGTAGCTGACGGTGGGCTGCGTCACGCGCAGGCGCTCGGCCGCGGCCGTCACGCTGCGCAGTTCGTAGAGCACGACGAAGGTGCGCAGCTGGTTCAGATCGGCGAAGGCCATGTATAGAGGGTATCGATGATTGTGGCGCTCAACATCTATTGGACTGTATCGGAGGCCCCGCCTAGAGTCGGGGCAACCGCATCCGAGTGACAAGGACGACACGCGTTGATCATCGACATCCACGGCCACTACACCACCGCACCCGCGCAGCTGGGCGCCTGGCGTGACCTGCAGATCGCGTTCACGAAGGGCGAGGGCGCAGCGCCTGACCCGTCGGCGCTGCGCATCAGCGACGACGACATCCGCGAGACCATCCAGGCGAACCAGCTCCGGCTGATGGACGACCGCGGCAGCGATGTCACCGTCTTCAGCCCGCGGGCCTCGTTCATGGCGCACCACATCGGCGACCTCGCCGTCAGCGAGACCTGGGCGCGGATCTGCAACGACCTCGTCGCCCGCGTCAGCGCGCTGTTCCCCGACCGCTTCCTGATGGGTGCGATGCTGCCGCAGTCGCCCGGGGCGGATCCGCGCACCAGCGTCGCCGAGCTCACGCGCGCCGTCGAAGAGCTCGGCGCGGTCACCGTGAACCTCAACCCCGACCCCTCCGGCGGGAAGTGGTCGGCGCCGGCGCTCACCGACCGCTCCTGGTACCCGATCTACGAGAAGCTCGTCGAGTACGAGATCCCCGCGATGGTGCACGTCAGCACCACCTGCCGACCGGACGTCTTCCACACCACCGGCGACCACTACCTCGGCGCCGACACCACCGCGTTCATGCAGCTGCTCAAGGGCGACCTGTTCCGCGACTTCCCCGACCTCAAGCTCGTCATCCCGCACGGCGGCGGCGCTGTGCCGTACCACTGGGGGCGCTTCCGGGGCCTGGCCATGGCACTCGGCAAGCCCGAGCTCGAAGACCACCTGCTGAACAACGTCTACTTCGACACCTGCGTCTACCACCAGCCCGGCATCGATCTGCTGACCGACGTCATCCCCACCGACAACATCCTGTTCGCCAGCGAGATGATCGGCGCCGTGCGCGACATCGACCCGCGCACCGGGCACTACTTCGACGACACCAAACGCTACGTCGACGCCACCGCGAACCTGACCCACGCCCAGCGCTCCGCCGTGTTCGAGGGCAACGCGCGCCGCGTCTACCCGCGACTGGACCGGGCCCTGACCGCCCGCGGACTGTGAGAGAGAAGAACATGCGACTGAACGACCTCGGCATCGTCCGCACCCGCATCGAGCGCCCCGACCCCGACGACGTCGCACGCCTCTCGCAGTTCGGCGTCGCGACGATCCATGAGGCGATGGGCCGCGTCGGCCTGCTGCGCCCGTACATCCGCCCGGTGTACCACGGCGCGAAGCTGTGCGGGCCCGCCGTCACCGTGCTGCTGCAGCCCGGCGACAACTGGATGTTCCATGTCGCCGCCGAGCAGGTGCAGGCGGGCGACGTGCTCGTCGCCGGCTGCACCACCGAGAGCGAGGACGGCTTCTTCGGCGAACTGCTCGCCACCTCGCTCACCGCCCGCGGCTGCAAGGGCCTCGTCATCGACGGCGGCGTGCGCGACGTCGCCGACCTCGAGAAGATGGACTTCCCGGTCTTCTCCCGCGCCGTCAACGCCAAGGGCACCGTCAAGGCGACGCTCGGATCCGTGAACATCCCGGTCGTCGTCGCCAACGCACTCGTCAACCCGGGCGACGTGGTCGTCGCCGATGTCGACGGCGTCGTGGTCGTGCCGCGCGAGCTGGTCGGCGCGGTGGCGGATGCCGCGCAGAAGCGCGAGGACAACGAGGAGTCCAAGCGGCAGCAGTTCCGCGACGGCGTGCTCGGCCTCGACCTGTACAAGATGCGCGAGCCGCTCGCCGCCGCCGGCCTGGAGTTCGTGGAGGACTGATGGCACACGGAGAGACCACGGGCGCCTTCGAGAAGACGCCCGGATGGCTGGACTGGTACGACGGCCCCAGCACCCCCGCATTCACGCTGCCGGCCGGTGCCGTCGACGCGCACTGCCACGTGTTCGGCCCCGGCGCCGAGTTCCCCTACGCGCCGGAGCGCAAGTACACGCCCTGCGACGCCTCGGCCGATCAGCTGTTCGCGCTGCGCGACCACCTCGGCTTCGAGCGCAACGTCATCGTGCAGGCCACCTGCCACGGCGCCGACAACAGCGCCCTCGTCGACGCGCTGCGGCGCAGCGAGGGCCGGGCACGCGGCGTCGCCACCGTGCGCGCCGACGTGACGGACGAGCAGCTCGCCGCACTGCACGAGGCCGGCGTCCGCGGCGTGCGGTTCAACTTCGTCAAGCGCCTCGTCGACCGGGTGCCCACCGAGGCCCTGTCGACGATCGTCGACAAGATCGCCCCGCTCGGCTGGCACGTGGTCATCTACTTCGAGGCCGAGGATCTGCCCGACCTGTACGACTTCTTCGCAGGGATCCCGGTGCCGCTCGTCGTCGACCACATGGGTCGGCCCGACGTCACGAAAGACCCGGACGGGCCGGAGTTCGGCCTGTTCCTGCGCTTCCTGCGCGAGAATCCCCGTGTGTGGACCAAGGTGACCTGCCCTGAGCGGCTCAGCGTCACAGGCCCGCGCGCGCTCGATGGCGAGCGGCAGGCGTACACCGACGTCGTGCCGTTCGCGCGTCGCGTGGTCGAGGAGTTCCCCGACCGCGTGCTGTGGGGCACCGACTGGCCCCACCCCAACCTCAAGGACCACATGCCGGACGACGGGCTGCTGGTCGACTTCATCCCGCGTATCGCGACGACCCCCGCACTGCAGCAGAAGCTGCTCGTCGACAACCCCCGGCGCCTGTACTGGCCCGAAGCGCAGCACACCGAAGGAGCATGATCATGGCCCTCGACAAGCCGTACAAGAACGTCCCCGGCACGACGATCTACGACGCAGAGCAGGCCCGCAAGGGCTATCACCTGAACCAGTTCGCGATGTCGCTGATGAAGCCCGAGAACCGTGAGCGCTTCCTCGCCGACGAGGCCGCCTACCTCGATGAGTGGCCGCTCAACCCGGTGCAGCGCCAGGCCGTGCTCGACATGGACCTCAACACGATGATCGCCGAGGGCGGCAACATCTACTTCCTCAGCAAGATCGGCGCCACGCACGGCCTGAGCTTCCAGCAGATGGCCGGATCCATGAC
>JAFDWM010000008.1 GCA_018268455.1 Actinomycetota bacterium | reverse complement strand
CGTCGGGGAGGGTCCGGGGCGCTGCGCGCCCCTCCGGGTCGGCCCGGCAGGCCGGGCCTCCGGCCTCGGTGGGGGGTCGGCGCTGCGCGCCTCCGGCGGGCCAGCTGGGGGTGGCCGGTTCGAGGGGCCGGCTGCTGCTGGCGAGGGGGGTCTAGGGCCAGCGGGCTACCTGTGGGTGCCCTGCAGATTCGAGCGCGTCACAGAAGGCGTAGAAGGCGTCGAGGCGGTCTTTGTGCCAGGCGTCTGCCTCGTGGCCGGAGGGGCGGGTACAGCGGCCTGTGGTGGCCTTGCAGCGGGGGCAGGGCACATCGGCGGCGTGGGGTTCGACGGTGAAGTGTTGGCGGTTGCAGGGGCGGCACCAGGCGAGTTCGAGGGGGCGGCCTGCGGTGTCGATCATGTGGGGCCGGGCGCGTTCGTACTCGGCGTAGCTCTGGGGTCTGGGTATCGGCTGCCGGAGGGTGCTGTCAGTCATCTTCTCCCCCGTTCCCCTGTGGTCGGTTCGGCGCTGCGCGCCGAGGCGGTTAGCTGGCGGGTTCGTAGGGGTTCGGTCCCACGCTGAACGGTGCGCCCGGCTCGGGGGATGTCACGGCGTAGAGCGCGGCTTCGACACCTTCGTCCCACGCCTTCGCGCAGTGCCCCTCCCTCAGCAGGGCGGTGTGGTCGCTCACGAGCGCCTGCAGGGCCTCTGCCAGCGCGATCTCGTGGTCGGTGGGCCGGTGGGTCACGTTGCCTGTCAGCGCGGCGAGCGCGGCCTCTGCTGTGGCGATGGTCTGGGCGGTCATTTCGGCCTCTTTCGGTGCTGTGGATCCCGATGTCGGAACCTACATCTATATTAGTAGCTGTCAAGTCAACTAATCAAGAAAGGTAGGGCCTGACATGAGCATGTGGACATCGGTGACGATCACCTTCCCGAACCGGGAGGAGGTCGCTGCGCTGGAGAGCATGGTGGCGCTGTGGAACGCGAGCGTGGACCGCGAGCACGGCCTGGAGATCGGCGAGAGCCTCCGCGAGGAGCGGGTCTATCTGGGCGGGCGGGCGCTCGGGTTCGACTCGGACTTCGGTCTCGACGATGAGGGTGCGCACCTGGCGTACCACGACAAGTACGAGACCGAGGGACTCGCCACGTTCGGGGAAGCGTTCACGCACCGCTACCCGACCGCGACGGTGCTGATCGAGACCGAGTGGACCGGCGAGGAGCCGAGCGTCACCCGCGAGCAGTGGCAGGGCGGGCGCATCGTGGCCGAGCGCACGAGCGCGGGGAACCTGGAGCCGGTCTACGAGCCGGGACACTCCCCCGCCGAGGTGCTCGACCGGCTGCGCGCCGAGCTGCGCGAGCTGGCCGAGCTGCTGGGCCGGATCGAGGTGGGCGAGGACTTCTTCGAGCACTTCACCCGCCGCGAGGCCGAGGCGCTCGCCACGGTCTACGACACCGCCGACATGGCCGAGATCGCCGGTGAGATCCGTCGCAAGTGCGCCGAGGCCGACCCCGAAGCATGGGCCGAGGAGGTCGATGCCATGACCTCCTGATCCCCGTCACTCCCTAGGCGGATAGGGGCCACCTCCCAATGTCGGAGGTGGCCCCTATATTTGTACACGTCAAGTCAACTAATCACCGTTCTAGGGAGGACATCATGACTGACATCACCACCACCGGAACCGACACCGCGGCCGAGCTGGGCGAGATCAGCTTCATCCGCGACAACCGGACGGTCGCCATCGGCGAGATCGCCCGGGCCGAGGCCACGGCGCGCGACGCGCTCGCCCGCGTGGCCGAGCTCGAGGCGGAGAACAACCGGCTGCGCTTCGACCAGATCACGGACGGCGGCGACCCCCGCCTCGTCGACTTCTGGGACAAGGCGGGCCGGATCGCCGACTACGCCGGGTTCTGCGCCGAGTACGACCGCCTCGCGGACGAACTGAACGGGGTTCCCCGTGAGCGTGACTTCGAGGTCCGTCTCGACATCACGCTTTCCCTCACCGTCTACAAGACGGTGACCGCCCGCGACAGCGACGGTGCGGGAGACATCGCCTCCGAGGAGGTCACCCGCGACGACGTGATCGAGTCCCTCCGCTCGCGCGGATGGGATGGGCTGGACGTGGACGACTGGGAGGCAGAACGCGCCTGATCCACCGATGAGCGAGGGGCGGAGCCGAGCCGGCTCCGCCCCTCTCTCTGCCCCCGCCAGTCGTCGTCCCGTCGCACCAATGTCCGACCCCCCTCCTATATTCGTAGGTGTCAAGTCAACTAACCCACATTTAGGAGGACATCATGACTGACGTCACCACTGGAGCGGCCGAGATCCTGGCCGGGATCGAGGATGCGCTCGGGTCGATCTTCGAGCGCATCGGCTGGGCCGAGGACGAGATCGCACAGGCGCAGCTGCGCCACCCCGAGGACGCCGACAAGCTCTACCACTCGTTCGCCCTGCTGAGCGGCGATGAGGCATCCGCCCGGATGGGCGTGGAGATCGTCTACCGCGCCCACGTGCGCGAGATCCTCGAACGGGTCGCCCACGGGGAGGACACCCGCCCGGGCACCGCTGTGGAAGTCGTGATCGGCCTTCTCGCGGCCGCAGAGCGGGCACCGCTCTCGCACGAGGGCTTCGGGTTGTGCGCGCGACTGTGGGCCGCTGCAGGACTCCCCGACCATGACGGCTTCGCCGACAGGCTCGACCACATCGAGGCGCTGCACGCCGCGCGCATCGACAGCGACGAGATCGCCGCGCGCTGCGCCTGCCGCAACGACGCCCGGAAGCTCGGGCACATCGAGTGCGACGGCTGGCACCACGGACGCGAGACCTACTGCGTGTTCACCCCCACCGTCGCCTGATACCGCGGCAGGCAGGAGGGGCGGGGTCGAGCCGGCTCCGCCCCTCCTGCCTGCCCGGGCCGTTCCGCCGCGCCAATGTCCGACCCCCCTCCTATATTCGTAGGTGTCAAGTCAACTAATCCCAAGGAAAGGGGATCGACATGGGTATGGACGTCTACGGGAAGAACCCGACCGCCGAGGTCGGGCAGTACTTCCGCAACAGCGTGTGGGGCTGGCATCCGCTCGCCGACTACCTCACCGCTGCGCACCCGGCACTGACAGCCGGATGCACCTACTGGCACAGCAACGACGGCGACGGCCTCGACGACGCGGGCGCGCTCGCCCTGGCCGACGCGCTCGACCTCGACCTCGCCAACGGCACTGTCGCGCTGTACGAGGCGGAGCGCAGCGTCTACCTCGCCGCCCTCCCGATGGAGGTGTGCTGGCTGTGCTCGGGCACCGGGGTGCGCACCGACGAGATCGGCGTGCAGAACGGCCTCGACAAGCCTCGCGACCCCGTGACCGGTCGCGGCGGGTGCAATGCCTGCAGCGGCACCGGGCAGACCGAGCCGAGCGCGCGGCACTACCCGTTCGAGGTCGCCAACGTGGCCGCGTTCGCCCGCTTCGCGCGTCACAGCGGGGGCTTCGAGATCTGGTGAACCAGGCCCGGGGAGCGGGGCGAATCGCCGTCCCGCTCCCCGGGGGTTGCCAATGTCGGACCCATGCCCTATATTCATAGTAGTCAAGTCAACTAATCATCGTCCCGAGGAGGACCCCATGACCACCACCGCCCAGCCGACCATCGTCCAGGCCACCACCGCCGCCGACTTCCTCGGCCTCATCCCCGCCCTCATCGGCTACACCCCGACCCGCTCCATCGTCGTCGTCCCCTTCCGCGGCAACCACACCGCCGGAGCCGCACGCTTCGACCTCAACGAGGACACCGACCCGCAGGCCCTCGCCAGCACCATCACCGGCATCGTCTGCCGCATCCCCGACGCTCGCGCCGTCGCCGTGGTCATCTACACCGACCAGGACGGGCACACCACCCGCCCCATCATCAGCGCCCTCCTCGACCGAGCCACCGAATGCGGCTTCGGCATCAAGGACGCCCTCTACGTCGCCCGCAACGGCTGGGGAAGCGCCCTCACCGACGACCAGCCCCACCCGCTCGCCGAGATCAACACCGCGCTCGCCGCAGGCCGCGCCACCACCGGCGACCAACACAGCGGCACCGAGATCCCCGCCCCCGACGAGGACCGCCTCGAGGCCGTGCTCGCCGCGTTCGAGGACTTCGGCCTCGCCGACGTCGCCGAAACCGACTGGGTCGCGCTCGCGGAGGTCGCCGCGACCACCCCGCCCACGGAGATCGACCCGTTCGACGCGGCCAGCCTGATCTTCGCCCTCAGCCGCCCCTCCCTCCGCGACATCGCCATCGTGCAGTGGGCCACCGACGAGCACGGCGGCGAGCGCGCCGCCGAGGCGCAGGCCGGATGGGAGCACGGCGAGGAGTACCCCACCGACCTCGCCAGCATCATGTGGGGCGACGCTCCCCGACCCGACGCGCGCCGCCTGCAGGCCGCTCTCGCCACCGTGCGCCACCTGACCGCACTCGCCCCCCAGCCCCTCCGCGCAGGCCTGCTGGCGACCATCGCGTGGCTCTCCTGGGCGCTCGGGCACTCCACCCACGCCGACGCCTACGCCCGCCAGGCGCTCGCGATCGAACCCGGCCACGGCCTCTCCGAGATCGTCGCCTCGTTCGTCCAGGCAGGCCACCTGCCCCGCTGGGCGTTCGAGCGTTGACCCTCACAGGGTGGGGCGCACGCCGCCCCACCCTGTGAGCCGGAACGCGACTCGGCGCGCAGCTCAACGACTACGGCGAAACGGCGGCGGCTGACTTGCGCATGTCAGAAGCAGGCCCTATATTAGTAGTAGTCAAGTCAGCTAATCGACAAGAGGGGGACTGACCCGCCAACCGCACAACGGCCAGGGGAAGCGCACACCGCCTCCCCTCGGAGGGATGGGCTCCACTCCGGAGCCCGCAGTCGCGCTCGCCGCAGCCGGCTACTCCCCACGCCGACCCGGAGCCACACTCGATCGCCGTCAGGCGGGTCGTGTACGGCTCAGCCCCGCGGATTCCCTGACCGCGGCCACGGGTACGCGTCCACCCGCTCCCACGCCTCGGCGGCGGACATCGACATCCGCATGCGATCCCCCACGTGGGGAGCCTCGGCGTTCGCGCACTGCAGGAACCAGGCCCCTGCGCGCAGCGCATCGGTGAATCCGACATGCCCCGCTGCCACGGCCTCGGCGATCGCCGCGAGCTTCAACGCCTGCCGAGACGTGATCTGCACAGGAGCGTCGTCATCCGGCCCGGGCGCGTCCACGAGGGCCTGATACTGCTCGGCGACCTTCCACTCGTACTCCGGATCGGCCGGATCGATCAGCTCACCCATCGCTCAACCCTCCACCATCGGCGCGCTCGCCGCCGGGGGAGGTATCAGCCACCACCACCGGCACCAGGTAGCCGGTACGGAACGCCCGCCGCGCCTTGCGCGCCCAGGTAACCGGATCATCGGCCAGCGCGAGACGACCGCCCGGCGCTGACCGGTCCATGATGGTCACTTCCTCGAGGTCGACCCCGATGTCCCCCGAGACCCGATAAGAGCCATCGTCCTCGACACGCAGCACACCGACCGCCTCATACCCGCTCGCCGCGGGCCGCCGGAACTCGACTTCGATCATCGGGATGCCACCTCACTCGTGCCCTGCATTTTAGAACCAGCCCCCCGGCAGCACCCGGCCCGAAGCCAGCATGATCTCCGCGCGCGAGCGCAGCGCGTCCGCGCGATCCCCCTGGAGCAACGGCGCCACACCCAACAGATCCGGCGACCCCACGAGCCGATGCAACGCGCCGCGCTCGCCGTCCGTGAGCTGCGGGGCGTGGAACACGCGGCGCTGCTGGAGCAGCTGCAGGTTGTACCCGTCGCCGGTGCGGCCGAACGCGAACCCGTGGTCGATCAGGTAGAGCCGGTCCTTGTCGACGAGGAGGTTCCCGCCGTGACGGTCCTGCTGCCCGATGAGGGCATCGAAGAACCCGGCCGCGAGGATCCTCTCCTCGGGCACGACCGGCAGCGGGTTGGTCACGTTGCCCGGGACGCCCATCGACAACGAGCCGAGCCGGCCGTCGATCTCGCGCAGCACGCAGGGCGGCACGAGCTCGTCCCACGGCCCGCCGAGCTCGCGCGCCAGCGCCCACGCTGCGACCTCATGGACCGGCTGCAGCGGCCCGTCGTGCCCGTAGTCCTCGCTCGCTTCCTCATCCAGCCCGTCGAAGGGCTTGAGGTAGGCGTCTGAGCCGTCCGTGAGTCGCACCCGGATGGTCTCGTTCACCCCCGACTCCTCCGCCCACTCGAGGCCGGCCACCTCGGCATCCAGGAGCGCACGCTCGCGGGGATGCCTGCCCTGCTGCGCGGCGGTGGCGATGATCGACGGGAGAACATCCGGCCCCACCCAGAAGATGTCCGACACCTCCCGTGGGGACATTGCTCGCGCCGAGGACGCGGGCGGGGGATCCTCGAGCAGCGATGCCGGCGCACCCGCCTCGCGCGCCCACCGCTTCGCCACGGAGGGCGGCGCCTTCGCGAGGAGCGAGATCGCCTCGTCCGGCACCCCCTCTGACCGCGCCCACGAGACGATCGCCGAGCGGGCGGCGCGATTCTGCCGACGTCGGGCGTTGTGGGTGGCGCGTTCAGACTCGCTGCCGCAGTTCGGGCAGCGGCGGCCGCCCTCCTCTGTCGACCGACACATCAAGAGGCCCGGGGGTCGTCGTCTCGATCGACTCTGAGGGCGATGAGCTGATGCCCTGCGGGCACGAGCTGCTCGAGCTGCTCGAGGGCGGCCGGGTAGGTCGCAGCCTCGACCTCGATCCGCGTGGGCTCCGCCTCCGGCTCGCTGCGCACCGTCCCGATCAACCTCATGCCCAGATGGTATGTCCCCCGCTGCCCAGCGCGCATCCTCTCGCTCGGAGACGGGCGTCTTGACTAGCTCATATGTGTGCCCTATATTTATAACCGTCAAGTCAGCTAATTTGGATAGGGGGACGTCATGCCCGCGCACGAGACATCCGGCGCAGACGGCGCCGTCCTACTGCACCTCGAGCATGAGCGCTGGCCGGCAGCGTTCGCCGATCTCGGCTCGATCGCTCCACGGCGCATCCTTGCGCTCGGCGCTCTGGATCTTCTCCAGTCCGGGGCGCGCACGGCACTCATCGGCGGGCGTACAGCGACGGTCGCCGGTCGGGCTGCCGGCGCGGCGCTGGCCGCCGGGCTCGCCGCTCGTGGTGAGGTCCTCGTCACTCCCTCCGAGACGGGAACCGATCTCGCCGTGGTCGACGCCGCCCGCCGCGCCGGCGGGCGCATCATCGCGATCCCCGACCGACCACCGTCCGAGGCCGGCTATATCGCCCGCGCTGCGCAGCGGGGGATCCTCGAGCGCGGCGGGCTGATCCTCTGGGAGGCCTCGTCGCCACGGGGCGGCCGCACCTCCCACCGCAGCGCACGCCTCATCGCCGCGCTCGCGGCTCGCCTCGTCCTCGTCGAGATCGGTGCGCGATCGGCGGGGATGACCGCGGCCGCGATCGCCGGCGGGCTGTCCCGGGCCGTGGCCGCCACGCCCACTGATCAGTCCCGCCCGGGTCGCGGCACCCGGCAGCTGCTCGCCGCAGATCTCGCGACCCTCGTCCATACCCCCGACGAGCTCGACGCCTTGTCCGATCCGCGCACGCTCGCGCACCTATGACCTGCAGGGACCAGAGAGGAACCACGATGAGCACCACAGAGACGACCGAGCCGGTCTCGACCGACGTCACCTACATCGGCCGGCGCACCCTGGCCAGCAACGGCAAGCTCGGCTACGCCTACCTCGAAGGCGACCGCACCCGCTACTACACCGCGCCGCTCGTGACCGGCGCGCAGATCGGGGCGCGCATCACGATCTCCTCGCCCGCCGACGAGCCCGACGTCTACTTCTCGAAAGGCCCGCGCCAACCCCGCATCGCCGGACACGTCACCGACGTCGACGAGGCCACCCTCACCGCCTGGCAAGTCGCCGACCGGGCCGCGTACCAGCTCAAGGCGGATGCCGACGCCTCCAAGAGAGCCGCGAAGCAGGCAGCGCACCTCGAGCGGCACATCGAGGCCCTGACCTATGCGGCGCGACCCCTCACCGGGGCGCAGCGCGCGGCGTTCGCGCGATACGTCGAAGACCGGATCCGGGGGTGGTGACTATGTCCCGGGGCAACTGGCCCGAAGAGGAGTTCTACCTCGATCTGCAGGAGTGCCTGGAGAACGCCTCGACGTTCTACATCCCCACCTCCGAGCTCGAGCGCGCGATCGCGGATCTCGCCGACCGCGGATGGACCCGGCTGCCGCAGCGAGCCGGCGGAGACGGCGGCCGGCGATGACCAGAAGACGCTCCCCCGCGCTGCCGGCATTCACCGTCGCGAGCCTCGCTGCCGTCGTCGCCGGCATCACCTGGCTGTCGGGCTCCCCGTTTGACTCGCACGCGGAGACGGGCGAGCCATCGTCGCCCGTACAGCAGTTGAGCACCCAGGCCGATGATTCCGCGATCGACGAGTTGATCGGCGCCGGTCTCGCCGACACGGAGCACGACGTCACGACGATCAATGCCGACGCGACGCTGCAGCTGCTCGCGACGATCCCCGCCGTGGGTGAGGCGCAGTCGGCTCTCCCCTACAGTCGTGACGCCTACGGCCAGCGGTGGGCCGACGTCGATCGGAACGGGTGCGACACCCGCAACGACATCCTCCGCAGAGATCTCGTCGACGTCGGCCTCAAGCCGGGAACGAACGACTGCGTGGTCCTGACCGGGACTCTGCATGACGCCTACACCGGGCAAGACATCACCTTCCAGCGAGGTCAGGGAACCAGCGAGCTCGTCCAGATCGACCACCTCTGGAGCCTCTCGGGCAGCTGGCACGCCGGCGCTGATCTGTGGACCGCCGACAAGCGCGAGCAGTTCGCCAACGACCCTGCCAACCTCGAAGCCGTCGACGGCCCCAGCAACAGCGCCAAGGGAGACAGCGGTCCCAGCCAGTGGCTGCCCGCCAACGCCGACTACCTCTGCACCTATGCGGCCCGACTCACCTTCGTCGCCTCCAAGTACCAGCTGCCCCTCCTCGCTGAGGACCGCCTCGCCATCACCCACATCCTGGAGCGCTGCGACGGCTGAGGGGTTGCGCATGTCCAACCTGAGATCTATATTAGATGGTGTCAAGTCAACTAATCATCATCCAGGAGGATCCGATGACCACCCGCACCACCACTCTCCCCCTCCCCACGACCGGTGAGGTCGCAACCTGGACCGAGCGCGAGTCTCGCCTCGCGCTCACCGTCTGGGCAGAGCCCAACAACCCGACCCTGGGCGCCTGGCTCACACGTCGCGCGCAGACCGGCAGCGAGACTCCCGCCCGCGACGTCGTCACGACGATCATCACGGGCGACCTCGCCGGACTGAGCGCCACCGAGATCGAGGCTGTCAACCAGATCCGACCCCGCACCCTCCTGGGCGACGGGATCGAGCGCGCCGCGCGCTGGCTGGACAGCCACGCCGATGCCGTCTTCCTCATCCCCGGGGACGACGCCTGGCCGACCGCTCTCGACTCACTCGGCGACCGCCGCCCCGCGGGACTGTGGGTACGCGGCGACGCGGCCGCGCTGCGCCACGCTCGAGTCATCGCGATTGGCGGAGCGCGGGCCTCCACCGGGTACGGCGACCACGTCGCCGGTGAGCTCGCCACCGAGCTCACCGAGCGGGGCGTGGCGATCGCCACCGGCGCCGCCTATGGGATCGACGGGGCAGCCACCCGCGCCACCCTCGCCGCCGGCGGCACCCCGATCGTCGTCCTCGGCGGCGGCGTCGACCGCCCCTACCCGGCAGGACACAACGACCTGATCAACCGGGTAGCGATCGCCGGCGGCGCGATCGTCAGCGAACTCGCCCCCGGTGCCGCGCCCACCAAGTGGCGCTTCGCCGCTCGGGCTCGCGTCCTCGGCGGGCTGTCGCAGGCATCCGTGATCGTCGAAGCCGGCTGGCGCAGCGGCTCCCTGCTCCTGGCCGCTGAGACCGCGCAGCTCGGTCGACGTGTCGGCGCGGTGCCCGGCCCGATCACGAGCCCGAGCAGCGCCGGCACCCACCGTCTCATCCGCGAGAGCGGAGCCACCCTCGTCACCGACGCCACGGACGCGCTCGCGCTCCTCTGACCCCACGGGGGCGGCGCCAGCCGCCCCCGTCTAGGAGGTGAACAACCTTGACCACCAATCGCACCTGCCAGGCACCCGAAGAGCAGTGCTCCCGGCCGGTCACCGCTCGCGGGCTGTGCCGCATGCACTACCTGCGGGAGTACCGCGCCGGCAACCACACCGCCCGCCCCACCCGCGCCAACGGCATCCGGAACCAGTGCCCACCCGATCATCCTCACGACGTCGACACCTGCTGGACGCGACACGGATGCCGCTGCAGCACGTGCGTCCACGAGCGAGCAATGGAACGGCAGCGTCGACGGAACAGGCTGCGCGCCTACGGTCGAGACGACCAGATCGGCCCCCGCCTGGTACCCGCGGCCCCCGTCCGCGCACACGTCCAGCAGCTGCACGAGCTCGGCCTCGGCTACGAACGCATCGGCCGGGCAGCAGGCGTCGGGCACGGCCCGATGATGGACCTCATCTACGGGCCGCGCGGAACCGATCAGCGTGCCCCCGTGGAGAAGATCCGCAAGTCGTACGCCGATGCTCTCCTCGCCCTCACCGCCGACAGCATCGAGGCCGCTCTCATCGATCCCACAGGCACCGTCCGCCGGCTGCGCGCACTCGTCGCCATCGGATGGCAGGAGACCGCTCTCGCCGAGGCGCTGGGGATGGGCGTCGGGAACTTCTGGACCCTGCTGCACGGACGGAGGAACCGCATCACCACCGGCACCCGCAACAAGGTCACTGCCCTCTTCATCCAGCAGTGGGACAAGCCGCAGGACGGGGTACGCGCCGAGCGGGCCAAGAAGATCGCCAAGCACTACCGGTGGGTCGGCCCGCTCGCCTGGGACGACATCGACGACCCCACCGAGGTGCCGGAGGGAGTGGCGAAGGCGCGTGACGCCCGATACACGGCCACCGAGTACCTCGACGACATCGCCTTCCTGCTCGAGCTCGGCGAATCCCCCCACCAGGCCGCCGCCATCGTTGGCCGCACCGTGCCGGCCATCGTCAAAGCCGCGGAGCGGCATCACCGCGGCGACATCCAGACCGTCTTCGAGCGGACACTGCGGAAGCGGGTCGCAGCATGAGCCTGGTCACCCACCTCTCGCCGCGACGTCGACGGGTCGTCCTGGATCTCGGTGACCCCGCCGAGGCGGCATCCGTCTGCGCGGCGCTGCGCGAGCTCGGGCTGACCGGACACATCCACCTCGAGGTCGTCGACGAGATCCTCGGCGGCGGCAGCGAGGAGATCGTCGACGAGATCCGCGATCGCCTCCACCTCCGCGCACACCTCGAGGAGGTCCCCGATGAATGACGAGCGCGTCGTGCTCCTAGTGGAGTTCACCTCCGGCGAGGTCGTGGCCGTGCCCTTCACGAGCCGTGACGCTGCCGACCGCTGGGAGCAGAGTCACGACTACGAGGTCATCGGCCGGCCACGGATCGCCACGGCGAGATCCCTGAGCGTCGGCGCCCGGAAAGCGAGGGAAGTCATGACCGCCGACGAGCCGCTGTTCGAACTCGCCGACGTCGGCCTCGAACTCGTGCCCACCGAGGCCATGAGACGGGGCGAGCAGTTCGTCCACCAATGCGCCTGGTGCGGGGCCGTTGTCGTCTGGCACCGGCGGAAGACCACCGACTCCCTCGGTCTGTGCCCCAACTGCGGCTCGGACGCCGGCGGGAACCCAGCAGAGTCCTCCACCTGGTGGCGCCAACGCCTCCCCCTCGCCGGAATAGCACCTCTGGGCCTCGCAGCGTGGAACCGGCTCGTCGACGATCTGATCGCGCAACTGCACACCAGCGAGATCACGGAATGGGACGAAGCGCGCGTTGCGGCATGGCTGCGCGCATGCGCGGCCGCGCCGCACGCGTCAGTCCCCGGCGACGGGGGCGACCGCTAAGATCTGAGACGGCACCCGGTCAGTGGAGCGCTGGACATCCGGCCCTCCTGGATTAGTTGACTTGACACTTGACGATCCACGGCCGGGTGCCCTCTCTGTCCGCGGCCCATTGCAGACAGACACGCCCGGCATAAGCGCCCGATAGCGTGATGACGAGTGAGCGTCCGGGACTGACGCTCCAGGCTGAGGAGCTGCCCCGATGACCGACGAACGGCGACGCATAGACGTGCTGCTGGATCAGGTAGCCGACCAGGCCCTGCGCGACCGCATCGCCGCCGAGATCACCCAGATCACCGGCAAGAAGAAGTGGGGCTTGAACTTCGAGGAGCACCTCCCCGAAGGCATCCGCATCCCGAAGGCCCGCGTGCGACGCGGCGTCCGCGCCCAGCTACGCGACGGTTCTGACCCGCGCTACTGGGAGGTGAAGAGGGTCGTCGGCGGAGTCGCGCAACTGCACCACGACGGCGAAACGCGCGAAGTGCCGACAGGCGACCTCGTGGTCGCGCGTGTCTTCGACGAGCCCGTCTACCCAGGCTTCACGCCGCTCGGGTCGATAGAGCGCGGCGGCGACAAGCCGCACCACCTCGTCATCGAGGGTGAGAACTTCCACGCGCTCGAGACGCTCCGATACACGCACGAGGGCAAGGTCGATCTGATCTACATCGACCCGCCCTACAACACCGGCGCCGGCGACTGGATCTACAACGACCGCTACGTCGGCGACGCGGACGCATACCGCCATTCCAAGTGGCTGAGCTTCATGCAGAAGCGCCTCGAGCTCGCGCGACACCTCCTCGCTCCGACCGGCGTCATCATCGTCGCCATCGACGACAACGAGCACCACCGCCTTCGGGTGCTCCTGGACGAAGTATTCGGTGAGCAGAACTTCCTCGGCAACGTTGTGTGGCAGGGCGGCCGTAAGAACAACGTGAAGTTCATCGCCGACACGCACGACTACATGCTCTTTTTCGCGAAGGACAAGGCGCTTCTCTCTACCGGTGATGCCTGGAAGGAGTCACGTCCCGGGTACGACGAACTACTGCAGGCTGGGCTCGATGCGTGGGAGGAGTCCGGTCATGACGCTGCAGCTGCCACCGCGTTGCTCCGAAACTGGCGCAGAGCCCTTCCGGCTGACCACCCGGCCCGTGCCGAGCGCGGCCTCAACATGTACGACCAAGTTGATGGCCATCCGAAGCACGCCGGCAAGGTCTACAGCACGGGCGATCTGCGAAACCCCTTTCCCCGCCCGAACCTTCAGTACGACATTCCGCACCCGGTCGATGGTAAGCCCGTGAAGATGCATCCGAACGGGTGGATCTGGTCGCGCGAGCGGATGATGCAAGCGATTGAAGACGGCATAGTCGTCTTTGCCCCTGACAGCACCGGTTCCGCGCGCCAGAAGCGCTTCCTGGAAGCCGGCAGCCAGCAGTCTGTTGCCCCCGTGTTCACTCAGGACCGATCGAAGGCTACGAGGTCACTAGCTGCGATCCTCGGAACCAACGACTTCCCCTTCCCGAAAGACGTCGACGTCATCGCGCGGTGGGTGAACATCGCGACAGGCGGCCAGCCCAGTGCCGTAGTTCTCGACTTCTTCGCAGGCACCGGGACGACTGCGCACGCCGTTCTGCAGCTCAACGCGACCGATGGCGGCCACAGGCAGTCGATTGTCGTGACAAATAACGAGGTAGGGCAGAAGGCGGCGACGGCCCTCACCAAAGCTGGCCATGCAGCGGGAGATCCCGAGTGGGAGGCGGAAGGTGTTTTCGAGAAGGTCACGCTGCCGCGAATCCAGACGGTTGTCACTGGCACACGGCGCGACGGCTCGAAGCTCACTGACCCGGTGATGGACGCGGACGGCAAGAAGATCGCGTCGGGCATTCCGGGTGCGATTGGGTACGACGAGAACGTGACCTTTTTGAAGCTCGACTACCTCGACCGCGATGACATCGCTGCCGACGATGCATTCCGGCAGATCGCGACGCTGCTGTGGGTGAAGGCCGGCGGGCGCGGCCCGGTGATCGCTGAGCGTGCCGAGGCATTCGCGGTGCCCGAGGGCGCGAACTATGCGGTGCTGTTCAGCGTCGCCGAGTGGGCACCGTTCGTCGAGCTCGTGAACAGCCGGCCGGAGATCGAGACCGTCTACGTCGTCTCGGACTCGGAGACCACGTACGGCCCGATCGTGCGAGCGATGCGCCCCGAGGTGTCGTCGTTCCGGCTGTACGAGAACTATCTCAGCAACTTCGAGATCAACGTGGGAGGGCGCTGATGGAGTACCAGCTCCGGGGCTACCAGGCGCAGGCCGCCGGCGAGATCGTCAGCGGTATCGAAGTGGGCGCCGGGCTCGCGTCGAAGGGTAAGTCGTCGGCTGTGAGCCTCGCGGCACCGACCGGTGCCGGCAAGACGATCATCGCCGCGGCCGCCATCGAGGATCTGATTTTCGGTGACACGGTGATACCCGGCGAGGAACCGGTCATCCTGTGGGTATCGCTCTACCCGAAGCTGAACGAGCAGACTCGTGACAAGTTCGAACGCGCGAGCGAGAAGCTGCGTCCCCGGTTGCACATCATCGACTCCTCGAAGCAGTACGACGTGGAAACACTGACACCGGGCCGGGTGTACTTTCTGAACACCCAGAAGCTCGGCAGCAGCGCGACCAACTACACCTCAAAGGATGGGCGCACCTTCACCCTGTGGGAGACCCTGAGCAACACGGTCGACCGGTTCGGCAGCCGCGTGGTCATGTTCGTCGACGAAGCGCACCAGGGCACTGGCGGCGGATCCAGTGCGAGCGGCGACACGATCCTCGGGCAGCTGACCCGGGGCGGCGGCAAGATGAGCAATCCGGTGCCGATCGTCGTCGGTGTCTCCGCCACTCCGGAGCGCTTCGAAAAGAACATCGCAGCGCATCGGGCGTACCGTGAGGCGGTCGACGTAGAGGTTGCGGCGGTACGCGAGTCCGGGCTCGTGAAGGACCAGCTCGTCCTCGCGCATCCGACCGAGGAGATCGCATCAGACTCGACCCTCGTTCGGGAGGCGGCGATCCAGCGCGCCCGCCAGGAGCAGCGATGGGCGTCCTGGGCGGACCAGAATCCGGGCGATGCGCTCGTGGAGCCGGTGCTTCTCGTACAGCTGACCGCAAAACCGAATGAGACCATCGTGGCCGGCTTCATCCAGGACATCCTGCAAGCCGACTCAACCCTCACAATCGACAACTTCGCCAACGCGCTCGAGGGCGGATCCGCGGTCACCTTCGGAAGCCACGACGTGCGCTACGTCGACCCACCCCGGATCCAGGAGACCGGCGGAGTGAAGGTGGTGCTGTTCAAGGACGCGCTCACGACCGGGTGGGATTGCCCCCGCGCCGAGGTGCTGGTCTCCCTCCGCGGCACCAGCGACGACGTGACCATCACCCAGCTCGTCGGCCGCATCGTCCGCACCCCACTCGCGAAGCGGGTCGCCGGCGACGACAACCTGAACGCCGTGTGGACCTATCTTCCGCACTTCGATCAGGAGTCCGTCGAGCGGGTCGCGATGCGCCTGCGCACCGGCGACACCGAGGTCGCAACGCCCGTCGTGGTGAACCCGGTGCCAGTCACCCGCAACGCCGCCGTGCCGGATGCTGTATGGACCGCGTTCAGGGACTTCCCCAGCTGGTCGCGGCCCTCACGGACCGCGCGGCCGGCGACATCCCGCGTATTGACCGCGGCGATGGTGCTCGCGAAGACCGGCATCCTCCAAGACGCACCGCGGATCGCTCAAGACCGGGCAGTCGACACCCTGCTGCAGCACATCAAAGCCAACCAGCAGTTCGTCGACGACAAGGTGACCGCCTACGAGGAGGTCGACTATCAGACCCTCGCGATCGACTGGCTCACCGGCGAGCAGACTGGCACGCAGGCCGAAAGCGCGAAGATTGCCACCCGTAACGTCGCCGACCTGTTCAACATCGCCGCCCGCCGCCTCCCGGACAACTCAGCGAAGTGGCTCTGGGACCGCCTGTACATGGCCCAGCCCGAAGGCGACCGGGACGGAGACGCCGCACGCCTCATCGTCGCAGCTGTCGCACAGCAGCCCGACACAGTGAAAGCTGTCGAGGACGCCAGCCAGACGCTGCTGGATCAATGGCGGAAGCAGCACGCCGCCGCCCTGTCGCAGATCGGCGGGACCGCAGAGACCGACTTCTACGCCGCGTTCGCCGAGTCGAAGCGTTCCGTCGAGATCCCCGTCGAGGCACCCGCGGACACGGTAGTGAAGGACGCCGAGCACCGCTGGCCGCGCCACCTGCTCGCGGACACTGACGGACAATTCCCGCACGACGGCAACACGTGGGAACGCGCCGTGCTCGAGACGGAGACGAAGCGCCACACCACCCTCGCCTGGTATCGGAACCCCTCGAGCGGCACCCAGTCCATCGCGATCGCGTACGGCCCGCTCGGGGAGCAGCGCCTGCTGCATCCCGACTTCCTGGTCTTCACCGAACGCGACGGCGAAGTGCTCATAGACATCATCGACCCACACGATCCGTCCCGCAGCGACACAATCCCGAAGTGGGGCGCTCTCGCCGAGTACACGAAGCAGAACGCCACCCGCCTCGGCCGCGTTCTCGCGATCATCGACGAAAAGAAGGGCTCCGACGTCCTCGTCCAGCTGAACCTCGCGAGCCCGACAGCGCAGGACGCGATGATCTCCCTGGCGAAGACCGGCGGCACCGAGGCCGACGTGCGCGCCCTGTTTGACCAGCACGGCGGCCGCTATCAGTAGCAGCCCTCGGGATGACACCTAGGAACAGAAGCAGACTGGTGCGCCGCCGACGTTGATGGCCACCTAGAGCGGACACTCGACCTGGCTCGTCTGTGCAACCGTGTGGTTGTCGGCACCCTTGCGTATGGTCACGGGGTGGTGCAGCACTGGACTCCGATGTCGCAGCTGCAGAGATCGCCAGAGCCGGGCATCTGGTACGTGTTCGACCAGAGCAAGCGCATCGCGATCATCCGGCATGTCGAAGTCAAAGGGCGACGTCTGCTGCGTTCGGTGACCTGGTCGCAGGATCCTGAGCAGCGGCAGCTCATCGGGTACTTTCCGGAAGACGCGATGCGCCTCGCCGTGGAGTGCACCTGGTCTGAGTACGTGCGGTACACCGGCCCACCCACGAGCAACCGGCGGTAAGAACCAGCCCGCTCCCTCATGCCCGGGCGCCGCTCTGCTGCGCACTGCGGCCGGCTGAAGGCGTCCACTGGCCTACCGATCCGCACGCTTCGGTCGACGACGAGGTTGACCAGTTGACTATCTGCTATGTGTGCCCTATATTCGATGCTGTCAAGTCAGCTAAATGCAGGGAGGTTTCTCGTGCGCGTCCAGATCGTCACCAAAGACACCATCGACCTCATCGTGAGCGCCGCCGTCATCGGCAACTCCACCGTCGACCGCGACGCGGAGGAGATCGTCAGGGCCGCAGATCGGATCGGCCGTCAGCTGCGCTCGGAGAACTACGCGGCCGCGAACGCAGCGGCCGGCACCCATCACCCCACCCCGCTGTACACCTGGCAGCCAGTCTTCGATCTGATCTGGCAGCCCGAGCAGCGGGAGACGTTCACCATCACCGAGGAGCAGGCCCTCCAAGTGGAGCGATGCCGGCTCTTCCTCATCGACAACAGCGCCGGCAGTCCGAACTGGGCGGACTCGTTCGCCCGCAAGTTCCTCGACAGGCTCGGGGCCGCAATCCAGTCACGGCTGCGCGCCTGGCCGTTGGTCGCCAGCGATGACCACCCGGGCGTCGTCGAGTACTCCGGCCTGTGCGACTTCACACCGCAGTGGCGGCGCGGTGCAGCGGTGGAGCCGACGCAACGCATCGGGGGCTGAGCATGGCTATCGCTCCGTATCCCCGTCGCCATGTCTCCGCGGAGATCTCACAGCGCTCCAGCCGGGCGGCATCCGGCGCCGTGTTCGTTCTCGTCGCCGCAGTCGCGGTCGCCGCGGCGCTCATCCTCGGCG
Source organism: Actinomycetota bacterium (assembly GCA_018268455.1). GTDB lineage: Bacteria > Actinomycetota > Actinomycetes > Actinomycetales > Microbacteriaceae > Microbacterium. The sequence goes on along the minus strand of JAFDWM010000008.1, from coordinate 31,404 downwards.
GCCGCGTCTGGCATGCCCTGCTCGAGCTCGGTCTGCTGATCGGGCTCTGGTTCCTCCTCCGACTGGTCGTCAGGAACGCGATCGCGATCTTCCGGGACGAGCCATGAGCTCGTTGCGGATCACCCACCGCGGCGCCGAGGGCACCACGCTGGCCGGCGTCCGCGTCGACGGGGCCGAAGCCGAGGCCCTCCGGGCGTGCGGGTGGCGGTACTCGCGACGACGCGCCAAATGGTATGTCCCCTCCTCGCAGGACCGTGCGCCGCGGCGAGACCTCATCGCACGCACCGAGGAGGAGCTCACCCGAGCTGGGCACGTCGTCCTCGTCGAGCTCGAGGTACTGCCCCAGCCCGTCGAAGATCTCACCACCTGGCACGAGGTGAGGACCAGTCCGCAGGACGCCGCCCGGAGGATCGAACGGCTGCAGCGGCGACTCCGCGCGACGGCGCGAGATCTCGCCGGCTACCGCAACCACCTTGGAGTCACGTTCCCTCCCGCTCGTGGCGCCGAGCGGGAGGAGCTTCTCGACGAGCGCGAGCAGCTGACGGGACGGCTGCGCTTCTGGCAGGCCGTGGAGCAGGCGCACCTCAACGGCGCCGGCGCCACCCGAGTCGATCGGAGAGCTGTCGCCCCCGGAGATCTCGTGGAGCATCGCGGCCGCTGGCACACGGTCGTCCGCGCGAACCGGACCACCGTTTCACTCCGCAGCGACTCCGGTGGCAATTGGCCCGAAACCGTCCCGTACCACCAGCTGAGCGGGCACCGGCCGCAGAACCGTTGAGGGCACAGTGAAGACCGCGCTCAGCTGGCAGCAGACGACGACCGTCGAGGTAGAGCTCGACGTCGACGACGTCGCGCTCTGCGCCTGGGCGATCGCCACCCTGGATCTCCGCACCCTCGGGGGCGAGATCTCTGCAGCGGAGCTCCGCCGGTCAGCTGCAGCGAATCCGCACCTTCGCCGGCGACTCCAACAGCTGTACGCGATCGCCCTCGCCGCGCCGCGCACGTCCTCCTCCACGATCAGCGTCCCGCACGACACCCACCCGGAAGGATCCGCCCGATGACCCGCACGCCTACCCCCGAATCGTCCTCCTGCCAGCGGTGGACGCTGGGACGACACTCGTGGCGTCATCTGTCCGAGGGAGGCTTCGACGCGCGTCAGTTCTCCGTCGCCGAGATCCCGGAGTCCGTCGCGCGATCGTTCGTCTGCCGGCACCACTACGCAGCCTCGTACCCGGCTGGCCGGATGGCGTGGGGGCTGTTCTCCGAGGCCAGCGAGGATCCCGCGGGCCTGGTTGGCGTCGCGGTCCTGTCCGTCCCCATGAGGGCAGCCGTCGTCAGCAACGTCTTCCCTGAACTCGCCCCCTTCACGCAATCCCTCGAGCTCGGCCGCTTCGTGCTCACGGATGCCGCACCCGCCAACGCCGAGTCCTGGTTCCTCGCCCAGGTCTGGAAGCGCGCAGCGGCTGCCGGCATCCTCGGGATCGTCTCTTTCGCCGACCCGATGCCACGGCAGCGAACCATCACCGACGTCGACGAGCACGGCCAGATCTCCACCCGTGTCGAGACCGTCTCCCGGGGTCATGTGGGCACGATTTACCAGGCCACGGGTGCGATCGCCCTGGGGCGATCCACCCCGCGGACCCTGAACTACGTCCCCACCGCCGGCCTCGTGCTCTCCGAGCGGACCCTCTCGAAGCTTCGCACTGGGGAGCAGGGATGCGACGCTGCCGAGCGGCACCTGGTGAAGCTCGGCGCCCGGCCGCGTCGTGCCGGGCAGGATCCTCGCGCGTGGCTGCATACGGCGCTCGTCGACGTGGGAGTGCAGAAGATCCGCCACCCCGGCAACTTCCGCTACAAGTGCGCACTGTTGCATCAGATGACTCTGCGGAGATTGCGGGCGGTGAGGGATCACCATGCACTGCTGACGACTGTGATCCTGTCGCGTGTGCCGTTGTTGGGGCAAGCTTCCGGGTTTCGATGGGCCTGCGTCACCTTAACCTTCGACTTCTGGGCGGGGGGCTCTTGGCTGATCAGCAGCTGATTTGGTCGCGTTCCGCATCGTCGTCGAACATCTCGTGACCGTCGCCGATCGCGACTAGAGAACGATGCATTAAACGCCCTTGTGTTAGGCTCATAGCCATCTTTGTTGGGATAGATGCATCGAGGTGAAATGAGGCGCACACTCCGCGGTGTTGCACCGGTGATCCCGCTGGACCCGGCGAAGATGATGTTCGACCAGATGCTCGAGGGGTTCGCACTGTCGATGCGGTCACGAGGATTGGCGCCGTCGACCATCCAGTCGCGGGTCTCGATCGCGGGCAGATTTCAGCAATTCACAGGCGAGTACCCGTGGGAGTGGACGGAGAGAGATGTCGAGGACTACACATCGTCACTTCTCTCGGGTGGAACCCAGCTCGCCCACTCAACGATCCGTGGGTATCACCTCGGGTTGCGCTGGTTCTGCGGGTATCTCTCGAACCCCGCCTATGACTGGCATGACCTGTGCATCGAACGGTTCGGCACGGCTCCTGGCCAGATCTGCCACGACTGGAACACATACGCGCATCTGTCCGAGTTCGAGGCGAAGCCCGGCCGTCGCCCACTCGATTACGACGAACTCGAAGCCTTCTTCGCCCGCGCTGACGAGATCGCCGTCAGCCTGCTCAGATCCGGACGGAAGGGTGCTCTACCCGCGCTACGCGACTCGCAGTTCTTCAAGACCATCTACGCGTTCGGCCTACGTCGACGGGAGGCGGTGATGCTGGATCTGCACGACCTACGCCCCAACCCCGAAGTTCCGCACTGGGGAAGCTATGGCAAGATCCACGTGCGGTTCGGGAAGGCGCTTCCAGGCTCCCCACCTCGACGACGAACCATACTCGCCGTGCCGGAGTTCGAGTGGGCGATCGATGGACTCAAAGTGTGGGTGGAGCAGCTTCGTCCTCGAATGAAGGCGGTCGATACACGAGCGCTCTGGCTCACCGAGCGAGGAAGCCGAGTCGCGTATCGGCATGCGAATCAACGCTTCGCCCTCATCCGCGACGATCTCGGGCTCGACAAGACCCTCACTCTTCACAGTCTCCGTCACTCCTACGTCACTCACCTCATCGAGTTCGGATACGCGGAGCGATTCGTCCAAGAGCAGGTTGGACACAATGCATCTTCGACGACGGCCATCTACACGTCGGTCAGCGACGACTTCAAGAACCGCATGTTGCAGGAGGCGCTCAGCAGGGTGCACGGACAGAAGGAGGAATCGGCATGACCCGCAAAGTCGAGTGGAACCTGAGAAGGCTCCTCGCGCTCCACGACATCTACAAGACCACCGAGCTCGTCCCGCTGCTCACCTCCCGCGGCGTGAAGCTATCCCGAGAACAGGTGTATCGGCTGGTCACCAGCACTCCCCAGCGCCTGAATCTTGAGGTCCTCGACGCGCTCTGCGACATCCTCGACTGCACCCCCAACGATCTCATCTCGTTCAGCGCCGCGACCGCCACCGCTGCGAAGGAGGCAACTACGGGGCGACCGGTGACTGACGGTGCAATAGGGCCCGTCCCCGCCCGCATCGTGCGCCCAAACCAGCAATGAGCAGCACCACCTCCCTTGCCGACATCGCTGCCCTGTTAGTCAGCGACGGGGAACCGTGGAAGACGATCGGCAAGGCGGGTGTCGCCGAGATGCTCGGTTTAGTCGTAGAAGCGCCGACCGCCCGGGCCTGGCTCATCCAATACCTGCAAACCTCGCCCAACTACGCGCACAACGGCGATCAGCAGATGAGTCGTTCCGCGCAGCGGCTTCTCCGACTCGCCCGCGCACAAGGGCACGATGTTGTCGTGCCGGCCTGCACACACTGTGATCGAGATCTGCTGCTCGGAGCCAATCACCCCGACGGCTCACGATGTTGTCACGGGTGCTATACCAAGGCGACACCGAAGATCTGCGGCCGATGCCACCTCCCTAAGATCATTCGACGCAGACTCGAAGACGGCTCGGCCGTGTGCGGGACGTGCTGGAGGAAGGATCCCGCCAACTACCGGCTCTGCACGATCTGCGATCGGATGCAGCCAGCGCACAAGCGAGTCGACGGCCATAGCGTCTGCGAGAACTGCGCGGATGGACGCATCGGGCGATGTGTCCACTGCCACAAGACCACGACCATCGCCGTCTCCTTCCTCGGAGGAGACACCTGCGAGTCGTGCTACCGGCACGCCAAGTCCACGAAGAAGAAGTGCCCCACCTGCTACACGAGTGCTCTGCTCGTCGCGGTGGACGAAGCCGGCAACCTGGTTTGCAGCACATGCGCCGGAACCCCACCCCGATACGCATGCCCACGTTGTGGCAACGAAGAGCCACGGTACGGCCGCATCTGCCATCGCTGCCACGCAACCGACTGCGTCAATGACCTCTTTGCCGAAGGAACCGCGCGAACGCGCTCGCTCCTCGCACCCCTGCAAGTGCGGCTACTCGATCACCCTGAACCCCAATCGATGGCGAAGTGGACCAAGCGAAGCCGCACCGCAGCCCTGCTCCGGCAGATGCTGCGTGAGGAGATCCCGATCAGCCACACTGCACTCGATGATCATCCAGCCTTCCAGCCTGCCAACCTACTCCGGCACTCGCTTACAGACGTCGGCATCCTCAAGCCGCGCGATGAAGGTGGAGTCCGGTTCGAGCGATGGCTCGACGCCTTCCTCAGCGACCGGCCCGACTCCGTCGCGCGACACCTCACACCGTTCTGCCGATGGGAAGTCACCGCACGCACCCGCCAGCTCATCAGGCAAAAGGGGATCACGGACGGGTCCTACATGCGGGCGCGACTGATCTGCCGCACAGCAGAGAGATTCCTCAACCACCTCGACCAGAACGGCATCGATCTCGGGACAGCGCCGCAGAGCGTCGTCGAGCAGTACCTCGACGACAACCCAAAGGAAGCCTCCTCCCTGCGAAACTTTCTCCGCTGGGCCGCGCGGACGGGCCGCGCAAGACGGCTCCGACCCATCAAGCATCCCAGCGGTCTCAAAGCGACCAGCTACCCACCAGACGAACACAAGAAGTGGCTCCAGAGACTGAGCACCGACGAGTCGCTGCCGCTGATCACGCGGATCACAGGTCTCATCAGCGGCCTCTACGGTCGACCCGCTTCCCACGTATTGCGCCTCACGCGCGCGGACATCATCGATGATGGCAACACCCTTCAACTTCGGCTTGGACAGACTCCAATCACCCTGCCACCGCCACTCCCAGAGCTCATTCGAAGCCAGATCGACGCGCCCCGACGATGGGATACCGATTCCGATTGGCTCTTTCCCTCCAAGCTCAGGGCGGGTGCGCATGTCGACTACGACCGTCCCGTGACCAGCCTCGAAGCGCTCGGCTGCAGCATTGTCGCGCTCCGAGGCTCCGCAATGCTCAACCTCGCCAGCACCATGCCGATCGGTCCTCTCTGTGACCTCACAGGCGTGGCGCCAAGCGTCGCCCGACGATGGCAAATCGCAGCCGCAGCACCATACGCAAAGTACCCCGCGATGCGACAACCTGCGCGACCGTGACAAAGCGGTGAGCAGTTCCCGGACGCGTTGCACCAACAATCGATCCGAGTCGCCCGCCGACGATGGCACCGACGAGAAGACACCCGCCCGGACAAGGTCAAGGGCTCGCACGCATTCGGGCGGCTTGGCCGGTGAGCGCAACACCCGACTTACCCGGCATACCCTTGCCCTCGAAGCGATCTAGACGCGTGTTGGCGAAGCAGAACAGTCCCATAGTGTGCCGCGTCGGGCTGACTATGGGCCATCGAGCTGATCGTGGAAGCGAGTCCTGCTCGTGCCGCGGGTTGGTCCATCGCCTGGAGGAGCGCCACCGACGCCGTTGCGCCACTGCTACTGCTGGTCGATGCGGCTTCCTCATTCAGCCGCTCGACCAGCACGAGTGCCTCGGGCACCGTGGCAGCGACTCGTGCGAGGTGTCGTGCGAGGATCTGCGCTCGTGCTCGCGTCGTCTGGCCGCCGGGCTTGATGTACTTGCGTCCTTCGGTGAGCGTGGTTCGTGCTTGTTTGGCTGCCGGCGACATGCCGCTGCTGTGCTCGCTGAGGTACTTGGTCGCGAGGTTGGAGAGGTTCTTTCTGCTGAGTTCGTGCAGCGACTCCAGCGCGATTGCGCTTTCGCGCTCGGCCTGCGATAGCGCTAGATCCATAAGGTCGGCGAGTGATCGGGGCAACTCTGGAGCAGTTTCCGCGAACTGCGCCATCGCGCTCGTCAGCAGCGCGCGTCTCACGGCGGGGAACTCAGCGCCGAGATTGTCGAGATAGAGCTCACCAGCGAGTCCGGCACCGAGGGCGGTCAATGGAGTTTCTGCTGTGGTGGTGTCGTACTCGGTCACGATCTGTATGACTTCGTCTGTGAGGTGCTCGCGCCGCTTGAGAAGTCTTCCCGCGGCGAGGAGCCAGGTGTTTCGCCAGTGGCTAGACGGAATGAGCGTCTTCAGTCCGCCGAGCACGGTTGCGTCGTCGCCGTCCGTGAGGGCTCGCGCTGCCATGTACTCCTGCAGGGATCTGACCTCGAACTCATACTTGGCCGGCCTGCGTGAGACGAGCATGACGACCCGTTCGGTGGAGAGCCGAAGGAGTTTGTCCGCAATCGTCTCCGACTCAGTCTCATCGAATCCGGCCATGGTGAGACGCCTGCGGAGGATTCGACCGATTTCCGTCTTCGTCAGTACGGCGTCGGATTTGCCAGGTTGTTCGGTGCGTGCCTGCAGTTTGATGCCGGCTTGTTCGTGCAGGTGATCGATGTGTTGGCGGAGTGTCTTGAGTTCGGCGAACGCCTCGCTCTTGGCGAGCTCCCGCTCGTACACCACCTTGTAGTAGCGATCGAAGAGCTCGAACCGGTCGCTGGGAAGGTCAACGGCCTCCTCTGCAAGGGCGGTCATGATCGTCACCTGCAGGGGTGTCGTCATCAGTCTCTGCGTGACTCGTTCGTGAACAGCGGTGATGAGCCGCTCGGTGACCTGCGCGGCGAGGTCTGGGTCTTCCGACGTTCGGACGGCTGTGAGCGCTTCGGAGTAGCTCAGCGCTTCGCCTTCCGTGAACTCGAGCAACTCCAACTGTTCACACGGTAGAGCGTCGCCGAACTCTCCGCGGTACCCCTGCGGGCGAGTGGTGGCGACGACAAGAACGTCGGCGCGTTGAGCGCTGAGTTCGCTCACGAAGCTGCTGATGGCATCGATCAGCCTGCTGCGCACTTTCGCATCTGGAACCTCGTCGAGGCCGTCAAGGATGAGGCAGGCCGGCCAGCTGCTCATCCATTCCAGCAGGGCGCTCGGGTCGGTCGGGTTTCCCTCCACGAGGATTGAGTCAGCGATGTACTTGAGGAGCGAGAAGGCGCCTTCGTCTCGAGCGACCGACGTTCCTGCCTTGGCCAGCTCGACGACGATGGGCCAGCGTCGGCGCTTCGGGGCTGGGATCCCGGCGGTGGTGAGACGGTCGCGCAAGCCGTCGAAAGCGTGCTTCGCGTTGGCGCCGTATCGGGTTATGTCGGTGTCGCGGAGGAACGCTACCCGGTAAGCATGTGCAATCACCTGCGCGATGGTGCTCTTTCCTTGGCCCGGTCCTCCGATCAGGACCACACCTTGCGGGCCGGAGCCCCCAGAGCTGGACAATGCGCGATTGCCGATCGCGAGCGTTACGCGTGCAGCCATGCGTCGGCCTTCGGCCTCGTTGGCGGGCCCCGCGCGCCATACGCACGGGAGATCGATTGCAATGTCCGCCAGTCGGACCTTTGAGGTGTCGCTGTAGCCGGCGTCGCCGGTGCGAACCCATTGTCGGGTGATGAGTTCCGCGACAGCGTGACCCGCCAGCCTGTCGGCTTCAAGTGCGGTCCTCTTGGGCAGCAGAGACTCGAGTTGCACGAGGAAGTCGCCGGTCACGATCAGTTCGAGGTACCGCTGTCGTATCGAGGTGTGCTTGTCGAGCATCGTGCGGATCTCCGCGTAATCCCAGACGAACCAGCCGTCCAAACCCAGCTCGGCGGCCGAGTTGCTCATCAGAAGCTCAAACTGGTCCTTCCCTCCGCTGCCCTCCGTGCCGGAGAGCGCCACGTTCGTGGCGAAGAGGAGGTACTTCGGTGTCTTCTTGCCGAGACGCTTCTTGCCGAGCCAGCCGCGGATCTCGCCGCGCACCTCCTCGATGAACCACTTCCAGTCGGCGGTAGCTGTGGTTGGCTTCTCGTGGTGCTTCACCTGGATGACGCCGTATCCATTCCAAGAGCTCGCGCTGCCCACAGGGAAAGTGACCCGACCTTCAAAGGTTGCGTCGCGTTGACCATCCTTACCGGACCCAAACGGGCGTACACCATTGCCCAGCTCGGCCTTCGCGAGAGCTTGAAGCATGTGCTCGAACTGCTGCCAGCCCATGCGATTGAGGTCGTAGTGGCCCATCTGCTCCCTCTCTCCGGGCTGCCGCGTAGATACCGTACGAGTCCGCGACTGATCTCTCCGGAGATCATGATGCTGAGGTTGCGAGACCACGATTCGCGCCTACGGCAGTCTCTCAGTGAAGGCTCTCCGCTGGTGGTTCCCGGGACGGTGCGTCGTGACGGTAGGGATGCCGCCCTCCGCTTCGGGTGTGCGGCAGTACGTATACGATCTGACAGACCGGCGGCTGATTGTGGGATCTCATGACCAACTGTCATGCGTGAACCCGCTGACCTGAACCCCTTGCTCGACCGGATCGACGCTGGCACCGATTTGTCTCATGAGAGCCGTCACAAACTGGCCCGATTTTGATCGGGCTGCCGTTCAATCCCACAGCATCGCTTTCCCTTGACACGGCTCCGCGGTTCCGCCGGCACATGACTGCTGCTCGCGATCAACACGATTCGTCACGGCGGGGCCACTGGCGGTCCAGCGCGCCGAGGAGGTCCTCGAGCGCGATCAGCAGTTCGTTGTATCCCATCTGGTAAAACAGGGCATCGGAGTTCGAGGTCTCGCTGGCGTCAAAGTCCGCGACGAGTTGACGGGCCTCACGGATCGTGACATCGAGCCACGGCTCGACGTCCGGCAGGTTGCGGATCCAGGCGTCGATGACGGTGAAGGGGATGGGCGCGTACCCGTGGGCGTCGACGCCGACGTGGAACTGGTGGCCGATGGGGCCGTGATCGCGTGCGTGGGTGTGGCCATGCAGGAGCGGGATCCCGTCGTCCCAGCGCGGCCGGTGCGTGGTGTGCCGGTCCGACTCTTGGGAGTCGCCCTTGTAGGGGTAGTGGGAGGCGAGGATCCGGTACCCGCGCCGGGTCCCTTCGATGACCTCCGGCAGGATGGTCCACCCGGCCGCCTCGTAGAGCGGCGCGAACCTTTCGATCGCCTTCCTCGACTGCGTCGCGGGCGACACCCGGTCATGGTTTCCGGGTACCAGGTATCGGCAACCGTTCAGCTGCGCGGTGAGGCCGATCGATTCTTCGATCGGTCCGAGTGCGACATCCCCGAGATGCAGCACCACATCGGTCGGGCTGACGACCTCATTCCAACTGCGGACGAGTTCGGTGTTCATGTCGTCGACGGTGGTGAACGGGCGTTCCGCGAGCTCGCTGATCCGCGCGTGGTCGAAGTGGGTGTCCGCAGTGACGTAGTCGACCTGGTCGAAGTCGAACCACGGATACTCACTCATGGCAGGCCTCTCGCAGGTGATGGATGCTCTTGCAGAATCTAGCGATGTCTAGCGTTTCGATAGACCCGGATAGATATCGCTAGAGTTCGTCGAGATCGATCCCGAACTTCCGAGCGAGGTCGGCCAGCGGGATGTCCTCACTGTCGGTGGGCCGTTCCCGGACGATGCGGGCGATCTCCTCGTTCTCGGCTGCGTCCGCCGCTTCCGCGATCATTGCCAGTTCCTCAATCAAGGCATCAACGGGTCTCCCGACGTCGGCCGCGCGGCGCCGGATCTCTGCGGCGGCGTGGGCGAGGGTGTACATACGCTCCCACGGGTAGTCGCCGTGCCGGGCGACGGCGACGGTGTCGCGGGTGTAGCTGCGCTCATCGCCGGGGACGAGCCACCGTTCGGCGCCGTCCGAGGTGAGGAAGAAGTCGACGTAGCAGTTCCCACACGGCATCCGGTATACCCCCGGCTCGGTGGGAGCAGACTCGGCGCTGCGCGCGATCATGCCGCGGATGACCTCCTCCCAGTCGACATCGCCATCATCGTGCGTCACCGGTGCCCCTTCCAAGCAGAACAGAGAAGTGTCCTACGGAAACGCGACCGACGCAAGCCCGCCTACACGGTGCAGTCCGCGGGCACATGGCGCAACAATGAGCGTGGCGAGATTCTTCGAGCTCGTCGGGCGCAAGCAAGACACAAGCAAGGAAAGAACTGATGAGCACTCCGTTTCGGGAGCTGGAAGTCGCATCGCTCGCGGCCATGACGACAGACGAGCGCGCACGGTTCGACGCCGCGCTCGAAGAGGAAGAGGCACGGCGCGCGATGGCAGAGATGGTCTATCAGGCGCGCACGGCCGCGGGTCTCAGCCAGGCGGCACTCGCGGATCGAGTCGGCTCGAAGCAGTCCGTCATCTCCGCCATCGAGAACGGATCTCAGCAGCCCACCCTCTCCACACTTCGACGAATCGCGCGCGCCGTCGACCGCCAACTCACCATCGAACTTGCCTCCGCTGACCGACCGGCGCGCCCTGGGGCGAGCGATCACTGTCCGTGATCGCGCGAGGGCGAGCCTTTACGCCCGATCGACAGGAAGGTGTGCGGGAGTCGGACAGCGATAGCAGTGTTCCAGCGTGAATAGCGACCCGACCGCGATCAGCTGGCGGCCGTCCGTAACGCCTCGCGTGAGGATGCCGGTGCGACAAGTCGACAATCCGCTCGTCCTGCTCGATCCGGGCCAGTAGCAACTCCACCAGCGTCGACGTTCCGGTCATGGCGACCTCCTCGAGAGAGACCTGCCGGGATCGCGCACCCCCAGACTTCGGCGTCGGAGTCGGAGGCCTGCTGCATGATGGGCATCGCCAACGATCCGTCCCGCACATAGGGGAGCCCCTCGCACCACAACCCACTATCTGGCGACACGCCGCTCGACCAAGCGGCACATGTACCCGGCAAACAATGCAGTTCTTATGCTAGCCTTGTCGGCGGAGGTGACTGATGGCGGATGCGGCGATCTCGATGATCACCCTGCTGCGTGAGGCGAAGGGCTGGAACCAGACCGAGCTGGCGCGAGAGGCGGGGGTCTCGCAGGCTGTCATCTCCCGCCTGGAGACCGGGGCGCTGGAGCTCACCCCGGATCGCCGGGACGCGCTCGTGAAGGCGCTGGACTGCCCGCCGGAGATCCTCGAGGAGCAGCCCACCGTCCCGGGCCTAGCGATCAGCTGCCTGCACCACCGCCGCCGGGCGAGCACGATGACGGTTCGCACGATGCGACGCATCGAAGCGCTCACGCACCTGACCAGGCTCACGATGGAGGGCCTGCTCACCGGGATCGCGCCGCAGCCGCAACGCACCCTGGTCCGTGACCCGATCGACCTGGACGGCGATCCCCGCGAGGTCGCTCGCCGGCTCCGGGAACGCTGGGACCTCGGCGACGGGCCGATCCGCAACCTCGTCGGCATCGTCGAGTCCGCCGGCATCATCGTGATCGAACGCCCCCTCTCGACCCCCGGGCAGGACGCCGTCTCCACCTGGCCCGGCGACCAGTCCCGGTTCCCGATGATGCTGGTAACCAAGGGCCTCGCCCCCGACCGGCTCCGGTTCACGGTCGCGCACGAGCTCGGGCACCTGCTGATGCACGACATCCCCGGCCCTGAGCAGGAGGACCAGGCCAACAAGTTCGCCGGCGAGCTGCTCGCGCCCGCCGACAGCATCCGCCCCGACCTGGCAGGGCTGCGCACCGGAGAGTTCCGGCGGCTGCTGACCCTGAAGGAGAAGTGGGGCATGTCGATCGGCGCGCTGATCCGCCGCGCCTACGACCTGGAGATCATCACCGACCGGCAATACCGCGAGTTCAACATGCGCCTCGGCCAGATGGGCTGGCGCAACAGCGAACCCGGCGACGTCGCCGTCGAGACCCCGTCCACCCTCACCCAGATCATCAACGCCCACAAGAACATCCGCCACCAGAGCGTCGCCGATATCGCACGGCTGGCGGGCATGACCGAAGACGGCTTCCGCCGTCACTACCTCGGGGAGAACCCGCAACCCGAGAACCTCGTTCCGATCACGTTGGGAGCCGCAACATGACCGACCTCGCCCCGCCCTCCGGTCACCATCCCGCCCCGGTTCCCGCCGGGACGGGCATCGACAGCGCCATCCTCATCCACGCACCGCAGTCCAAGGTCGACCGCATCGCCGCGTTCAGCCGCAACGCGGGCATCACCGCCCTCTACACCGTCGCCGGCGGCAACAAGACCGCCGCCGCCGACAAGCTGCTCACCACCCACCGCTCCATCGCCGGCCCCGAATCGCGCATCCTGTTCGACGCGAACCGCTACTCCGGCAAGAACCGCGCCACCGGCGACGCACCGCTCAGCCTCGAATGGGTCACCTGGCAACTCGACCACGGCGCGCCGGTCGCGCTCACCGACACCGGCTACATCAGCCTCGAGAACATCGCCCAGGTCGACCTCGCGCTCGGCCGCGGCGCAGACATCGCGAGCCAGGCTTCCGGGACTGTGATGACGATGCTGCCCATCGAGTCCCTCATCCTGAAGAACTCCGCCGACCAGCTGCGCACCGCGATCGACCGCGCCGGCGTCCCCGTCGCCCTCGCCCTGGGCCACAGCACCGACCCGTTCGGCGCCGTCGACACCGTCCGCGGCCTGCTGCACGTGCTCGGCTCACAGGTGAGCATCGCGCTGCTGCGCACCGACCTCTCCGCCGTCGCCGCGGTCGCCGCCGGCGCCCGGTTCGGCGCGGTCGGCACCAGCAGCACCCTCCGCCACATCTGGCCCTCCAAGGGCGGCGGCCGCAGCCCCGGCACCTCCGTGCTGGTCCCGCGGCTGATGTCCTACCACCTGCTCGAGCGGCTCCCGCTGGTCGCCGCGCAGGTCCCCGCCGACTACTTCTGGTGCGACTGCAACATCTGCGAAGGCGGCGCGGTCTTCGACCACGTCACCGAGCACACCGCACCCGAACACAGCATCGGCTCGATCGCCACGTTCGCGGCGAACCTGCTCTCCGGAACCCGCGAGGAGAACCTCAAGTCGTTCCGCGAGAAGGCGATGAACGCCCAGACCCTGCACTCCGAGATCCAGGTCGAGATGGAAGACGTCCGCTGGGCGCCTGCCCGCTCACTCGACTCCTGGGTGAAGGCCCTCGACGGCCGGTAACGCGCACGGCAGCGCATCCGACCGGATCGCCCACTCGAACAACCGCTCCTCATACACCCGACGCCACAACGGGCTCAACGCCGAGCCCGCCCGCACGCCGGCATCGCCGCCCACATGCACCTCGACGCTCGACTCGTCACACACCACCAGCGCCGTCCCCTGCGCGTCGAACTCCTCCGCGACCAGCGGCGACCGGCGCGGGAACACGGGAAACATCCCGATCGTCCTCGCCAGTGACCGCAGCGGCCGCAACGCCCGCCTCGTCGGCGTCGGCGCGCCCACCCCGACCATCGCCGCGACCCGCAGCACCGTCGGGCACCCCGCATCCAGCAGGTCACGCACGGCATCCGTCGACACCGCCGGGCCATCCATCCGGGTCAGCCGCAACGACAGCGCGCGCCGGTCCCAGACGACCACCGGATACACGTTCGCGTCCAGGAACGTCGTCAACGGCAACACCGCCGCGCCCGGCAGCAGCGTCGTAGTCGCGTGAGCGGCCGCGGCATCCCGCAGCCCGGGCTCACCCCACGCGCGATCGGCAGCAGTCCGACGAGGGGTCTGCAGCACGATCGAGATGCTCATGCTGCCCCCTCCAGCTCAAATTGCAGACGAGACCCGGCTAGGACCTCCACAACGGCGTCAGCCCGCGGCCGAGCATAGATCGCACCGCCCACACCAACCCCGAGAGTCTGCATCACCCACGGCGGAGTCACAAGCTGGCCCACCTTCGACACCATCTGAGCACCCTCCTCACCCTCCTCCGCGCGACGCACACACACCACCCCCTCGGCCACCTCGAACCGCACCCGACCCGGCACCTCGATCCCCGCCGACACCAGCACGCGCCGCGGGATAGACAACTGCCGACGCGCCCCGATCATCCGCGGCCCATGCACCAACAACCCACTCATGCCTTAACTTTAAGATGACTTTCGATCGACGTCCACCGGCCCCGCCGATTCGGTGGCACGCTGAGACGATGAGCAGCCCCAGCCAGCCGCCATCCAACGCCGACAGCGTCGCTGGCTTCGACCGCACCATCCCGCTCGCTGTCGAGGCCCTCGAGCACCGGGCGCGTGACGTCGAGAGCGTTGCTGGCGCCGGCGACGAGGCTGCGGTAGTCAAGGCATACGCGGCCGCTCGGTTCTTCATCGTCCAGATCGACGTCGACATGCGCGTGCTGCTGCGCGCCATGGCCGCAGACCCCGCTGCGCGGGTCACGACCGAGAAGCTCCTCGCCCTCGTCCTGCGCGAGAGCATCGAAGGCGTCTACAGGGTCCTGGGAGACCTGCAACGCACTGCACGCACGCAGACCGGTCGGTTCGCTGACTTCATCGACATCGAGGGGCTCACCGCGGGGCAGAACACCTACAAGGCAAGCATCCGGGACATAGCCGATGACCGCTCCTTCAAAGAGACGCTCGTGAAGATCCGCAACGAGGTCGCCGCACACATGTTCAGCGACGACGTCGGCATCGAATCAGGGGCCGCCTGGGTCGTCTCTCGCTCCGTCATGCCCAAGACCGACGACGCCATGTTTGAGAGCCTGATCTTCAGCCGCTCGATCCAAGTCCTCCACGCGCTCCACACCCTCGATGAGGCACTCGCTAATATCCGCCGGATGTGATCGAAGCGGTCGCAAGTCAGCTGGGGAGCTCCAACGCGCCAGACTCGATGCGCGCCTGCCACGTATCGAGGACGAACTCCGCGATTGTCACGGTTGCGTTCAGAGCGAGACGGGCATGGCGAGCAAGCGCTGCGCTGCGAGACGATTGCCCATGTCCGATTCCGAGCTCGTTGCGCAGCTCGGCAAGTGAGCTCACAGTCGTCACGAGCGTTCGGAGGATCTGCTGAGAGGTCTGGCTGGCGCGAGCCGACTCGGGGACGGCTTCCGCATTCAGAGCTAGCAGCTCGGCGACCTTGCGATACAGGCGCGGCACGTCGTCGTTGCCGCCGTAACTCACGCCACTGCGGTCCAGGATGATCTTGAACAGGCTCTCGAGCAGGTTCTTGCACGAGGAGATCGCCGCCGCCGGGTCAGCCACCAGCCCGGCCCGGATCCGAGTGAGATGCTCCTGAAGCACCGCAGGATCCGTGAGCGGCCGCTCGCTCAGACGCAACTCGGGCGCTGAGCCGTGAAACGCGTCGAGTCGCCGCCAGCCATAGACAGCGTGCCCGCTAATCCAATCGGAGGCATACAGTTCATACCCGTCGCGGGCCAGCGCCTCGTTGAAGCCCTTGAGGAGCGCCGCGACCTCCGATTCGTCGGAACGAACGAGGGGATGCAAGATCTCGGCGAGGAACGCGAGAACTACATCGTCATCACCATGCGCGAGGTTGAACCGACTGTCCGAGAAGACCCAGTCGTCGTCCCAGTCGTAGTTGTTCACGCGGTGCTGCCAGATGTCTCCATGCGCATCGCGATACCGCGTATCCGTGCTCGGCAAGCTGCTCAGATCGTAGAGGCGCCCAAGGAAGTCCGGCTCCTGGAGACGGCCCGACCAACCCAACCCTGACAGCGCGATCGAATCGAACAGCTTTCGACGCGTGATGGCAGAGATGCGATTGCGAGATGCCGGCATGCCACCGATGCTATGCACTCCGCAAGCCCGGCCTCGAGACGGTCGGGCCGCGCCCTCAAGCTCACTGCGATTGAGCACTGCACCAGACGACCAGGCCCGAACTTCATGGCAAGTTCAATGTCCCATTGGGCGGCCATGGCACTTGCTCGGAGCGGTGCCGTGCCGCTCTAAGCGTCGTCGATACCCATCGCGCGTCGGGTGGCGGCGTCCAGATCTGCCTGCTCCTGTGGCATCTTCTGGAGCATGGCCTCTACCGTCCGCTGGGAGTAGCCCTGAGCGTCTACGGATTCGCCGTCCTTCGTGAATATGAATCGCTTGCCATCGTGACGACGAACGAACGCCGTAATCACCTTCGCCAGACCGTGCAGGCCGCCGGCGCTGCCGGCAGCTATGCCGAGCACCTTGACTACTTCGATCCAATCAGTCGGATCATAGGAATGCTCCATGGCTGTGTTGTGGTCGATACCGTGCTCGTCGAGAAGCTTCAGGATCTCGTCGCTGTGCTCCGACGGGAAACGCAGCTGCAGGCTGTCGTCGCCGAGATGTCCTAGCGTGACCAGTATGGGTACGACTTCCTTGTCAGTGCTCATGGAGCAAGTGTTCCAGACCGTGAACGCTGTTCGAGCGGTGGTCTCAGTCGCGCACGAACGCTCCGCCCAGGGGCACCGACGAATTAGGGGGAACGATGGCGATCAAGAAGCGCTCGGATACGCAGTTGCGCGCTGAAACTCCGGAGAAGCTGTTCCCGCTACTGCGGAAGACGGGGGAAAACTCAGACACGCTATGGCCGCAGCAGGTCGATCTGCTGCGCGAGTATGCCGAGAAGCGCGTGGGTGCCCGGGATCTTGCGATCGAACTGCCGACTGGTACCGGGAAGACGTTGACCGGCCTTCTTATCGCGGACTGGCGGCGCCGCGAGGGTAAGGGGCGCGCCATCTTCGTCTGCCCAACCAAGCAGCTCGTGCGTCAAGTCGTAGCGGCAGCGGAGAAGGAAGGTATCGACGTCGTCGATCTCTCGGGGTCTTGGAAGCAGTGGGATCCGTCGGCTCAAAGCAAGTACGAGCGTGCGAAGGCTACGGCCGTGGTCCCCTACAGCTCGATCTTCAACACGTCTCCGAAGCTGATTGAGGCAGACATCATCGTGTTCGACGACGCGCACGCGGGCGAGCAGTACGTGTCAAAGGCGTACACCGTCGAAATACCACGCCACCTCTACGGGTCGATTTGGAGCGAGGCGCTGGAAGCGGTCGCACCGATGCTCCCCCAGGAGCGGTATCAGCAGCTCATCGGGAACACCCCCGGCGCAGGAACCCGTGAACTTGTTGACGGTCTCGTCCTCGCCCAACGCGACGACGCACTGCCGGGACTTGCACGTGCTCTCGGCGCCTTCGCGCGCGTTGACCGCTCCGATCGGTTCGCAGCAGCACAGAAATTCGCCTTCGACGCAATAGGAGGCCACCTCGCTGCCTGCACGCTCTACGTCTCCTGGTCGAAGATCGAAGCACGACCCGTCACCCCGCCAACATTCGAGAACTCGCTGTTCGCCTCGGCAACGCAACGGGTCTACCTCTCGGCGACGCTCGGAACCTCTGGCGAGTTGGAGCGCGCCTTCGGAAGGCCATCCGTCGCACGCTTGCACCGCCCCGAGGGAGCACCAACCCCCACCTCCGGACGTCGCTTCCTCGTATTCCCGCACTTGGTTCCTAATGCGGATCCAGACAAGCTCACCAAAGAACTCATCAAGTCGGTCGGGAAGTCCATCGTCATCACCCCGAGCGAGAAGGAGGCGGAGAACGCCAGCACAACGATCGTGCCCAAGAACTGGACTGTGTTCCGAAAAGGCGACGTCGAGGATTCGCTCGACGACTTTGCCGCGTCGACCAAGTCGGTCGCTTTGCTCGCCAACCGCTACGACGGCATCGATCTCCCCGGCAAGGCCTGCCGATCAGTAACGATGGCTGGATATCCCGGCGTCACCAACCTCCAGGAGCGGTTCTACGCTTCCCGTGCGCGCGCGGCCGCCGTCTCAGCCGAACGGGTACGGAGCCGCGTGGTTCAGGGCATCGGACGGTGCACCCGCGGCCCAAGGGACTGGGCACTCGTCATCGTCGCCGATAAAGAGACCACCACCTACCTTTCCCGCGAAGAAATGCGCGCAACACTGTCGCCTGACTTGCAGTCCGAAATCGAGTTCGGTCTGGACCAGTCCGATACGTCGCTCGACGACGTTCGAGAGAACGTCGCGATGTTCCTCGAGCAGGGCAAGCCGTGGCGAAGTGACCCAGAGGAAGAGCTCGCGCGAATCAGGGCTGCTGCCGTGCAGCATGAGCCCGCGGAGGCACCCGGACTCGCGGAGGCGGCGAAGCACGAGGTTGAAGCGATGGAGAGAATGTGGAACGCGGATTGGAAGGCGGCCAGCGAAAAGCTGCACCTCGCGGCGACCGCGTTGACCTCGTATCCAGCGGTGCGGGGCTACCAAGCCACGCTGCTGTTCCGAGCCGCGGTCACCATCGATAAGGCCGCCCGCGATGCAAACGACGAAGAATTGGCCGTCAGGGCGGACGCGCTTGCCGCGCAGGCGGTCGATGCCGCCAAGCCCGCTACGTGGATGGCAGCGTTCCTTCCGTTCCAAGGCCGGCAAGCTCTCGCCCCGAGCGCACAGCTTCTGAGTGCAGCATCACGGCTCAGCACCTATATAGACGGGGTGGGAAGTCCCGCGAAGCTCAAGACCGCGTTCGAGAACATGCTCGATGGCCTCTCGCAGATCGACCACAAGGCCTACGAACCCGCGCTCACACAGCTCGGGCTGTTCCTAGGGGCGCACGCGTTCAAGCCGAAGGGGAACTCGCGGACCGATTCTGCTTGGTGCTGGGACGAGACACAGTGGATCAGCGTCGAGGCGAAGAGCGAACACAAGATCGACGGCGTTATTGGTGTGACCGACACCCTGCAGGTGAACGGGCACCTCGCACTTGTGGCGGAAGACAGAGCGGTCGCGGTCCCCGAGATTAGCGCAGCGGTTATGGTCACCCCGCGCACGCTCGTCCATAAGGACGCGATCGCAGTTGCCGGCGGAGACAGCTACCGCGTGACACCCGACGACATCCGCGCACTCGCGACAGATACCGAGCGGCTCTGGGAAGGTCTGCAGCTACTGCGGAACATCAAAGTGGCGAGCGAACGTACCGATGGAGTTGTGAAGTTGCTCGATCAGCACCGGTTACGGCCGGAAGACGTTCTCGACAGGCTTACTGTCACACGTATCGGGGAGGTATGACGGCAGCCATCCAGCCCGACACCCGCCGCGTCCTCATCGTGACCGAAGCACTCCACGACCCAGCTCCCACCGATGTTGACACGCTACGAAACGACCCCGCAAGAGCGCTCAAGCAGCACTGGCAGCCCGCCACCGGTTGCATCTCACAGGTGAGTGTCGACATACCGCCCGAGGATGTAGAAGTTCGACCAAGCTGAGTCGCCCGGGGCGCCGCTCTCAGTCACGCTGACGACATCGATTCCCTCGCGGTTTAGGGAGTTCACGGCGGATTGAGGATCGTGTGCGTCGGTAACGGCTGGATGCCCGCTGAACCGCCAGCTTCCGGCATCCTTCATTGCGTGCCTGTCTGAGTATTTGGAGTCGTGAGCGCCACTGATGATTGCGGTTGAGCGCCACTCGATATTCACTCTCAGGGCCACTGGTATTGCCGGTGAGCGCCACCCCGGTCGGCGCGACGCTCACCGGCCCGGGTTCAGCCGGCCGCGGCGGCGGTGTGCTCCCGCATGTTGACGTCGCCGGTCTCGATCCAGAGGGTGTTGTGGACGATGCGGTCCATGATCGCGTCGGCGTGGACCCCGGAGCCGAGGCGCTGGTGCCAGTCCTTCTTCGCATACTGGGTGCAGAACACCGTCGAGGTGGCGTCGTAACGGCGTTCGAGGAGCTCGAGCAGCATGGACCGGACGTCGTCGGTGGGCGGGTCGAGCAGCCATTCGTCGATCACGAGGAGCGTGAACGTGGAGTACTTCCGCAACCACTTCTCCCGACCGGCGGGCTTGTCTTTCGCCGCGGTCCAGGTCTCTTCGAGGTCGGGCATGCGGATGTAGTGCGCCCGGTAGCGGTGCTGACACGCCTGCTTCGCCAGCGCCGACCCGAGGTAGCTCTTCCCGGACCCGGTGAAGCCTTGGAACACGACGTTCATGTGCCTCTGGATGAACTGGCAGGTCCCTAGCTGCGCGATCACGCCTCTGTCGAGCCCGCGTTGTTCGAGCATGTCGACGCGGCGGAGGTCCGCGTTCGGGTAGCGGAGCCCGGCGCGACGGATGAGGCCTTCGACTTTGGAGTGGGTGAACGCGGCGTGGGCGTCGTCGACGGCGAGCTTGATCCGCTCCTCGAACACCAGCCCGATCGTGAGGCCCTCGTCTTGGATGTCGAGCGCGTCGACGAGGGCGGGGACGCCCATCTCTCGCAGCTTCCGCTTCGTCTCGGAGTCGAGCCGGCTCATCGGGTGCCTCCTGCGTAGTAGTCGGCGCCGCGGACATAGCCGGCGGGTTCCTCGTCGGCGGGTTCGAACCATGGGCCTGTGCCGCGTTGGTCCTGATTCGAGTCGAGGATCGGCCGCAGATGCGCATACCTGGGCGACCTCACCCGCGACTGCAGCGCGATCCCAGCAGCAGCTTCGACCCGCGCAGCCGAGTAGCGGCGAGTCATCCGCAACACGGCCAGCGCAGCGTCCAAACCCTGCTCGTCGACCGGGACGGACTCGAAGATGCGGTTCACGATCGTCGTGGTGTCCTCCCCGATCCGAGCTGCCCACTCCCGAACCCGCTCCGCGTCCCATTGCCGATACTGGGGTCCGTCGGGCAGATCCGAGTCGTGCGTCCGGTACTCGTTGACCACCCCGGCTGGGGCGAGGAGATGGCTGGTGAGCCGCTGATCCCCGGCGAACACCTCGAGGGTGGTGTCGGTGATGCGCAGGTCGACGGACCGACCGATGTTCTCGTAAGGGACCGAGTAGAAGTTCCTCTCGAACACCACATGTCCGTTCTTCTGGACCTTGCGGCCGTAGAGCCACTGCGAGATCTCGAACGGAACCTGCGGGAGCGGCCGCAGCAGCGGCTTCTCCTCACCCTCGAACACCGAAAGCCTCGACCCGGCGCGTTTCTGAAACGGCTTCGCGTTGTAAGCGGCGACACGTTCGTAGACCGCGGCCCGCAACTCCGGCAGCGTCGCGAAGGTGCGGTCGCGGAGAGCCGCGATCACCACCGTCGCAACGTTCCCGACCGTGCCCTCGACACTCGGCTTGTCCTTCGGCTTCTTCACCCGTCCCGGCAGCACCGCCGCCGAATAGTGCGCCGCGAGCTCCCGATACGCGTCGTTCAGCACCACCTCGCCCTCGGCAGGGTGCTTGATCACACCCGCCTTCAGGTTGTCCGGAACGATCCGCGGGACGGACCCGCCGAACCAGTCGAACATCGCCGTGTTCGCGCGCAGCCAGGTGTCCTGCTTCATATCCAGCGTCGGCTCGACGAACGAGTAGCGGGAGAACGGCAGCGTCGCGACGAACAAGTAGACCCTCGTCGCCTGCCCGGTGACCGGGTCGATCAGCTGCATAGTCTTGCCCGACCAGTCGACCTCGACCGTCTGCCCGGCCTTGTGACCGACCCGCGATGCCGCCCCGATCACCAGCACGTGACGCTGGTAGGTCTTGCAGAACCGGTCGTAGCCCATCGCCGTCTCGCTCTTGGCCCGGCAGGCATCGACGTACTCGCCATGCAGCAGCTTCAACGTCACCCCGACCCTCGCGAGCTCCCGATGCACCTTGTCCCAGTCCGGCTGCGCGTGAACACTCTCGTGCTCACCACGCCCGGGGAACAGCCGCGCATACACGTCCGCCTCGTCGAGCTCCGCGACGTCGTCCCAGCCGACGCCCTCCCGGTCAGCGGCGTCGAGCACCGCCGACACCGAGTGCCGAGACACACCCTGCGCCGCGATCTGCCGACCCGTGAGCCCCTCCGCGCGAAGCCTCAACACCAGCTTCGCCTTGATCCTGCGTACCATCCGAACTACTCCTTCTGCCGCGTGATCAGCCACGCGGCAGAAGGAGCCTAGGAAGGTGGCGCCGAACCCGAATACTCGGTGGCGCTCAACGACGCGAACGCGCCCACGAGCAGGTGGCGCTCAACCGCAATACTCGTGGCGCTCAGAGAAGCGAATATTCACCTGTCGAACCGGCCGTACACCAGCACGTTCCGGACCGCCTCGCTCAACTGCTCCTTCTCGAGGGCTTCGTGCTCGCCATCTATGTATGCGATCGAGTCCGCATCGTGTCGTGAAGGCTCGCGCTCGTCGGGGAGCCAAGTGTCGGTGATCGCAAACGCAATCCCAGGACCAACAGCCAGCTGAATCGAGATCTCATCCCGATCATCGCGGTAGCCCGAGACTGGCCAGACTGCAGAGCGCCCCGCGGCCATGAAGTCGTGCGCTGCTGTCTGAAAGGTCGAGGCCAACTGATCAGAGATGGCTATAACGATCGAGCCGTAGTGCAGGTGCTTCATGTGTGCACCATATCGGCGCACGGCGACCCGCTTGGCTCGTGGGTCGGCTCGGTAGCCTGGCTCAACAAGCAAGTGCAACCAGAATCGAGCTTCATCTTGATGAGCGACGAACTCATTCGAATCGCGCTGACCTGGCCAGTGAGCACAATCGACGGAGAGCCTTCACTGACAAGCGGCATGCTCGTCGTGCTCCGAGAACCCGGAGGCGACTTCCTCCTGAGCGTCAGTGCTGGGGATGAGAACTTTCCAGACTGCGATGAGATCCAGTTCCCGTTGTCCGCAGAACATGCGCGGCTCGTCCAACGAGCTCTCGCCGGGGAACAACTAGGCGACATCGAGGACTGACTCTGTCAGTCGTAGCTCTTGTTGCTACAGCGAGTGCCGTCGGCGTTGAAATTCTCTCTCGCAGCGGTGATGACGCGGAACCCTGGACACGTCTCGAGTTAACGGCCAGCCCTGACGCGGCATCGGTCTACCCGTCGTACCGTTCCTGCACGGTTCTCACGATTGCGCGTCGAAGCCTTGCTGAATCCGGCTACACCGCAAGTGAGAACTGATGAATAGTGCTCCCTGCAAGAAGGTACTTGCACCAGACGCCTGGGCGCTCGGCACGGCGCGTCAGCGTCGCCAACAGCTGGTCGCTCTCGAGCGGACGGCGTACCCGAAGGCCGCGCGAGACCTGCTGCCCTTGATCACCCCCGGCGGTGAAGACGCCGCATAGAGAAGGTCCCCGGAGGGATGCAGCACCCTCCGGGGACCGAGGTGAAGTTCGGGCGGTCACCCACAGCAACTATCTCATATGCGCAACGATGATGTCCAGGCGTTCAGAGCACCTGTCATCGATGCGCGAGCTCGTACTCCTCGGGCGTCGGTAGGGGCACATCGGGGTATCGGATCTCGTGCATTCTGTCCTCGATGTAGGCCGCGAACTCATCCGCGAATGCTGCGGCGTCGTCGATCTCTGAGTTCGTCAGAGCGTAGGAGTACGCGCCCTGCCACCGATCAGAGATCGAGGCGACGCGACGGTGGCTGCACGAGCATCCGCACTGGCTGTGCTTGTGCCCCGCTGAGCAATGGGCCGCGCAGTAGGGATCGCTGTGCGATCGCTCCTCCCATGTCGACGGGATCACCAGAGCGCTCCGTCCTGATAGACCGGCTCGCAGATCCACCAGTCGAGGTCGATCCATGTGCGCTCACCGTTGCGAGGGTTGCGGCAGGCGACCTTCACGATGAGAGGCTCGGCGACCGGCGTCACGCTCACGACGTCGGTCGCCGGCCCCCACGGCCCGCGCGCGTCTCGGGCTGGCCAGTCCTCGAGGCGGCGTCCGTTCTCGTCCCAGGCCGAGTGGCGCATCGCGTACCGGATGCAGTCCCCCGTCGACGGGACGTATCCGAGCTCATCGCCCTCGCGGCGGCGGTGCAGATCATCGCTCGAGACGCCGTCCGGGTAGCCGGCAGCGTCATTGTCTCGGAGCGTCCTCATGGCTCCTGCACCCCATCGCCTGCAGCTGTTCCGATCCCAGAGGCAGCTCCCCCTGACGCGCGCAGCTGGTGCAGGAGCAATCGCTGCCGGCAGAGGACGATGCGCGCCGCGTCGACCAGCGCGAGGTAGTCGCCTTCGGGTACTGCCCCACGGATGCGCAGTTTGACGATCATGTCCCGCGCGGCCGCGGCGACGGCGACGAGCTTGCCGGCTGACAGTCGCGCGCGCCGCGCATCGGCTTCCGCCCGTAGGGCGTCGGCCGAGGCGACGAGGTCAGCGAGCACCTCGATCGACGACTCGCTGGACGTCACGATGCGGGCGCGAAGGGTGCGGGGCTGTGCGGATCGCGCGGTCATGTCCCCTCCCCCAGCCCGGCGTCGACGAGCATGGCGCGCAGTCGCTGCACGCTCTTGTCATCGGAGGGCAAAGCCTGCTCGTCGAGCAGCTCGCGCAGCTCGGCGTCGTCCGGGGTGTGGCCGTTGATGGCGGCGACGGCGGCGACGGCGGCGACGATGTCCGTGAGCGGATCGCCGGGCGCGGCCCCGAGGTACTTGAGGTCCTTCGTCATGACGGGTTCCCTTCGTTGAGGTGCGAGATTCGGTCGCGGGCATTCGGGTCGACCTCGACCGAGGCGCCGGTCTGCGCGTCGAAGAACGCGACTTGCTGGTGCTGCTCGGCGAGCCGTCGAGCCTCGGCTGCGTCGAGGGTCTTCACGGACACGTCCAGGGAGACGATTCCCGTCTCAGGATCGTGCCAGGCGCCCTCGTAGTGGTAGTCCATCCGCAGCAGATCGGCGTTGGCCCTGCTGAATCGCAGGATGTCGATGGGTCGGAGCTGGTCGACGGGGATGGCTACCTCGCGGTCTGGGTAGGGCGAGACGAAGAAGCCGATGCTCTCCTCGCGACCAGTGTTCGGGTGGCGGGTGTATCCGCCGTCCGGGTGGCGGAGCCGGTTGAGGGCACGCTCCACCTCGAGGGACTCCTCCGCCCCGGACAGGCCACGTGACCGGGCGAGGGCTTGCTTCTGGGCGATGCGCGTAGCCCGGCCGGCGCACAGCCGAGTGCGCAGACCATCGAGCTCGGGGTTGTTCGGGTCAGCTGCGGAGTCGATCTTCTCCGCGAGCTCGCGCTGGCCCCGAGGCGAGGAGTCGTATGCGGCGCTCTTCTCTGCGAGGTTACTCACGGCCTGGTGCAGCCGGCGCCGCACGGAAGGGTCCTCGGGCGCGCGGTCGAGATCTCGTCGAGCGGCATCTGCCTTCGATCGCGCGTGCTGCAGTTCCTTCCAGGTGTCGGCGCTGCACCGCGCACCTGGCTTCGGGTCACACATCCGTGAGAGGTCCTCTCGTCAGGGGGTCCGGGCGTTGACGCGGAGGTCAACGCAGATCGAGCTCGACGCTGTCTGCCTCGAGATCCGGAACGTGTTGATCGGGGTGCGCGAGAGCCGCGCAGGGTGCGTGGACTCGCACGGCGTTGCCCTTGCGGATCGTCTGCCGGAGCAGCTCTGCGAGCACGCCGCGCGCGTGCACGTTGTACGGCCCGTCGACGCCGTCGATGCGGAACGAGACGTGCGGGACGCGGTCGGGGATTGTGCGGAAGAGCATGAGCGGGCTGCGCACCGTGCCGGTGACATCGACCCCCACCGCGGTGCTCGCGGGGGCGGTCTGGGTGATGGTCATGATGACCCTCCTTCTTGTCGAGGATGAGGCGGGATGCCTCTACTCGACATGGGTCCGGTTAGAGGCCCAGATCGGACAAAGACGATCTCGTCTTTCTTTACGCATATGAGTCTAACTCCTATGCGCTAGAAAGACGAGATCGTCTTGTCGACTTCGGGGATCACTCCGGAAGCAGGATCGTCACCTGTTCGTCGTCGGGCACCGCGACCTCACCCTTCTCGCCGTCTTCGGTGAGGTAGGTCAGGATGAGGTAGTCCTGATCCTCCAGGTCGACGTCGATGGACTCCACGGTCGCGATCGCGCCTTCACCGTCGACGTCGACGAGGATGCTCATCCCCACATCGAGCTCGGAGACCGACAGCTCGAAGCTGCGCACGTTCTCTTCCTCGATGGGGGTCGAGTCCTCGACGGCATACAGGTGCGGGCGGCCCGCATCCTCCTCGCCGGCGGTCTCTGCCACCTCTTCGGTCTCACCGTTCTCGGTGGGCACCTGGACAACGTCGTCTTGCGGAACGAAGTCCGGGTCGTCCGGGAGCGTGATTCCGAGCTCGTGCATGATCGCGCGGTCCTCGTCGCCGAGCCCCTGGGCGAGCTTCGGGGTCCAGAAGATCTGCGCATGCTCGGGCGGGATACCCATACCCGGAGACACCCAGGCGCGGCCGGGCTTGTTCTCGAGCCCGGCGGTGGCCACGAGGCTGCCGAACGTCATCATCGAGGTGGACTGCTCCAGGTTGCGCAACGCGATGCGCACGGCGAACTGGGATCGGCTCGAAGTGCTCAACCACGACGCCGCCGCCTGCTGCGAGGCGAGGATGACGTGCACTCGCGCTTCGCGGCCGAGCCGCAGGATCGAGCCGAATGCCGTCATCACGGGGTGGATGCTGCCGGTCGGCGCCTTCTCAAGACCCATCCTTTGGCACCAGTCGGCCTTGCCGCCGCCGGATTTCCACCACTCGTTGAGCATGTCGGCCATCTCCTCGCCCTCGTCGACGGCGAGGACGAGCGGGTCGAGCGTGGAGCGCAGATGAGGGCCGTTCCGCTCGAGGTACTCGTATCGGTCGTCCATGAGCTTCTTCACCTTGAGGATGTAGGTGACGATCGCCGCCTCGCGGGTCGCGGCCGGCTTCGCGCCGGGGAGCAGCCCGAGGTTGAACAGGCCGAGGCGCTTCGGGTCGATCGGCCAGATCTCGGCCATCGGCATGTCTGGGTCGCGAACCCACTGACCGAATGCGTCACGCCGCATCCCCGTGGGCAGTGCGGTGAGAATCGACAGCAACAGCACCGTCTTTCCACCACCGGTGCCACCCACGATCAGCAAGTGCGGGAGTGGAGCATCGAGGTCCCAGACGCAGGGAGTCCCGTCGCGGAAGTGACCGAAGGCGATCTTCATCGGGTTGTCGTCGTCACGGGGCGGATGAGGGAGCACATCAGGCAGCGGCGTCAGCGGGCGCACGGTGCCACGATCGGCGGTGAGATCCCAGTCGATGGTCAGCTGCGCCGCGTTGGGCGCCACGACCGAGGAGCGCACGGCATCGACAGCCTGCTTCTGCCAGATCGTCTTCGACACCCGCGAAGTCGACGTCGGCGGCCAGTGCAGAATCGTTCGCTGCAGGTTGTCGGCATTGTCCCGGACGAACTCGTCGACGGACACCCCGGGGATGATCACCGACAGCACGCTCTCCAGACGGGATTGATCCGGGTCGACCACAGGCTCAGGGGCGGCCGGATCCGCGGTCAGCGTGATCAGGCATCGGCGCGCATCGTTCTTCTTCACCCGGTACGCGATCCCCATCCGGTTGCTCACCTGGACGACCAGCGTCTCGGCGAACTTCAGATCCGAGTCGACCAGATCTCCGGGGTAGCGGATCACGATGCGCTGCGGAGCGCCGATCCACCCTCCCCTCCACCTCGACACGGTCACCAGGTCTCGGGTCGGAGCTGACGCTCTCACCACAGAATTGACCGCCTCGATCATCAGGTCGATGGACCGGCCGCGTTGCCACGCGCGATGACCGAACACGATCAGGGCGGCGATGATCACCGCCGCGACGACCACGACCAACATCAGCAGCTCGACGCGATCGGCCAACGCCGCCAGTCCTCCGGCCATCAACGCGATCGCCAAGACGACGACGACCCGCATCGGCCACGCGAGCGGCCGCCGCGGCAACGCGCGCACGGCCACGTCCTCCACGACCTCGGGCCTCACACCCAACATTGCGCGAGACATCCCATCTACCTCCTATGCATCAGCGGCTGCAGAGACGATGCGTCTCTATGGCACATAGGTCGGCATTGCCAGCGGAATCGGACATCACCGGCGAACGCGATGCAGGCGTCGACGAAGGCCCTACTTCCCCCGGGCGCCCGGGGCTGGAACCACAGATCGGTTGGCAGAAACTACCGATGGGTTGCCATCGGCGCGGGTGCGGCGGCATATGCAGACGATAGGCAGATATTTGGCACCCCCCTTGACAGCCGTGATAAGCTCGCGACTGCCGATCGAGGCAACGGAGCGAGCTTCCCACCGGCATCAGGTAGATAGCAACTTGCTAGATCAAGAGCATGCAGAGTGTCGTGTCTCACTCCAGTTGTCCGATTCTCACGGACCTGTCGAGTCGTCTCACTCCACTTGTCGGATTCTCACTCCAGTTGTCCGATGCTCGGCGCGCCGCGTAGTGCTGCTTCGAGGCGGGAGCAGCAGGGTCGGATTCGTGACAACTCGTGTGAGACAGACCGCTCTGCCGGGACTGCACCGCGAATGAGAGAAGTCCCGGTCAGCCCATCCGAGATCCGACAAGTCAAGCGAGATCCGACACAGAGCTGCTGCGTCATCCGCTGCACACGGAGACCGCGCCGCTCACCTGACGGTTTCGCCACCAGCTGGAGCTAGGGCGTGTCTGACAAAGGTTCGGGTGGCTGGCTGCGAGCCTGAAAGCATGTCTCGTTTTCGGATGCTTTCGGATGCTCAGTGGTCGCTGATCGAGCCGATGCTGCCACGTCCGACGGGGCGTCCGGGTCGGAAGTTCTCGGATGCGCGGACGATGGTCGAGGGCATCGTCTACCGGTACCGGACTGGCCTCGCATGGCGGGATCTGCCGCCGGTGTTCGGGCCGTGGCAGACGGTGTGGACGTGGCATCGGCGGATGGCGTTCGACGGGACGTGGGATCGGGTAGCGGCGATGATCACGGCAGCAGCAGACGCGGCGGGCCTGATTGATTGGTCGCTGTCGGTGGACTCCACGATTGCTCGTGCGCATCAGCACGCAACGAGCATCACCCGCCTCACAGGGGGCTGGATCGAGTTACAAGAATCTGCAGGTCGAGCCGCCTGATCACGGCATCGGCCGCTCCAGGGGTGGCCTGTCGACGAAGATCCATCAGCTCGTCGATGGCAATGGGCTGCCTCTGGTCACTCTGGTCACGCCAGGGCAGGCCGGGGACTCTCCGATGTTCCTGCCGCTGATGGGACATCTGCGGGTCGGGCGCGAAACGGGCCGGCCCCGCACCCGTCCGGACGCGGTGCGGGGCGAAAAAGCGTACTCATCCCGCGCGATCCGTTCTCACCTTCGAGGCCGAGGCATCAAAGCCGTGATTCCCGAGCCCGACGATCAGAAAGGACACCGCAAACGTCGCGGCTCACGCGGCGGCAGACCCGTCGGTCTCGACGCCGCCGACTACCGGAACCGGAACGTCATCGAGCGCGGCTACTGCCGCATCAAGCAATGGCGAGGCCTCGCCACCCGCTACGACAAACTCGCCGTTATCTACCGCGCCGCCGTCGTCCTCAACACCGTCATCGCATGGACCAAACCTTTGTCAGACACGCCCTAGCCCGAGTCGATGTCCGCATTTTGAGCCGGATCGCTGATTGACACGTACGTGTCAGCGGTGTGGGGCACGTGGTGATGGAGCGCTCCGGTGCGAAAGCCACTGCCATCATGTGATGTCGTAGACCATCGGGTCGAAATCCACGAACTCGGGGCAACTGCCGTCCTAGCCATGAGTTCCCCTTCCGTCTACTCATCCAGCAAACGCCGCCCATCCGACGGGCGACGGAGCACTCTCCCGCGCTGTAACCGACGTCAGCCCTCCGGCGAGGGGGATGTTGTGCTGTTGCGGATCTTCGCAGAGCAGGAGGTCGGCAGGTGCTGATGAGGGACGTACCGGCCGTCAGTCGAGGGCCGCGGTGATGACGTCGTGGAGCTCGGTGTCGAGCTTGAGGCTGTCGAATGCTGCGGCATATTCCCAGATGAGAGCGGCTGTGGCTCGGATGACATTCATCGGCTCGTTTCCTGGCGTGACGAGGCGAACACGTTGTCCTTCAGCCGCGACCACCGCGTTGGAGACGGTCGATGTCAGGAACTGGTCGTTGCGCGTGAGCCGGGTGGAGGGGTACGGCAGGGTGAGATCGCGCAGGTCGCGCAAGATGAAGTCGGGGCGTGCATCGGGGGGTGCAGCGAAGACATCGCGTGGCCGGCTGATGCCGGTGAGGACGAGAGCGCTACTCATCTCGGATCGTCTTGCGCCTCTGATGTCTGTGTCGATCCTGTCGCCGATGAACAGCCATCGGGAGCCGGGGAATCGCTCGCGGGCGGCGTCGAAGAGCGCCGTCTCGGGCTTTCCGGCAGCGAGAGGTTCGCGGTTGACGACAGCGCGGATGGCAGCGACGAGTGCTCCGTTGCCAGGCGCCAGTCCGCGCTCGAGCGGGAGGGCGGTGTCGAGGTTTGTGGCGACCCACGGGATCCCGGAGGCGAGAGCGTAAGTAGCTTCGGCCAGGTCAGTCCAGCTCACGTGTTGTGAGAAACCTTGGACGACCGCGTCGGGGTGCTCGTCCGCCGTGCGAACAAGTCGGTACCCCGCCCCTTCGAGCACCATCGTCAACCCCGGACCGCCGACGGCCAACAGCGGCGCCCCCGGCTCAACCACATTCGATAGGAGCAGCAGCGTCGCCTGAGGCGAGGTGACGACATCATCCGCGTCGGCGTGCAGTCCCATTGTCGTCAGCTGTTCGGCTACGTCCGCCGGCAGCCGGGAGGCGTTGTTCGTCAGGAACCCCACCGTCTTACTTTCTCGCGCCGAGTTCAGAGCGGTGATGGCATGCGGTATGGGTGCTGCGCCGCGGTACACGACTCCGTCGAGGTCGGAGAGAATAACGTCCGCACTATCGAGCGGTGTGGGGTGGGCATCTCTGGCCATGCTGTCTCCCAGTTCGATGGGCGGACCATCCAGTCCGATCTTCCATCTTACGTCGATTCGGTCTATCCTCAGATATACAAGCCTATACAGGTATAGATAGGAGACATGCATGTTGATTGGAATTGGCTGCGACCCGAACGCAACAACCCTCAAGGATGCCGTCGCTGATTACCTTCGCGAGCTCGGCCACGAGGTTCGCGATTTCGGCTCCGACGACCCCCTATATCCGAAGACGGCCATTGCGGTGGCGGAAAGCGTCGCGGCGAAGGAGGTCGAGCGTGGTGTCGTGATGTGTGGCACCGGCATCGGGGTCTCCATCTCGGCGAATAAGGTTCCCGGCGCATACTGCGCCCTGCTCACGGATGCGTACCAGGCCGAGCGTGCACAGCTAAGCAACGACGCCAACA
The DNA here is from genome assembly GCA_018268455.1 of Actinomycetota bacterium. Lineage (GTDB taxonomy): Bacteria > Actinomycetota > Actinomycetes > Actinomycetales > Microbacteriaceae > Microbacterium. The sequence goes on along the minus strand of JAFDWM010000008.1, from coordinate 183 downwards.
TGGTCGCTTTCGGAGCTCAGGTCACCGGCGTCGAGTCGGTCAAGCGACTCGTTCGCGAGTACCTGTCGGTGTCGTACGTGGAGAACGAGCGGAGTGCGCCGAAGCTCGTCGCTCTGTACGACTACGAAACCGAGAACACTCGCGTATGAATGCCATCCCGCTGCAGATCGAGGCGGAGCTCGC
>JAFDWM010000089.1 GCA_018268455.1 Actinomycetota bacterium | reverse complement strand
GACGTGGAAGACGAGGTTCCCGGTCTCTCGCAGGTAGCCGCGCTCCGCGGACACGGACACCGAGGCGTCGGTGTCATAGCGTTCCACACGGTACCCGGACCTTCGAAGGAGATCACTGGCGCTGTCGACGAGCTCCCGCGTTTGCTCCTCGCCTCCCTCATCATGGGGCACGACCGACACCTGGTGCGCCGGAAGGCGACTCAGGCGGACGGGCGTCCGGGGCGGGCGCGACCGGAGGGCGGTGTAGTGGTGCTTTGCGCGTGGGATCACGCAGCCGATCAGCGATGTGAACAGGAGAAGGTAGATCGCGGAGAACCAGGGAGAGATGTACACGTCGAAGAGCCCGAGGCCATCCAGGATCGGGAACGTCTCCGGGTTGTTCCGCTTCCACTGTGTGACGCCATTGGGATCTGCGCTGCGTTGCGGGAACAGCGATCCGGGCACTGCGGCGATCGCAAGGAACAGCAGGAGCAGCAGTGCGGTGCGCATGCTGGTCAGCTGACGCCATACCCACCGCGCCCATCCCGTGGCCCCCAGGGACAGCTGAGTGCCGTCATCTGCGCTGTCCGAGTCCGTGTGGTCGGCGGGACGCAGCGGTTCTGTTGCCGTACCCGGGTGGCTGTTAGAGCGGGAGGGGGACATTGATCACCACTTGTTGGAGTTGGGACATCAGCGCGGACCACAGCCCGGTGAGCATCAGGAGGCCGAGGACGATGAGCATCACGCCACCGAGGATGTTCAGCACACGGATGTGGCGGCGCAAGAACGCGACCGACCGGGTTGCCCATCCCCACCCGGCCGCGAGGATCATGAAGGGGATCCCCAACCCCATGGAGTACGCGAACCCGAGCAGTCCTGCCCGTATCGGGTCCCCCAGGTTCCACGACATGGAGATGATCGCCGCGAGGGTCGGGCCGATGCACGGGGTCCATCCGACGCCCAGTGCGACACCGAGCAAGGGCGCCCCGACCAGCCCGACCGAACTCTGCGTGCGGGGACGCAGAGTTCGCTGCGCGATGCCGAGCACGCCGATGAAGACGAGGCCGAGGACGATGATGACCACCCCGAACACTCTCGTGATGACGGTCGCGTACTGGAGCAGCACAAGCCCGAAAACGCCGCCGAGGACGGTCACGGTGACGAACACGACCGTGAACCCGGCCACGAAGAGCGTCACGCCGAGCAGCAACCGCCCGCGCTCGGATGTGATCCACCGCCGCGTCCCTGCGCTGGGCGCCGAAGCCGAGGTAGCACCTCCGAGATATCCGAAATAGCCAGGCACTAACGGCAGCACGCACGGTGACACGAACGACACCATCCCGGCGAGCACGGCGACCGGGACCGCCACCCACAGGGCACCTTCGACGACGAGCGTCCCGATGTTCATGGCGCGTCCTCGGCCAGCGTGTCCGAGACCAGGGTGGAGAGGATCGATGAAGCCCCCAACTGTCCGATGACTCGGGCCGCGACTCTTCCGGTGCGGTCGATGACCAGCGTGGTTGGTGTCGCCTGGATCGGGGTGACCTGTGCGAAGGCGAGCTTCACGGTTCCGTCCGTGACGTCAATGACGCTCGGGTAGGTGACTCCGTTGTCTTTGGCGAAAGAGAGAGCCGTCGCCGGCTGGTCGTAGGTGTTCACTCCGAGGAACTCCACGCCTTTCCCCTTGTATTCCTGCCAGACCCTCTCCAGCAGGGGCGCTTCTACGATGCACGGGCCGCACGCCGCATACCAGAAGTTCACGACAAGCACGCCGCCGCGATAGTCACCGCTGGTAACGGTGTTGCCCGTCTCGGTGACACCTTCGAAGACGACGGGCTTACCCCGATCCTTCTCTGCGATCTCGACGACTTGGAAGTTCCCGGCGATGAAACCCTTGTTGCTGCCGTCTCGGTATTGCTCGGCGAGTGAGCTCGCCGGCGCGCACCCTGCGGCCACTATCGCGAGGACGATTGCAGCGCCTGCCGGAATGCCGAGACGACGAGATACCCGGCGTGCTCTCGCTGATCGCGGCGGACGTTCCGCAGAGGAGGAAACGTCCTGGAGTGCGGTTGTTGCTTGCCAGGCTGATGATTGCTGAGCGTGAGGGCTCGTCATGGCTGTGCTCCTTGAGCCCGGGGCGTGCGGGCGGGATCGGTCTGTACCGTTCGACGACGTCGGGGTCGACGGTTATCGAGGGCCCCGGCCGCTATGAGGCCGGCGATCGAGAGGATGCTGATCAACCAGGGAACCCATGGGCCGAGGACGATCCCGGCGGTGAGTCCAGTCCGCAGAGGGATGGTCGTGACCTGCGCCGCGGCGGTGTTGACCTTCGTGGTGGTGATCGTGTCACCGGCAGGGCTGATCACCTGGCTGGTTCCGACCGTGGAGATGTTCACCACGGCCCGCCCTGTCTCGATAGCTCGCATTCGGGCGAAGGCGAGCTGCTGCAGGTTCTCGTCTGTGCCCCGGAAGTCCGCGTTGTTAGTCTGGAAGACGTAGAGCTGGGCGCCTTCCAACGCGCTCGCGCGGATGACGTCGTCGAAGATCACGTCGAAGCAGATCGCGAGTCCGATCGGCACCGACCCCGCGTGCACGATCGGGGCTGTCTCCCCCGGTGTGTAGGAGCGCTGGATGAGGCCGACAAGATCCGGGGCGATCTTCTGGTACAGCCACCGGTCGGGGACATACTCTCCAAAAGGCACGGGGTTGACCTTGTCAGCCAGTTGCCGATCGGCGGGGTTGGCTGTCCACAGAAGCGTCGAGTTGAAGGTGTGCAGTCCCCGCTGCGTTGCAGCATTGGCAAGCAGCGGCGCATCCGCCTCCCGGACGATGCTGTCGAGTGCCGCTGCGGTGTCCTTGTTCAGGAGCGGATCGGTGTCGACAGACCCCTCCGGCCAGACGAGAAGGTCGATTCGCTGACCGAACAGTGGTCGGGTGCCCGCGGTTTGCGCTCTGAGGATGTCGCCCGACGCCCGGTCGTCGAAGTACCCGGAAGGTCCGTTGCCCTGCACCCAGCCGACTGTGTAACTCCCGGCGTCCTGGGTCGGGAACTGCGGTGTCAGCGCAAGCACGGCGACCAAGACCGTTGGGACGACGGCACCGGGAAGGAACCAGGCTCCGGCGCGGATCCATTGCAGCAGTGCGGCAGAGGCCATCGCGACGAGGAAGGACAGACCGGTCACCCCGATCCAGGAAGCGGCCTCGGGAAACGGACCGTTCACCTGCGTCATGCCTAGGCGTGCCCACGGGAATCCGCCGTAGGGCCACGAGCCCACCACCACCTCACGGGTCACCCAGAGACCTGCGACGAGGGCAGGGACGATGACGAGCTGGATGCTCCCCCGTCGGTTGTACCTGCCTGTCCATCGGTAGGCGAGCGTGATGGGAACTGCACCCATCCCCAGGATCAGCGTTTCAAGTCCGGATAACGCGATCCGCGGCAGAGGGCCCAGGAACTGGCCGACCCAGGAGAGGTGAAGCGTGTAGAAGGCGGCCCCGAAAAGAAGCCCGACGATCAGGGCTCCACTGATACTGCGACCTACCAGGGTTGCGAGGGCGAGGGCGACAGCTACGAAGGCAAGCGGCCACCACCCGACATCGGGGGTTGCGAGGTCCAAGGTCACGCCGGCGACGATCGCGACGGGTGCGGCGACCCGCAATCGCAGCAGTGGACGGCGGTCAAGGCGCCGCGGGTTGGCTGTTGCTGGTGCGGTCTCTCGTGCGGTGGAAGCGGCCATGGGTCAGGAGTCCTTCTCGCGGAGACGGCCAAGGTAGGCGTTGTACTCGTCCAGCTCGCTGGCGCCGTGAACGTCCGCGTAGCGGTCGTCTGCGGCGGCACGAGCGGTGTCGTCACGAGACCAGCGATGCATCACGTAAACGAGCATGAGCAGCGTGGGAGCCTCCCCGTAGGACCATGCAAGTCCTCCGGCAAGGCGTTGATCTTCGAGCGGGTCGATTCCGAGCGTTTGCGTGGGTGCAACGAATCGGGTGACCAGCATCGTCGTGGCCATCATCAAGAACACGCCGAAGAACGCGTGCAACGCCGCCTCCGCGAACACATCGACGGCGCGACCAACGTGGGTGAGCCGGGCGGGCAGGGGGTCGGAGCTGAGAACAGGGATGGTGAACAGGATCCCTGCGGCGAGGAACGCCAACTCGAGGGCGACGTGTCCGCCGGGGACGGCGAGGATCCTGTCGGCGAGTCCTGCCAGGTAGAGACCGTAGAACGCCGCCAAGTAGACAGGCACGGCAAGCCAGGGGCTGAGCAGCCACCGGCTGGCGCGAGCACGAAGCAGCCAGTGCGCACAACGCAGGACCGTACTACCGAGCCCCGTGTGCGGGGTGGCTCGGAGCAGGAGCGTTCCGGGCGAGCCGAGCACAAGGAGTGGGGGAACGGCCATCATGAGCGTCAACTGCTGGAACATGAACACGGACAGCAGCGAATACCCGTATGCCTCCACGCCCAGGCCGGTCGTCGCCGCGAGGACGAGACACCCCAGAAGGAAGCTGACCGTCCGCCAGATGGGCCACGTTCGCCCTCGACCCCACTGCCTGACGGCACCTACCAGGTATGCCGCTGCCAGTGCGGCCGCGAGAATCGGCAGAACGGGAATCGGACCAGGCGTTGGACGGAGAAAGTCGACCAGCGTCGGTGGCGCGTCTGGGGTCCAGGGGTTCATGTCGCAGGCACATCCGGCCGACCAGGAACGCGCGGTCCAACGTTCGGCCCAGAGATGCCCTCAGCATGCCGAACACCGTCACGGCCCGAAATCTCCGCAGTCACCGACTCGTTCAGCTCCCCCAGGGCGGTGGTGGGTGTTCCTTGAGCGGTGATACCGAGGTGTCCCGATGTCGTCATGGTCGCTTGACCTTGATCAGGCCGCCGGCCACGAGGAACACCACGGCAGCGGCGGGCTGCACTCCAATCCAGACCGGGCCGGTGAAAGGGAGAGGCAGAATCGGGTTCCAGATCACTGCAATGGCGGTGAAGATGGGCATCCACCACCATTGGCGCGCCTGCCACGCGAACCAGCCGACGATGACGGCGAGAATCGAGGTTCCGAAGAGAACGACCAACGGCCAGCTCCCCTGTAACAGCACGGGGGCGAGGAAAAGTATCGCCGCCGCGATCAGGCTGGGTGCGAGCGCGTTGCGTTGATAGACGGACGGGGTGCGCTTTCTGGATGTCATGAGCTGGTGGTCCGAGCAGCCTCAGACGGCATGGTCGGGGTCGCCTCCGGACGGGCGCGCGCCCGACGTTCCATCCAGTACCCGACGACAAGGACGATGCCGCCGACGGCGAGGGCGACGTCGGCCAGGTTCCCGATGAACCAATCGCTATAGGCGAGGAAATCGGTCACGTGTCCGCGGCCGAAGCCGGGAGGCGAGATCAGCCGATCCAGCACATTCCCGATCGCGCCGCCCAGGATGAATCCGAGCCCCGCCGCCCCCCACACCGTTCTCGAGCGCAGTGCGGCGACAAAGAGAGCAATCGTGATGCCGACGCCGAGGATGGTCAGCATCCAGGTTGCTCCGGAGGCGAAGGACAGGATCGCACCTGGATTGAATGTGAGCTGGAGTCCGAGGACGTTTCCGAGAAGCGGGATGCGCTCCGTCTCGCTCAGCCAGGTAACGGCGGCAGCCTTGCTCACCTGGTCGATGAGGACGCTCAGCCCTGCGACGATGAAGGCAATAGCCGACCGGGGGACCTTGTCAAGGCGCATCCGAAGTTTCCTTGTCTGCGTTTGGAGAACTCGCCGCAGCCGCGGCGCGATCGCGACGGCGTCGTTCTCGGGCAACAGCAAGCACCCCCAATGCTCCTGCGGCGAGGATGAAGCCGAGACCGATAACGAACATGACTCCCATGAGCGCAAGGTCGTCACGTTTCACACCCTGCTCTTCGTTCGGGGTGGAGTGGTCCGGATCCCCGGACTGGGTCGGAGATGATGTGGGGGTCGGCGCGGGAGCGGGCGTGGAGGCCGCGGTCTCCACGGTGGTTGTGGATGCTGATGCGCTGTCGCCGACGGACCCTCCGACGGTGAGAGTGGCCGCAAGCGTGACGATGAGCAGAGCCCGCTGCAGGGGTTTCAGCGGGCTCCGCGGCCGGTGCAGCGCGGGATCAGAAGTCGAATAGGTCACCAAGGAACCCTTCGCGGCGTCGACGGCCGTTGCGTCCGTGCTGGTCCCGGCCATTGCGATCGTGGCTGTTGCGGCTTCGGTCGTGATGACCGCGATCGTTGCTGGGCGGGTAGTAGCCCGGATCGTTGTTGGGCGGGTAGTAGCCCGGGTCATTGTTGGGCGGCGTCGTCTGGCCGGCGCTGCGGTCGACGATCTTGTCGAGCTCGCCGCGATCCAGCCAAACCCCTCGGCATTGGGGGCAGTAGTCGATCTCTACGCCGGAGCGGTCTGTGATCAGCAGGTCTGTTCCATCAATGGGGCATTTCATGATGATTCTCCTTCGGTTGGTTTCTTTCTGAGGATGGTTCGAGCCGTCATGAATGGCTCACGTGTTCTTCCGGGTGAGATCTCGGTTCGATCTGGAAGGTGGAGTGCTCGACGCTCACCGGGAAGTGTTCCGCCACGCACTGTTGAAGCGATTGGAGCAGCGCCGCAGAATCCGCCTGCGAG
>JAFDWM010000088.1 GCA_018268455.1 Actinomycetota bacterium | reverse complement strand
ACGGCCTCGTCGACGAGGGCCTGGTCGCCGACGAGGGACGGGTCGAGCCAGTGCAGCCACATGTGTTCGGGGAGGATGACGGGGTTGCGGTCGTGGATGCCGGCGAGGGTCTGCACGGCATCCGATGTGACGATGGTCGCGGTGAGCACCCAGCGGTCGGGATCGTCATCGGCCTTGGCGCGGTCGGGCCACCAGGAGTAGAGGCCGGCGAGTCCGAGGAGCTGGCTGTTGGGGTCGTGGATGAACCAGGGCTGCTTGGAGCCCTTCTCTCCCGTCCATTCGTAGAAGCCGCGGGCGAGGATGATCGCACGCTGGCTCTGCAGGGGCTTGCGCCAGGTGTTCTTCGTGGTGAGGGTCTCGGCGCGGGCGTTGAACGTCGGGAACTTGAGCTTGAGGGTGTCGCTCCATGCCGGCACGAGGGACCAGCGGGCCTGCTCGAAGCGGAGATCTCCGGTCTTGGCGGAGTCGATGAGAACGGGGATCTGTTGAGTCGGGGCGATGTTGTAGTTCGCGTCCCAGTCGGCTCGCCAGTCCTCGGGCTTGCGGCCGGTGCGCGTGACGAACTCGGTGATCTCCTCGTTCACCCTGTCGGTGGAGAGCAGTATTTCGGGAGGCAGTATTCGCACCACGGCTTGGTGGGCTCCATGTTGACCAGGTGATGATCGTGTCCGCCGGTTACGCCTGCTCGGGCAATGCTCGGATCGCCCGTTCGATCTGGGACGTGGTTGGTGCCCCAGCGAACCCGTTCTCCGTTGTGTAGACGCGGCACGCAAGTGCCTGTACAGGAGATGTCGGGAATAGGTCGACGCCGTCGGCCAGGAGCGTGGGCGATCCTCCGAACCCGAGGCTTGCCGCTTCGGCCTCGGTGTGGATCGTCACCAGCTCGACGGCGACGCCCCCGAGCCCGAGAGCGTCGAGCGCCGCGCGTGCGTTGGCTTCGGCGATGTCCGTGTTGGGGCAGTCGACGATGTGCAGCAATTCCACTTTCACGAGGCGCTTTCCGTTCTCTCGCTGTTGGTCATCGTGCGAGCGTTCGGCAGGAGGAGGTTCAGGCAGACGAGTCCGACCCCAATCACGACGAAGACGTCGGCGACGTTCCCGACGAAGAGGTCGCCGTAGGCGAGGAAGTCGGTGACGTGGCCGCGGCCGAACGCGGGCGGGTTCATGATTCGGTCGATGAGGTTGCCGACCGCGCCGCCGAGGACCAGCCCCAGCGCGAGGCCCCAGCGGGCACCGCGCAGCCGAATGGCGAAGATGACCACCGCGGCGGAGGCGAGTACGCCGATGAGGGTGATGATCCAGGTGGCCCCGGAGCCGAGCGAGAACGCGGCTCCGGGGTTGTAGACCAGGGACAGGCCGAACAGGTCCCCGACCAGCGGGATCCGTTCCCCCGGGGCCAGCTGTGCCACGGCGAGGGCCTTCGAGGCCTGGTCGAGCACCACAGCGAGCACGGCCACGACCAAGGTGAAGCCAAGGGCTCTCCTCGCCTGCGGCCGTGGGCCCGTACGGTCTTCGCCGACTGTCGCGGCGACGTCCTGCACGGTCACGCGATGGTCTTCCGGGTCCGGGCGGCGCGCAGAGCGTTGAGGATCACGACGACCTCGGCGATCTCGTGCACGAGCACCACGGCGGCGAGGCCGAGGACGCCGAAGAGGGCGAGCGGGAGCAGGGCGCTGATGATCAGCAGCGACAGGATGAAGTTCTGGTTGATGATGTGCCGTCCGCGGCGGGCGTGGTCGAACGCGCGCGGCAGCAGCCGCAGGTCGTGGCCGGTGAAGGCCACGTCGGCGGACTCGATCGCGGCATCGGAGCCGGTCGCGCCCATCGCGATGCCGATATCGGCAGCGGCCAGGGCGGGGGCGTCGTTGATGCCGTCGCCGATCATCGCGACCGAGCCCTTCGCACCGAGCTCTGCGATCGCAGCGGCCTTGTCCTCCGGGCGCAGTTCGGCGCGGACGTCCTCGATCCCCGCTTGGGCGGCGAGGGCGCGGGCGGTGCGAGCGTTGTCGCCGGTGAGCATCGTGACCCCGATGCCCTGCGCGGCGAGGGTACGGACGACCTCGGGGACCTCCGGGCGCAGCTCGTCGCGGACGCCGATCGCGGCGACCGGCTCGCCGTCGCGGTGGACGATCACGACCGTCATGCCCTGCTCCTCCAGCCCCGCGACCTGGTCGCCGAGGAATCCGGCGTCGAGCCAACGCGGGCTGCCGACCGTGATCCGCGCGCCGTCGAGCTCGCCTTCGATGCCGTGACCTGCCTGCTCGGTCACGCCCTCGGCTGCAGGGGCCTCAGGCGCTGCAGCGGTGATCGCGGCCGCGAGGGGGTGGGTGCTGTGCTGCTCCAACGACGCCGCCCACGCCAGCGCCTGCGCCTCGGTCACGCCGTCGGCGGTGAGCACCGCGGTGACGGCGGGCTCGTTGCGGGTCAGGGTGCCGGTCTTGTCGACCGCGACGTGGCGGATCACGCCGAACCGCTCGAACACGGCCCCGGACTTGATGATCACGCCGAACTTGCTCGCTGACCCGATGGCGGCCACCACGGTCAGCGGGACCGAGATCGCCAGCGCGCAGGGCGATGCCGCGACCAGCACGACGAGTGCGCGGGTGATCCACAGCTCCGGGTCGCCGAGCAGCGACCCGATGATCGCGACGAGAGCGGCGAGGATCAGCACGCCGGGCACGAGCGGGCGGGCAATGCGGTCGGCGAGACGGGCGCGGTCTCCCTTCTCCGCCTGCGCCTTCTCCACCAGGTCGACGATCGTGGTCAGCGAGTTGTCCGTGCCGGCCGCGGTCGTCTCGACCTCCAGCGCCCCCGCGGTGTTGATCGCACCCGCCGACACGGCATCGCCGGGCTCGACCTCGACCGGGATCGACTCCCCCGTGATCGCGGACGTATCCAGGCTGGAACGTCCCGTGCGGACGACGCCGTCGGTCGCGATCCGCTCGCCCGGCCGCACCAGCATCAACTGACCGACAGCCAGGTCCTTCGCGGCGACCTCCACCGAGACGCCGTCGCGGCGGACGGTCGCGGTCTCCGGGACGAGCTTGAGCAGCGCCCGGAGCCCGCCGCGAGCACGGTCCATCACCTTGTCCTCCAGCGCCTCGGCGATCGAGTACAGGAACGCCAGGGCGGCGGCCTCCTCGACGTAGCCGAGGATCACCGCGCCGACGGCGCTGATGGTCATCAGCAGGCCGATGCCGAGCTTGCCCTTGAACAGCTTCCGGATCGCGCCCGGGGTGAACGTCGACGCGCCCAGCAGCAGACCGATCCAGAACGCCACCAGTGCCGGGATCTCCATCCCGGACCACTCCAGCGCCAGGCCGGTGAGGATGGCGACGCCGGAGAAGACCGGGACCATGATCCCGCGGTCCCGCCACCAGGGGTGCTCCGCCTCCTCGGCTTCACCGCCTATGACAGTCTCGGGCTCGTCGTGCTCGCAGCCGCACGCCGCGCTCACTCGCCTGCTCCCGTCCCGCAGCAGCCCGGCACGGTGCACGAAGAGTCCACGCAGGGAGCGTGCTCGTCGACAGCAAGCGTCACGTCCACCAGTGCGGTGAGCGCCGCCGCGAGGTGCGGGTCGGCGATCTCGTAGCGCGTCTGCCGCCCCTCAGGCTCGGCGACCACGATGCCGCAGTCGCGCAGACAGGTCAGGTGGTTCGAGACGTTCGAGCGGGTCAGCTCCAACTCGCGCGACAGCACGGCCGGATAGCTCGGGCCGCCGAGCAAGGTCATCAGGATCCGGGAACGCGTCGGGTCCGCCATGGCCCGGCCGAGCCGGTTCATGACGTCGAGGCGAGAAGCAATAGTCAGCATGCACTGATTTATACAGTGCTTGCTGACCCACTCAGCCCCGGTCGGGTAGCCGCTTGCTGGCGCCGTCCAGCCGGTCGGCTCGAGAAGGCGTCGCGCTGCGGCATCGGTGAGCTCCGGCCACCCGGAGAACAGTCGCACGTGTCCCCACTCGGACACGGCAGCACCGGCCGAGCCGCCCCGCTCGACGACCACGGCGTCAACGCCGCGTTCGGTCAGGTGGGCGGCTGCAGCCAGGCCCTGCGGACCGGCACCGATGACGACGACAGGAAGCTCAGACATCACATCTCCTCAGATCGAAAAACTTCAATACGAGAACACTCGCTTACCTATCGAAGTTTGTCAATACGTGTCAGACTATCCGCATGAGCCTTCCCGTGACCATCGAGCAGAGCACGTGCTGCGTGCCGCGCATCACCGCATCGATCACCCCCGAGGAGGCCGAGCGTTCCGCTCGGGTGTTCAAGGCCATCGGTGATCCGACCCGCGTGATGCTGCTCTCCCTTATCGCCGGCACCGAAGGCGGCGAGGCCTGCATCTGCGACCTCATCGAGCCGGTCGGATTGTCACAGGGGACGGTCTCGCACCACATGAAGCTCCTCACCGACGCCGGGCTTGTCACCCGCGAACAGCGCGGGAAGTGGGCGTACTTCGCGCTCAACGACGGGGCGCTCGAGGCGGCTGCGGATGCGCTGCGACCTGCCGCGCTGGGCAGTGCGAACTAGTAGTCATCGACGCACGGCTGGGTAGTTCGACCAGATCCCGCCGGCTTTGCTCTTACGCCGGTCCGCCGTGTGGTTGCCGATTCCGATGACGTCGGCAACCACGGCCGAGGGCATCCGCATGCTCAGCAGGTTCATCCGGGTCTCGCGTGACACGCGTGGACGGATCCCGAGTTCCGTGAGGCGCAGCCTGATGTAGGCCGCAGTCATGTGAGCGCCGGGCGAGAGTCCCTCGAACAGCCAGCTCGATTCCCCCGCGGCGTATCCCCGTCGCGGCGCGGCGGAGAGGTGCCGTCTGACGATGTCCCCGACCCGGTCATCGAGCACGACGGGCGTGACCCCGAACCGCACGGTCACCTGCGCCCCGGTGGCGTCTACTCGGTCGCGAGTCATACTGACGGCGCGTCCGAGGATCTGCGCATAGAGGAGCATGAACAGCCCTGCCACGCGCACTTCCAGTTCCACATCTTCTCCGTTGAGCAGAAGGTCGATATCGCGCCACAGCTCCTCCTCGGTCACGTTCGACATCGTGTTTCGTGCAGCCCGGACGTTGGTGGCGAGGTCGCCCGTCAGCCGCGTCTTGGTCGCCCACCGCACGAAGTGCTCCACGGGCTCTCGCGTCTTGACGCGGGCGATGTAGTGATCGAGCGTGCGTTGATCAAGGTCACTGACGGCGAGCCCGCGAGCATCCATCCAGGTCAGGAACCGGACGACCGCGGCCAGTTTCCCGCGCTGGCCGATGAAGGCCTCGTTGGACAGGTCTCGATCGCGGTCTCGATAGCGCCTGTGAAGCTTGGGCAACACGTCCCATCTGTAGAAGCGGCGGAGCTTGTTCCCGGTCGGGCGCTCGAGAGTCGCAGCCACCGCGGCAACGTGCAGCGTGAGCTCGTGCTGCAGCACGTGGATGTTCGGCAGCACCTGGGCTTCGATGAGCAGACGCCGGAAATACCGCGTTGCTGGCCTTTGCTGGAGTTGATCAAGAGACGAGTGATCAACGGGCAGCGCGCCCGTGGCCATGCCGCGCAGGGTCTCTGTGACGTGCGGCCGCCGCAGCCAGCGCACCACCGAACGCGGGTCCATCGGCGCGTTCGCAAGGTACACGCGAAGCCTGGTCAGCTCGATCGGAGCCGATCCCTTGGGTCCGATGAGCTCGTCCAGTCGTGCCTGCAGCCGGCATCGCCCGCAGTGCGTTCCGGTCAGGAACTCCTCACTGCCGCACGTGCGGCACGCGAACCGTGGCGGGTGTCCGGCGCAGATCGCACAGGTGATCACGCCTTCATCGGTGCGAAATGCGAGGACTCGGATGTTCCCGCACAACGGACACTCTGACGGGTTCCTGCGGAGCGCGCTGTAGCAGACGTTGCAGATCTTCTCGCCGAGCAGCGAGTAACGGCCCGCGCTCGAACGCCCGCAACGGTCACACGTCTGTGACGGCGTAGCCGTCATCGGCCTGGATCGGCGGGACGATGAAGTCGCGCACGCACAGGACGAAGGTCCCCGATCGCCGTGTCACGCCCCCGCCCAGTGCCCGTCTTCTTCGCCGCTGCCGGTCGCGCCACGACAGTGATGAGGTCGTTCGGCTGGCATCCGAAGATGCGGCACAGCGCCGCAAGAACTTCGACGTTCAACCGCTCCGGTGCTTTGGTGACCAGTCGATACACCTGCTCGCGGGACAAGACGATGCCCTGCTCGCGCAGCGGCGCGAGCAGCTCCGTGGTCTGGAACATCCCAGCCTCGGCCATCAGAGCACGCAGGTGCCAGTCGATCGGCCCCTTCGAGTCAGTCCCCATCACGGTCCTCCGTGTTCCTCTTGAGCGCATCAGCGAGCACCCGGTTCTTATAGTCGTCCCCGACAGACGTGTAGATCGCCGTCGTCGAAGCGAACGTGTGGCCCACCTGATCCTGCACGAACTTCTCGCTGTAGCCCCACTCGATGAGGTTCGTCACATAGGTGTGCCGCAGCGAGTGCAGAACCAGCTCTTCCGGAAGTCCGGCTTCGTCGCGCAGCTCGGCGAAACGGTCGTTCAGGTAGTGGGCCGCCCCCTTCATTCGGTCCGGTCGCTGTGCGAGTCGTCGGTTTCCAGTTGATGGGTGCATTGCCGAGCGTAGTCGACCGGTG
>JAFDWM010000087.1 GCA_018268455.1 Actinomycetota bacterium | reverse complement strand
CCGTCGAAGCCGAGAACGCCTACCACGCCACACACCCCAAGCCCCTAGCAATCAGCGAACGGGACAAAATCAGCCTCTAACAAACCCGGGGCTTGACAGCCTGGAGCACGCACCCGAGAAGCGCCGCGGGTTCATCACGAGCTTCACGACGAGCGGTTCCGCGTCCGGCGGTCTGCTCGCGACGGGTGTGTTCATCCCGTTCGCGGCACTCCCGCAGGAGCAGCTGCTCGGCTGGGCCTGGCGCGTGCCCTTCTGGCTGTCGGCCGTGGTCGTCGTGGCCGCGTACATCATCCGCCGCCGGCTGCAGGAGCCGCCCGTGTTCCTCGAGACGCAGGCCATCAAGGTGCAGATGGCGCCGCTCTCGCAGGCGCTGCGCTTCCACTGGGTCGCGATCGTCCGGGTCGCGGCGTGCGCGCTGATCGCCGGGGTGAGTTACGTCTTCGACAGCTTCTCCGTCGCGTTCGCGACGACCGGCTACAACCTCGACAAGCCGACCATTCTGTGGGTGGGCGTCATCACGAGCATGATCGCCTTCCTGTTCACTCCGGTCGCGGGTCTAGTCTCCGATCTGATCGGGCGCAAGACGGTGTTCCTGATCGGCGCGATCGGTGCGGGTGTGCTGATGATGCCGTACCTGTGGGCGATCACGACGGGCAACTGGCCGCTGATCTTCGCCCTCGGGATCCTCTGCAAGGCGTTCTTCTACTCGACGGTGAACGCCGCGTGGCCGGCGTTCTTCGCCGAGATGTTCCCGAACCGCGTGCGCGCCTCCGGGCTGACGGTCGGCACCCAGATCGGCTTTGCGATCGCGGGCGGCATCGCTCCCGTCATCTCGGCAGCGCTCGCCGGCAGCGACCTCAAGAACTGGTTCGGCCCGGCGATGTTCGCGCTCGCCATCACCGCGATCGCGGCGATCGCGGCTCTGACCGCGAAGGAGACGCGCAACTACACGCTCGATGAGATCAACGAGCTGCAGCAGAGCGAACGTGAGAAGGAAGCGGTGACGGCGGCGATCGTGTTGCCGACCGCGGTGTGACGACCGTCCGCTGAGGCCCGGGCCCGCCCTGCGCGGTCCGGGCCTCAGCCGTCCCTGCGAGGGCCCGTCGACGCCCGGACGGTGAGGTGCGCCGAGATGTGGTCGATGCGGTCCGAACGGTCCCGGGTCGCGAACCTGCCGATGAGCATGTCGACGGCCGCGCGCCCGGCGCTCTCGCCGGGAGACGTGACGGTGGTGAGCGGCGGGTGCGAGAACGACGAGCCGAAGATGTCGTCACAGCCGACGACGCTGAGGTCATCCGGGATGGCGACTCCGAGCTGATGGAAGCGGTCCAGTGCGCCGATCGCCAGCACGTCGTTGAAGAAGATGCAGGCGGTGGCCTGCGTGAGCACGACGGCATCAGCGGCCGCCGCGCCGTTGGCGAGCGTCGGCTGATACCGGCCCACGGTGATGATCTCGATGTCACGCTCGCTCGCAGCCGCGGTGATCGCGTCGAACCGCGTCCGATCCGTCCAGGATCCATGCGGGCCGCGAACGTACGCGATCCGGGTGTGTCCCAGCGAGTTCAGATAGTGCACCGCCTGCCCCAGCCCCGCAGGGGTGTCGATCACGACACCCGAGAGCCCGGGGGCCGCCCGGTTGATCACCACGGTCGGTGCGACCTGTCCGACCGCACGCAGCAGTTCGTCGTCGATGCGAGGCGACGAGACCACGATCCCGTCGACGGTCCTGGACATCTCACGGAGCCACTGCTCCTCCATCGGAAGCGACTCCTCGGTGCTCACGAGGAGGTGCAGGTAGCTCGCCGCCCGGATCTGAGACTGTGCGCCCCGGATCACATCGAGGTTGAAGGGGTTGGTGAGATTCGGCAGGACCAGAGCGATCGTCCCTCGAGCCAGCCGGTTGTCGGAGGCGGGCAGGAGCGCCGAGCTGTAACCCATCTCCTGTGCCTTGCTGGTGATGCGCTCGTACATCGCGGGGCTCACGCGGTTCGGGTTGGACAGGGCGCGGGACACGGTGGACGCGGCAACGCCGCACGCTTCGGCGATCTCACTGAGCGTGACCCTGCGTTGGACGCGGCGAGCGGGGACGACCATGCGGAATCCTCCTTCGGCGACGTGTCTGCCAGGACGCTGGATCGATGGTATCGAAATGGCACGGAATTTGCCATCGCACCGGAATGATGTCCTGAAATCACGGGAACTCGCCACCGGATCCGGCACGGGGAAGGCACGCTCCGGCATCAATCAGTGCCGCTCATCCTAGCCTGATCCCTGACAGCGCGATCGATGAGGAGAGGAGCTGCACAATGACCCGCAAGATCGATCTGGTCGCAGATCTCGGCGAAGGGTTCGGTCCGTGGCGGATGGGCGACGACGCCGCATTGCTGGACATCCTCACATCCGCGAACATCGCCTGTGGTTTCCATGCCGGCGACCCGCAGATCATGGACGAGACGGTCCGCGCATGCGTGCAGCGTGGTGTCGGCATCGGTGCTCACCCCTCCTTCCCCGACCTGCAGGGATTCGGCCGCCGCGACATGGGCCTGACGGCGGAAGAGGTCCGCACGGACGTGCTCTACCAGTTCGGCGCCCTCCAGGCTCTCTCCGCCTTCCACGGCGCGAAGGTCACCCACATCGCGCCGCACGGCCGGCTGGGCAACCTGGTCGCCGTCCGTGAGGACTACGCAGAGGCGGTCGCGACGGCCGCCCGACGACTCGACCCCGAGCTCATCGTCCTCGCCCAGGACGGCAGGCTCGCCGACGCCGCTCGAGCCGCCGGCCTTCGGGTCGGCATCGTCGGTATCGCCGATCGGGCCTATGAGGATGATGGCACTCTGGTGCGCCGGACCGAGCCGGGCGCGGTGATCCACGACGCCGACGAGATCCGACGGCGCACCGTACGGATGGTCGTGGACGGGGTCATCGAGAGCCGCAACGGCGTTGCGATCCCCGTCGCCTGCGACACCGTGCTGGTGCACGGCGACACCACCGGCGCCGTCGCTCTCGCGCAGCAGATCCGTGACGGTCTCGAGGCCGCGCGCGTGGTGATCGCCCCGCTCGCCGACTGGCTGGAGTGATCGGCATGCCGAACGCATCCGTCGTGATATCGCCCAGCGGGAACTCCGCTCTGCGCGCGGTGAGCACCCTGGCCGACCGCGAGGCCGGCTGGCGGCTCGTCCACCACCTGGCCCGGTTCGTCGACTCATCCCACGTGCCCGGCGTCGAATGCGTCATCCCGACATACGACGCCGTGCTGATCGAGATCGATCCGACGGACGTCTCTCTCGATGCCCTCCGCACCTACCTCGCGCACGTGATCGAGGGGCTGGACGCAGACCTGCCGCTCACCGATGCCCCGCGCACCTTCGACGTCCCCGTGCTCTATGACCTGGACGGCGAACTCGACCTGCAGGACGTCGCGGATGCCCAGGGACTGAGCGCCGCGGAGATCGTGCGCCTGCACAGCGAGCCGACCTACATCGTGCGCTGCCTCGGTGCACCCGGCGGATCGCCCATGCTCGACGGCCCGCCGTTCCCGCATCCTGTGCCGCGCCTGGCGAGCCCGCGTCCACACGTGCCCCAGGGGGTCGTCTCGGTTGCGGGCAGGCAGGCGACGATCACCCCCGCGGCCGCTCCCGGCGGCTGGTCTCTCATCGGCAGGACCCCGCTCACGGTCCTCGACCTCGAGACCGAGCCGTTCGTGCCGTACGAGCCGGGTGACCGGATCCGCTTCCGGTCGATCAGCCGCGACGAATACGAAGCCCTGCGCGGAACACGGATGGTGGCGCGATGACCGCCGGCATGATCACGTTCGTCGAGGCCGGCTCGACCCAGATCACCGACCTCGGTCGCCGCCAGGGCCCGCGCTACGGCGTGCCTGTGAACGGCGCTCTCGACCAGCGGTCGGCGCGCATCGCGAACATCCTCGTCGGGAACCCTGCTGGGGCACCCCTGCTGGAGATGACCGCCCTCGATGTCGAGTTCGTCTCCGACGTCGGCATCCTCCTCGCCGTCGCCGGGGCGGACGGCCACCTGACCGTCGACGGCGTCACGCGCCCGTGGTGCCAACCGGTTTCGGTTCGGGCGGGGCAGACGGTCGCCGTACGGCACATTCAGGGTGGGCTGCGCGCATACCTCGCCGTCCGGGGATCGTTCGAGGTGCCGCAGCTGCTCGGCAGCTGCGCTCCGGACTCCGTCCTCGGATTCGGCGGGCGTGTCGCGAACGGCGCCGCGATCTCCGTGCGCCGGTCGACGGCAGCGATCTTCAATGACCACTTCACCTCGGAGCTGTACTGCCTGGATGTGCCACGTGCGTCGGCCGGCTTCGTCGTCGACGTGACGGATGGGCCCGACATCGACGATTTCGCCGGCACCGCGGACCGCCTGTTCGAGCAGCCGTATCTCCTCACTCCGACGAGCAACCACATCGGCCTGCGGATGACGGGGCCGTTGCCCGAGCGCGTCGCGAAAGGCGAGGTGCTCTCGCGGGGCGTGCCCGTCGGCGCGGTCGAGGTGCCGCCGGGGGACGAACTCCTGGTCCTGCACCGTGGGCGCGGCGTGACCGCCGGCTATCCCGTGCTCGCCGTCGTGACCTCCGGTTCGCTCGACGTGCTCGCCCAGGCGCGCCCCGGGCAGCGGCTCCGATTCCGCCGGGTCTCGGCGACGGACGCGGCCGCAGCCGCGCGCGCCGACCGCGTCGAGCTCGAGGCTCTCCGTCTTCGCGTCCAGTCCGTGTTCTCGGCGTTGGACGCCCTCTCAACCGCAACCACCGGAAGGACCTTCTCATGACTTTCTCCGACTACCGCGTCGCCGTCGTCACCGGCGCGACGAGCGGCGTCGGCCGCGGCGCGATCGACCTCTTCCTCGACAAGGGGCTCACCGTCCACGCCATCGCCCGTGACGAGTCGCGGCTCGCGGCACTCGCGCACAAGGGCGTGATCACCCATGCGCTCGACGTGCGGGACACGGCCGCCCTCATCCGCGAGCTCGAGGGCCTGGAAGCCGACATCGTGCTCAACAGCGCGGGTGTGAGCCGCCCGGGCAACATCCTGAGTTCGACGGCCGAGGACCTCGACGACCTCATCGAGGTCAACCTCACCGCCGTCATGCAGATCCTCCGGCTCGTCTACCCCGGAATGGTGGCGCGCGATCGCGGTCATGTCCTCAACATCTCTTCGATCGCCGGGCACTACAACTTCTTCGGACACACCGCCTATCACGCGACGAAGGCCGCGATCCACCAGCTCTCCCGTCAGCTGCGCAACGACGCGCTCGGAAGGCGGGTCAGGGTGACCGAGCTGAGCCCCGGACGCATCGAGACGGAGATCTTCTCCCGCAATCTCGGCGGCACTCCGGAGACGGACGCCGCCACCTGGGCGGAGTTCTACGAGGGATACGAATCACTCACCGTCGACGACATCGTCGCCGCGATCGAATTCGCAGTGGACGCTCCCGTCCACGTCAACGTCGGGCTCATCGAGCTCATGCCCACCTTCCAGGTGCCCGGTGGTCTCACGTTCGACCGTCGTGCGCAGGACGCAGAGTAAAGGACCCGTCATGGTTCACGTCACCACCCGGATCGAGCGGGCCGCTGCGTCCGACATCGCACGTCTCGGCGCGTTCAGCGCCGCCACCATCCACGAGGCGCAGGGCCGTCGCGGGGCCCTGTCGTCGAACATCAAGCCCATCGATCGGGACACCTCTTTCATCGGATCCGCGTTCACGGTCGTCTGCGCGCCGCGTGACAACCTCATGCTGCAGGTCGCGATCCACTACGCGCAGCCCGGTGACGTCCTGGTCGTCGCTGCCGGTGGTTTCGCGGAGGCCGGAATGTTCGGTGATGTGCTCGGCAACGCCTGCAAGGCGAAGGGGATCGCAGCACTCGTCACGGACTCGGGCGTCCGCGACACGCAGGGGCTGCGCGAGCTCGGACTCCCGGTGTTCTCCGGCAGCGTGTCGATCAAGGGCACAGTGAAGGAGACCCTGGGCGCGCTGAACCAGCCCGTGCAGTTCGCCGGCGAGTACATCCGCCCCGGCGACATCGTCAAGGGCGATGCAGACGGCGTGGTCGTCGTCCGGCGGGAGGAGGTCCGTGCAGCCGCGGACCTCTCCGCGGCGCGCGATGCCCACGAGGCCGAGCTGATCGAGAAGTACTGGGCCGGTGGCACCACCATCGAGCTGTGCAATCTCACCGAGGTGCTGAAGGCGAAGGGTCTGACCACCGACATCGAGGACGCGTCATGAGCGACG
Source organism: Actinomycetota bacterium (assembly GCA_018268455.1). Taxonomy (GTDB): domain Bacteria; phylum Actinomycetota; class Actinomycetes; order Actinomycetales; family Microbacteriaceae; genus Microbacterium. The sequence continues at coordinate 500 of JAFDWM010000087.1, read as the reverse complement.
CGCCGGCATCCTCCTTCCGGGCAGCGCAGCGACTCGGCCGCATCAAGCCGTCACCGAGCACCGCTGCGGCAGCCCGCGTGCGGGAGCTCAAGACGGCCGGGCGTCGCATCCTCGACCTCACCGTGGGAGAGCCGGACTTCGACACCCCGGAGCACATCAAGCAGGCGGCGATCGCCGCGATCCGCGCCGGCGAGACGAAGTACACCCCGGTGAACGGCACGCCGCGCCTGCGGCAGGCGATTCGCGGGTCGCTGCGGCGCACCCACGGCATCGAGTACTCGGACGCCGAGATCACGGTCGGCGGGGGAGGAAAGCAGGTCATCTTCCTCGCACTGATGGCGACGGTGGACACCGGTGACGAGGTGCTGATCCCCGCGCCGTACTGGGTCTCGTACCCGGACATGGTGCGTGCGAACGACGGGACTCCGGTGATCGTCCCGACCTCGGCCGAGTCCGGATACAAGCTCACGCCGGACCAGCTCGAGGCCACCATCACCGCG
>JAFDWM010000086.1 GCA_018268455.1 Actinomycetota bacterium | reverse complement strand
GTCCCGCGATCGCGGGACAGGACGGGGCGTCGTCGGGGAGTGGGTTTCAGACTCCGTAGTAGAGCTCGTACTCGTACGGGTGCGGACGCTGCGCCATCGGCAGGATCTCGTTGTTGTACTTGTAGTCGATCCAGGTGTCGATGAGCTCCTGCGTGAACACGCCGCCCTCGAGGAGGAAGTCGTGGTCGGCGCGGAGCGCCTCGAGCGAGTCCAGCAGGGAGTTCGGCACCTGCGGGATGTTCTTGGCCTCCTCCGGGGGAAGCTCGTAGAGGTCCTTGTCGATCGGCTCCATGGGCTCGATGCGGTTGCGGATGCCGTCCAGGCCCGCCATCAGCTGCGCGGCGAATGCGAGGTACGGGTTGCCCGACGCGTCCGGCACGCGGAACTCGATGCGCTTGGCCTTCGGATTCGAGCCGGTCAGCGGGATGCGGATCGCGGCCGAGCGGTTGCCGGCGGAATACGCCAGGTTCACCGGCGCCTCGAAGTGCTTCACCAGGCGGTGGTAGCTGTTCAGCGTTGGGTTGGTGAACGCGAGCACCGCGTGTGCGTGCTTGAGCAGGCCGCCGATGTACCAGCGGGCGATGTCGCTGAGCTGGCCGTAGCCGTTCTCGTCGAAGAACAGCGGCTTGCCATCCAGCCACAGCGACTGGTGCGTGTGCATGCCTGAGCCGTTGTCGCCGTACAGCGGCTTCGGCATGAACGTGACTGTCTTGCCCCACTCCTCGGCGGTGTTCTTGATGATGTACTTGAACTTCAGGATGTCGTCAGCCGCGTGCACCATCGTGTCGAAGCGGTAGTTGATCTCCTGCTGACCGGCGGTGCCGACCTCGTGGTGCGAACGCTCCAGGTGGAAGCCCGCGTCGATCAGGCGTAGCGTCATGTCGTCGCGCAGGTCGGCTGTCTTGTCGACGGGGGAGACCGGGAAGTAGCCGCCCTTGAACGGCGTCTTGTTGCCGAGGTTGCCGCCCTCCTCCTCACGACCGGAGTTCCAGGCCGCCTCCTCGGAGTCGATCTTGTAGAAGCTCTCGCCGGCGGTGACGGAGTAGCGCACGTCATCGAAGATGTAGAACTCCGCCTCGGGAGCGAAGAACGCGGTGTCGGCGATGCCGGTCGAGGCGAGGTACTTCTCCGCCTTCTTTGCGACCTGACGCGGGTCCTTGCTGTAGATCTCACCGGTGCGCGGGTTGTAGATGTCGAACACCATCACGATGGTCTTCGCCTCGCGGAACGGGTCGAGGTACGCCGTGGTCACGTCGGGGATGAGCTGCATGTCGGACTCGTGGATCGAGGCGAAGCCGCGGATCGAGGATCCGTCGAACAGCTGGCCGTCGCGGAAGAAGTCCTCGTCGACGGTGGACGCGGGGATGTTGAAGTGCTGCTGCACACCCGGGAGGTCGGTGAAGCGGATGTCGAGGAACTTGACGTCGTTGTCGCGGATGTACGCGAGCAACTCAGCGGAATCAGTGAACATTCATGAACTCCTGAGGGAACGGGTGCGGTCGAGCGACCTGCAAGCAGGTTACGTGCGGGGGATGACGCGACCGTGTCTGGAATGTTTCCGGCGTGTTACAGGCGGGCGTTCGTCCTGCGCAGGGCCGGCATCGGCCGGTCGCCTAGGCTGGACCGGTGTCAGACGCTGCGCAGAGCTACCCCGGTGAACGACTCGGCTTCCCGAAGACGGGTCGCGGCAGCGTCGGGCGGATCGGGCGTCGGATCGCGGCGCTGTTCATCGACTACGCGGCGGCCACGATCATCGCGACCGCATATCTGGGCTTCCAGCAGTGGGCTCTCCCGAAGGAGTCCGGCCTCACGCAGTTCGCGCCGATGCTGGTGTTCGCGATCCTGCAGATCATCTTCATCCCCACGATCGGCGGCAGCCCGGGGCACCGGATCGTGGGAATGCGGCTGGTGATGCTCGACGGTTCCTGGGTGGGGCTGTGGCGTCCGATCGTGCGCACGCTGCTGCTGGTCTTCGTGATCCCCGCGGTGATCTTCGACGCCGATCAGCGCGGCATCCACGACAAGGCCGTCGGCACGGTGCTCGTGCGCGCCTGAGCACACCCGGGATCAGGATCCTGTTCCCTGTGCACGAGTCGGCGACCGTCAGGCGACCTTGTGCCCGCGGTTCAGGCGACGGAAATCCTTCGGTGCCTTGCCGCCGAGGAAGGATCGGGCCGGGTCGACCGTGAATCCCTGCCGCAGCGCCTCGCGCCCGATCAGCATGCGGAAGCCCATCTCGCTGCGGTTGCTGAGGGTGACCTCGGCCGTGACCCGGCGTCCTACGAGCACGAGATCGACCAGCACCACGAGGCGGCTCTGGGCGTGACCGGACGAGGAGCGCACGTCGCGGCGATCGAAGACCGGCAGCTCGACGGCGACCAGTTCGTGCGCGCCCTGCCACGGTCTCACGTCGAAGCGCACCCAGGGCGACCCATCGCGCTCGAACTCTCGGATGTGCTGAGCGTGCAGCGAGGAGCTGCGCGCCCCGGTGTCGATCTTCGCCTTGATCCAGGGGATGTCGACGTCGGGAAGGGAGACCCACTCCCGCCACCCGATAAGGGTGCTTGAATGAGTAGGTCGGTCCACAACACACATCCTGGCAGGAATTCACCGTGAAGCTCGCCGTGCTCTCGCGCGCCCCGCAGTCATACTCCACCCAGCGCCTCCGGGCTGCAGCGACGCAGCGCGGGCATCAGGTCAAGGTGCTGAACACCCTTCGCTTCGCGATCGATCTCACTTCGGATGAACCCGATCTGCACTTCCGTGGCCGGCCGCTCAGCGACTACGACGCGATCCTGCCGCGCATCGGCAACTCGATCACGTACTTCGGAACGGCCGTGGTGCGCCAGTTCGAGCAGATGGACGTGTACACGCCGAACACCGCCAACGGGATCTCCAGCGCGCGTGACAAGCTGCGCGCGAACCAGATCCTGTCGCGCCACAACATCGCCATGCCGCCGACGGCGTTCGTGCGCAACCGCCTCGACGTGCGACCCGCGATCGAGCGCGTCGGCGGGGCTCCTGTCGTGATCAAGCTGCTGGAGGGCACCCAGGGGATCGGCGTGATCCTCGCGCCGCAGGTCAAGGTCGCCGAGGCGATCATCGAGACGCTGCATTCCACGAAGCAGAACGTGCTCATCCAGAAGTTCATCTCGGAGAGCCGGGGTCGCGATATCCGGGCCCTGGTCGTCGGTGACCGGGTGGTGGCGGCCATGCGCCGCGTCGCGAACGGCGACGAGTTCCGCTCCAACGTGCACCGCGGCGGCACCGTGGAAGCCGTGCACCTCGACCCGCTCTACGAGCAGACGGCTGTGCGGGCCGCGCAGATCATGGGCCTTCGCGTCGCCGGCGTCGACATGCTCGAGGGCGAGGACGGACCGCTCGTCATGGAGGTCAACTCGTCGCCGGGTCTGCAGGGCATCGAGACGGCCACAGGGCTGGACGTCGCGGGGGCGATCATCGACTTCATCGCGAATCAGGTGAACTTCCCCGAGATCGATGTGCGCCAGCGGCTCAGCGTGTCCACGGGCTACGGCGTGGCCGAGCTGGTGATCCACGGCGGTGCGGAGCAGGTCGGCAAGCAGCTCGGGGAGCTCGGGCTCTGGGATCGCGACATCACCGTGCTCACCCTGCATCGTGGCGTCACGGTCATCCCCAACCCGCGCAAGCACGTCGTGCTCGAGGACGAAGACCGCCTGCTGTGCTTCGGCAAGCTCGACGAGATGCGGTCGATGATCCCCGAGCGCCGTCGTCGCCGGGCGAAGGTGCGCAAGCTCCCCAAAGCGCATCTGCCGGAAAGCGCCAGCTGAACGGCGCGAGCTGAGACGCAACGGCGCCCGGACTCACAAGGAGTCCGGGCGCCGTTTCAGGTCTGTGCGGCTCAGCGCGGTCGCGGAGCGCGGGTCTTCAGGGGGTCGATGCCCTTCGGGATCGGCAGGGAGGCGACGGACTGCGAGACCGACTCCATGCGCTTGATCACGGCCGCCATCGTGGCGGTGTCGATGGCCTTGGGAAGCTTCTTGATGGTCTTCGCGAGATGCGCGATGGTGACATCGTCCTCGCCGTGACCGACGTAGAACACGTTCACCGGAACGCCCTGCGCGACACGCATCGCCTTGGTCTTCTCATCCTTGACCAGGCGCGTGAGCCGGCCGCGGGCGCCCTCTGCCACCACGACGATGCCGCCGCGGCCGATCGCCCGGTAGACCGCGTCCTGGGTCTTCGGGTTCACGCCGACCGGAACCTCTGATGCCTGCCAGCTGCGGCCGAGCGAGGTGCTGATCACGTGCCCGGCAGCGCCCGGCATCCCGTCGATCTTGCGGTACATGGCGGTCGTCGACAGGCGCGTCATGAGGAACATGGCGCCCAGCACGCCGCCGAGCAGACCGGTGATGCCCCACAGCACGAGGCTCCAGATCTGGAACGGGGGGATCAGGTAGCCGATGACGAGGCCGACGAGCACACCCGCGACGAGGATCGCGATCTGCGCCCAGGGGAGCCACGGATAGATCTCGCGGGTGAACCCGAAGAGCGAGCGCAGCTGGGAGAAGAATCCGGGCCGCTTCTCCGTCGCGGTGGGACTTTTTGCCATGCCTTCCAGCCTACCGAGTCCGCGCGCGCTCGACAGCGCCGTCGCGCACGCCGGCGGCGAACAGCATCGCCCTGCACAGGCACGCCGGCGAACGGGTTGTGCACGGATCCCGTCGACGGGATCCTGCGGCGGCGACGACGGCGCTGGGATGGATGCATGACGGAACGCAGCAGACTCGACGCCGTGACGAGTGCCCATCGCGCCATCCGCACGCTGGTGGATGGTGAGTGCCCCTTTCCCGGCGCATTGGTGACCAGGGGCGACGGCGTGGCGGTGCGCGTGGACGTTGATCGTCTGCGGGGCTGGCCGGGCTGGGCGCACGCGGGCGCGGAGCACGTTGCGGCACCGCTCGATCTCGTGCTGGGGGTCGATGGCCAGTCCGTGCTGCTGCCGTGGTGCGTGCGCACGGTGCCGGCGCACCTCGCGCTCGGCGCCGACGACGGTCCGCTGCCGCGCGGCGAGGCGGTCACGCTCGCGGTGAGCATGCTGCGCGGTCTCGCCGAACTGGCCGAGGACGACGGCGCGGTCGATGCGCAGGATGTCCAGGCGCGCGGGGACTGGTGGCTCACCGACGAGGGGCGCCCCGTGTTCGCGCTCGCCGTGACCGACGACACGACCGCGTCGACGGTCATCGATGTGACCTCGCGCGTGCTCGAGCTGCTGGAGGACCGCGTGCATGACCGGTCCCTCGGCAGCGTGCTCGCGCGCCTGCTCGGCGCCCTGGAGGACCCGCGGCGCCTGCGTGCCGAGGCCAGCCGATGGGAGCGCGAACTGCTCGAGTCGGCCGCGCCGCGTCCCCTGCGTGTGTCCGCGGACGGCGTCGCGCAGCTCGGTGCACACTCCGACGCGTGGAGCACGGCGGTGCACGGTTTGTCGGCCGATGGCGGATCGGCGCGCCACACCGTGCGCCGACGCGATCTGCGGAGCGGGCGGCCGAGGGCGAGGACGCTGCGAAGGCCCGCCGCGCGGAATGCAGGGGTCGAGCGGCTCCTGGCGGGGTTCGCGGACATGCGCACGCGCCTGCCGTCTGTCCGTCGACGAGCGGCGGCGCAGAGCGCAGCCTCCCGGGGCACGCCGCCCGTTCGGCGGCGCTGGACCGGCCCCGTCGCCGTCGCAGGCGCTGCCGCGATCGCGGTCGGAATGCTGGGAGTCCTGTGGCCCGCGGGCGGAGGGCCCGCGGATGCCGCCGGGCGGCCCGCACCTTCGGTCTCGCCCACAAGCGTCGCCACGCCGAAGGAGGCGGTCTCCGCCGCCGGCTCCGGTGGCGATTCGCCGTCCGCGTCCCGCACGGACCCCGACGCGAACAACGACGATGTGGCGAGTCCGCTCCCGAGGCCGACGGCCGCGACGACGCGTCGCGCCGGTGCTTCTTCGCTGGCGGATCCGCAGGCCGCCGTCGGAGAGCTGATCGCGTCGGCGCTGCGGTGCGGACAGCACCCCGATCCGGGGTGTGCGGATGTCTGGGACGGCGGCGCTCCCGCAGCGGTCGCCGTGAAGGCGGCGACCGCGGCACCCGTTCTGATCGAGGACTACGGGGACGTCGCCGCAGCGCGCATCGGATCCGACGCCGGGACACAGATGGTGGTGATCATCCGCCGAGACGCCGAATGGCGGATCCGCGACGTGTACGACGTCGTGGATCCGCCATCTGAGGGGAGTGGAGCCCCTTGAGCGTGGCGGTGTCAGGCGCCGAGCTGAGCGGCGAAGTCCGCATCCTCCAGGCGGGCCTTGATCGCGCTCAGGAAGCGCGCTGCGTCGGCGCCGTCGATGATGCGGTGGTCGTACGACAGCGCGAGGTACACGTACGAGCGCACGGCGATCGCCTGCTGTCCGTCGACCGTGACCACGCCGGGGCGCTTCACGACGATGCCGGTGCCCAGGATCGCGGACTGCGGCAGGAACACGACGGGGGTGTCGAACAGCGCGCCACGTGAACCGGTGTTGGTCAGCGTGAAGGTGCCGCCGGCGAGCTCGTCGGGCTTCAGCTTGTTGTCGCGGGTGCGCGCGGCGAGATCGGCGATCTCGTGTGCGATCTGGGCGATGTTCTTCGAACCCGCGTCGCGCACGACCGGCGTGAGCAGACCACGCTCGGTGTCGACCGCGATCGAAATGTTCTCGGAGGCCGGGTAGACGATGTCGGTGCCGTCGACCGTGGAGTT
>JAFDWM010000085.1 GCA_018268455.1 Actinomycetota bacterium | reverse complement strand
TGCACGAGGCGCGTGAACGGCCACAGCGCGAACAGCAGCGACGCGCACAGCACGTGCAGCTGGAACAGCAGGGGCACGTCGGTCATCAGCTGCGGCATCGGCTGCAGGATGATGAGCTGGCGGATCCACGGCGAGATCGTCTCCCGGTAGTGGAAGCCGGATCCGAGCAGCTGGTACACGATGGTCGCCGCCGTGCCCAGCAGCAGCGTGGCGCCGAGGAACACATACATGATCTTGTCCATCACCGTGGTGGCGAGGAACACCGCCGCGACCGTCCGGCGCCGGTAGATGAGGATCGCGAGCCCGGCGAGGGTCAGCACGGCGGCGGCCGTGCCGAGCGCCGTCGCGCCGAGGTGATACATCTCCTCGGTGATGCCGATCGCGTAGAGCCACTCGCGCGGGATCAGCAAGCCGACCGCGTGCCCGGCGATCACCATCAGGATCCCCAGGTGGAACATCGGCGAGCCCCAGCGCAGCAGCCGGTTCTCATAGGTCTGCGACGATCGGGTGGTCCAGCCGAACTTGTCGTAGCGGTAGCGCCAGATGTGCCCGAGCACGAACACCGCGAAGCACAGGTACGGCAGCACGACCCACAGCAGCACGCTCATTGCGTCTCCCTCGCTCGGAACGCCGGCATCGGCAGGCTCAGCCCCACCGTCTCCGCCGGCGGGCCCTCGTTCACCAGTGCGCGCACCCGCTCGCGCGTGGCCTGATCCACCTTCGGCAGCGACAGCACGATCACCCGCACCACATCGGCCCAAGCGCTGTCCATGCCCTCGAGCGCCGCACGCAGCACCTCCACACCCTCGCGGTGCGCGGCCAGCAGCGCGTCGGCGATCGGGGATCCGGATCGTGCGCTGAACTCCAGCACCGCGGGGAGGTAGTCCGGCAGTTCGGCGGCGTCGAACTCCCAGCCGGCCGCGCGGTACGCCTCGAGGAACGTGACCAGCGCGGTGCCGCGCCGGCGGGTGTCGCCGGTGGCGTAGTAGCTGAGGTACAGCGAGCACTTGCGCTTGAGGTCGAACGTGCTCACGTACCGGCGCTGCCACTCCGCCTCCCCCGCGGACTCGGCCGCATCGAGGAACCGGACCAGCGGATCCGCGATCGCGCCCGGCAGCTCGGCGAGGTGCGGGCGCAGCGACCCGGCCCGGGCAAACCAGGCATGGTCGGGGTAGTCGAGCAGCAGCGAGGCGAGCATGTGCACGGTGCGACGCTGGGCGGATCCCATCGCGACCGGAGTGAGCGCGTCGGGCAGCGGACGACGCGGGGTGGCGCGCGAGCCGGACGCCTCCCGGGAGGCCGGGCGGGACGTGTCGCGGGGCGGCAGGATCGTCGTCATGCGCGCGGCCCGTCGGAAGGCGGTGCCGCGTCCCCGCCGCTGTCGCCGGGCGAGCCCGGCGAGCCCGGCGCCCCCGCCGAACCCGACGGCGGGAACAGGCCCTGCGGGTGGCCGTTGCCGTCCCAGTTCAGCAGGTTGACCCGGCCGGGACTCGAGGGGCGATCCGCGGTCTGCCGGTCGGCGAGCAGGTGGAAGTTCTCCACCGCGACCGGCATCGGGAAGCCGCTGTCGGTGCCGAACGCGCCGGATCCGCCCATGCCCGGGCCGTCCTCGTAATCGAGCGAGCAGGCCATCTCCTCGAGCTCGTGCGCGCGCTCGGCGTGCGCGGCCGGGATCACGTACCGCTCCTCGTACTTCGCGATCGCGAGCAGCCGGTACATCTCCTCGATCTCCGCACCGGTCATGCCGACCGCGTAGGCGATGCGCTCGTCGCGCTCGTCGTCGATGCTCACCCCGCGCATGTACGAGCGCATGGCGGCCAGCTTGCTCAGCGCCTCGTCCACCGGCTTCACGTCCCCCGCGGTGAACAGCTCGGCGAGATACCCGATCGGGATCCGCATCCGGTCGATCGCGGCGAACAGCGTCATCGCGTCCTCGCCGTCGTTGCCGGATCCGGTGACGACGTCGACGATCGGCGACAGCGGCGGGATGTACCAGACCATCGGCATGGTGCGGTACTCGGGGTGCAGCGGCAGCGCCACCTTGTACTGGTGGATGAGGCGGTAGATGGGGCTGTTCTGCGCGGCGGTGATCCAGTCCTCAGGGATACCCTCCCGCCGTGCGGCGGCGACGACAGCCGGGTCGTGCGGATCCAGGATCACCGAGCGCTGCGCCTCGAGCAGGTCGTGCTCGTCCTCGACCGCGGCGGCCTCCGCCACGCGGTCGGCGTCGTAGAGCACGAGTCCGAGGTAGCGCAGCCGCCCCACGCAGGTCTCCGAGCACACCGTCGGCAGGCCGACCTCGATGCGCGGATAGCACATCGTGCACTTCTCGGCCTTGCCCGTGCGGTGGTTGAAGTAGACCTTCTTGTACGGGCAGCCCGACACGCACATGCGCCAGCCGCGGCACGCGTCCTGGTCGACGAGCACGATGCCGTCCTCCGCGCGCTTGTACATCGCGCCGGACGGGCACGACGCCACGCACGCCGGGTTCAGGCAGTGCTCGCAGATGCGCGGCAGGTAGAACATGAACGCCTTCTCGAACTCCGCCGAGACCTCTTCGCTCATCTTCTGCAGGATCGGATCCTGCTGCATCGTCTCGACGGATCCGCCCAGGTCGTCGTCCCAGTTCGCCGACCAGGAGATCTTCATGTCCTTGCCCGTGATGAGGCTCTTCGGCCGGGCCACCGGGGTGTGCTGGCCGCTGGGCGCGTTCACGAGCATGTCGTAGTCGTAGGTCCACGGCTCGTAGTAGTCGTCGAGCCCGGGCAGCTTCGGGTTGGAGAAGATGCGGGCGAGCTTCGCCAGCCGCCCGCCCGAGCGCAGCCGCAGCCGGCCGTGCTTGTCGCGCACCCAGCCGCCCTGCCACTTGTCCTGATCCTGGTATCCGCGCGGGTAGCCGACGCCGGGACGGGTCTCCACGTTGTTGAACCAGACGTACTCCATGCCGGTGCGGTTGGTCCACGCCTGCTTGCACGTGACCGAGCACGTGTGACATCCGATGCACTTGTCGAGGTTCATCACCATCGACATCTGCGCCATGACCTTCATCGGTACTGCACCTCCTGGCTGCGGCGGCGGATGGTGGTGACCTCGTCGCGCTGGTTGCCCGTCGGGCCGAGATAGTTGAACGCCCAGGACAGCTGCGCGTAGCCGCCGATGAGGTGGCTGGGCTTGAGCAGGATCCGAGTGAGCGAGTTATGGATCCCGCCGCGCTGCCCGCTCATCTCCGAGATCGGCACATCCACGGTGCGGTCCTTCGCGTGGTACATGTACACCGTGCCCTCCGGCATCCGGTGCGACACGTTCGCGCGGGCGACGACCACGCCGTTGCGGTTGTACGACTCGATCCAGTCGTTGTCGCGCACGCCGATCTTCGCCGCGTCCTGCGGGCTCATCCAGATCGTGGGGCCGCCGCGGCTGAGCGAGAGCATGAACAGGTTGTCCTGGTACTCGGAGTGGATCGACCACTTCGAGTGCGGGGTCAGGTAGCGCACGTGCACGTCGGTGTGCGTGCCCGTGCCGGGGATCACATCGCCGAACAGCCGGTGCATGTCCAGCGGCGGCCGGTAGATCGGCAGCGCCTCGCCGAGCTCGTCCATCCAGTCGTGGTCGAGGTAGAAGTGCTGACGGCCGGTGAGGGTGTGCCAGGGCTTCAGGTGCTCGACGTTGATCGCGAACGCCGTGTAGCGGCGCCCGCCGTGCTCGGATCCCGACCACTCCGGGGAGGTGATCACGCTGCGCGGCTGCACCGACACGTCCTGGAAGCTCAGGTGCGTGCCCTCGTGCTCGTCGGCGAGGAACGCGAGCTTCTGCCCGGTGTGCTTCTCCAGCTGCCGGAAGCCCTGCACGGCGAGGCGCCCGTTGCTGGTACCGGAGAACGCGAGGATCATCTCGCAGGCGCGGCGGTCGCTGTCCAGCCGCACGGATCCGGCGTACGGACCGCTCTGCACGACGCCGTTCACGCCCTTGAGCCGTTCGATCTCCGGATCCGGCCGGTAGGTCACGCCCTTCGTGACCATGCCGAGCTTCGCCGACAGCGGGCCCAGCGCCTTCCAGCGCTCGTGCAGATTCGGGTAGTCGCGCTCCACGACGATGAGCTTCGGCATCGTCACGCCGGGAACGCGCGGGAGGTCCTCGACCCGGCCGTGCGGGGTGGCCATCGCGTCGGGGGTGTCGTGCTGCAGCGGTGCGGCGACGAGGTCGCGGCGCACGCCCAGGTGCGTGCGGGCCATCTGGCTGAACCGCTCGGCGAGCAGACCGAAGACGTCGAAGTCGGTCTTCGTCTGCCAGGGCGGGGCGATGGCCGGGTTGAACGCGTGGATGAACGGATGCATGTCGGTCGAGGACAGATCGTGCTTCTCGTACCAGGTGGCCGCGGGCAGCACGATGTCGCTGAACAGCGTGGTGCTGGTCATCCGGAAATCGGCCGTCATGAGCAGGTCGAGCTTGCCCTCGGGCGCCTTGTCCCGCCAGGTCATGCTGCGCGGGCGGGATCCCTCCTCCGACTCGTGGGCGCGGATCGCCGCATCGGTGCCGAGCATGTGCTTGAGGAAGTACTCATTGCCCTTGCCGCTGGATCCCAGCACGTTCGCGCGCCACATGGTCATCACGCGCGGGAAGTTCACCGGGTCGTCGGGATCCTCCACCGCGAAGCGCAGGGATCCCGCGTCGAGCTGGTCCACGACGTGCTGGGCCGGATCCTTCCCCGCCGCCTCCGCCTCGTCGACCAGGTCGAGCGGATTGCGGTCGAAGGTGGGGTAGCTCGGCATCCAGCCCCGCTGCACCGACTCGACGAGGCAGTCGGCGGTGGTGCGGTCGGCGAAGCGCCCCGTACCCAGCGGCGAGGACAGCTGGTCGGCCGGCAGCGAGTCGTAGCGCCATTGATCGGTGGCGAGGTAGAAGAACGCGGTGCCGATCGTGTACCGGGGCGGACGCCCCCAGTCCGACGCCCCGGCGTACTGCTGGTAGCCGGTGAGCGGGCGCACCTTCTCCTGGCCGACGTAGTGCGCCCAGCCGCCGCCGTTCACGCCCTGGCAGCCGGTCATCGTCGTGAGCGCCAGGAAGGTGCGGTAGATCGTGTCGGAGTGGAACCAGTGGTTGGTGCCGGCGCCCATGAGGATCATCGAGCGGCCCCCGGAGCGATCCGCGTTGTCGGCGAACTCGCGCGCGATGCGGATCGCCTGCACGGCGGGCACCGAGGTGTGCTCCTCCTGCCAGGCGGGGGTGCCGGGCGTGGACGCGTCGTCGTAGCCGGTGGGCCATTCGCCGGGGAGCCCGTCGCGGCCCACGCCGTACTGCGCGAGCATGAGGTCGAACACGGTGGTGACGGTCTTGCCGGCGACGGTGTACGTCGGCACGCCGCGCACCACGACGCCGGATCCGCCCGCATGCTCCTGCCCGGCGGCGGGGTCGAGGTCGAAGCGCGGCAGCCGCACCTCGGCCGCGCCGCATGGACCGAGATCCCGCAGCGACAGCGGCGGCTCCACGCCTTCCAGATCCAGGTTCCAGCGGCCCTCGTCCTCGGGGCTGAACCGGTGCCCGAGGGATCCGTTCGGCACCACAGGGACGCCGTGCTGGTCGAGCAGCACCGGCTTGAAGTCGGCCCGGGACTGCGCTGCCGCTTCGCCGTCGAGGTCGGCGGCGGTGAGGAACTTGCCCGGCACGAGGCCGCCGTCGCGCGGCTCGAGCGCCACCAGGTAGGGCGCGTCGGTGTAGCGGCGCATGTAGTCCTCGAAGCGCGCGGTGCGCTTGTCGACGAAGTGCTCGCGGAGGATCACGTGTCCCATCGCGAGGGCGAGCGCGGCGTCGGTTCCGGGGTGCGGCGCCACCCACTCGTCGGCGAACTTGGTGTTGTCGGTGTAGTCGGGCGAGACCGTGACCACCTTCTGCCCGCGGTAGCGCGCCTCGGTCATGAAGTGCGCGTCGGGCGTGCGCGTGACCGGCACGTTCGAGCCCCACATGATGAGGTAGCCGGCGTTCCACCAGTCCGCCGACTCCGGCACGTCGGTCTGGTCGCCGAACACCTGCGGGCTCGCCACCGGCAGGTCGGCGTACCAGTCGTAGAACGACAGCAGCGTGCCGCCGAGCAGGTTCAGGAAGCGCGCGCCCGCGCCGTGCGACACCATCGACATCGCCGGGATCGGCGAGAAGCCGGCGACGCGGTCGGGGCCGTAGGTCTTCACGGTGTGCACGTGCGCGGCGGCGGCGATCTCGATCACCTCGTCCCAGGTGGTGCGGATCAGCCCGCCCTTGCCGCGCTGCCGCTTGTACGAGGTGGCCTTCGCCGGATCCTCGACGATCGACGCCCACGCGTCGACCGGATCCGGATGCTCGGCCTTCGCCGCCCGGTACAGCTCGGCTAGCGTGTCGCGGATGTACGGGTAGCGCACCCGGGTCGGCGAGTAGGTGTACCAGCTGAACGCGGCGCCGCGCGGACAGCCGCGGGGCTCGTACTCCGGGGAGTCGGGGCCGATCGACGGGTAGTCGGTCTGCTGCGCCTCCCAGGTGATGATGCCGTCCTTGACGTACACCTTCCAGGAGCAGGATCCGGTGCAGTTCACGCCGTGCGTGGAGCGCACCACCTTGTCGTGCGACCAGCGATCGCGGTAGAACGCGTCGCCGGCGCGACCGCCTTCGAGGAAGACGCTGCGCAGATCCGAGGACACCTCCCCCGGCCGCAGGAACCGGCCCAGCTCGACGAGCGACTCGGCGAGCGCTCCATCGGTCGAAGGCTTCTTCGCTGTGCGCATGCCGGGGGTCATCGCTGCTCCTCACGCCTGTGGCGACTCGCGTCGATCACGAGAAAGGTGTCCTTGGTCCAGCATCCTGCCGTGAG
>JAFDWM010000084.1 GCA_018268455.1 Actinomycetota bacterium | reverse complement strand
CCCCTGGCGCAGTGGCGACACCGCCCCGCGGCCACGGGCGTGCTGGCGAACAGCATGTTCGCCGCGCAGGAGGAGCACACCCGCTTCGATCGCGTCGTTCGCGACCGGGCGCTTCGGGCCGAGGCCGAGAAGCAGGGACTCGGTACGCCGCTGTTCGTCGCGCGCCTCGTGGACGAGGCCGAGGAGCGGATCCTGCGTCACATCGATCGACGCTTCGATGCTCTCGAGGCGCAGGTGAACAAGTCGCAGCGATCGCGGGGCGGATGGCTCCGCCGAACGCTGCGACGGGCGACGGGACGCACCTCCGCCTGAGCGGACGGCGCGCCCCGTCACGGGTGCGGGTCGGGGGTTGGAGTCAGTCCAGCGCGCTCATCACGTGCTTGATGCGCGTGTAGTCGTCGAAGCCGTACTGCGACAGATCTTTGCCATAACCGGAGTGCTTGAAGCCCCCGTGCGGCATGTCCGACACGAACGGGATGTGCGTGTTGATCCACACGCAGCCGAAGTCCAGGTCGCGGGAGAAGCGCAGCGAGCGGGTGTGGTCCTTCGTCCACACCGATGCCGCCAGCGCGTAGGGCACGTCGTTCGCGTAGGCGAGGGCCTCGTCGTCGTCCTCGAACGACTGCACGGTGAGCACCGGTCCGAAGATCTCGCTCTGCACGGCCTCGTCGTCCTGGCGCATGCCCGAGACGATGGTCGGCTCGAAGAAGTAGCCGGTCTCGCCCTGCCGCTTGCCGCCGGTCTCGATCTTCGCGTGCGCGGGCAGGCGGTCCACGAAGCCCTGCACCTGGGCGAGCTGCGCGGCGCTCGAGAGCGGCCCGAAGAACACGCCGTCCTCGTGCGGTGCGCCGGTGCGGGCGTGCGTGCGCACGCGCTCGACGAGCGCCTTGACGAGCTCGTCGTGCACCGAGGCGTGCACGATCACGCGAGTGGCCGCGGTGCAGTCCTGGCCGGCGTTGAAGAACGCGCCGGTCACGATGCCCTCCGCCGCCTTGGCGATGGACGCGTCGTCGAACACGATCGCCGGGGCCTTGCCGCCGAGCTCGAGGTGCACGCGCTTCACGTCGGCCGCGGCGGACTCGGCGACGGCCATGCCGGCGCGCACGGATCCGGTGATCGCGACCATCTGCGGCCTCTTGTGCGCGACGAGCGCCGCCCCGGTGCTGCGGTCGCCGAGCACGACGTTGAGCGTGCCGGCCGGCGTGTGCTCCGCCACGATCTCGGCGAGCAGCAGCGTGGTGAGGGGCGTGGCCTCGGCCGGCTTCAGTACGACGGTGTTGCCGGCGGCCAGCGCAGGCGCGATCTTCCACACGGCCATGTTCAGCGGGTAGTTCCACGGCGTGACCTGGCCGATCACGCCGATCGGCTCGCGGCGCACATACGAGGTGTGCCCTGCCATGTACTCGGCGGCGGCGCGTCCCTCGAGGCTGCGCGCGGCGCCTGCGAAGAAGCGCAGCTGGTCGACCGACTGGTCGATCTCGTCGGCCACGAGGTTCGCGCGGGGCTTGCCGGTGTCCTGCGACTCCAGGTCGGCGAACTCCTCCGCCCGGGCGGCCATCGCGTCGGCGATCCGGAACAGCGCGAGCTGACGCTGGGCCGGAGTGGTGTCGCGCCACACCGGGAAGGCGGCGGCCGCGGCGGCGTAGGCGGCGTCGACGTCGCTCTGATCCGAGATCGGCGCCTGCCCGTACACCCGCTCGGTGACGGGGTCGATGAGGTCCATGCGGCCCTCGCCGTGGGCGGCGACGTGGCGGCCGCCGATGAAGTTCTGCAACAGTGCTGATTCAGCCAGGATGCTCTGCATGCTGATCAGGATAGGACAGACGCAACGAAATCGGAAGAATTCTGAAGCAGATTCTACGGATTCAGTTGCAAGCGTCATTCATGAATGACAAGATCGACATATGAGCGACAAGCCGAAGGTGCCCGTGCTGGACGACGTCTCGAAGCGGATCATCGAGCTGCTGCAGGCGGACGGACGCCGCCCCTACGCCGAGATCGGCCGGGCGGTCGGTCTCAGCGAAGCGGCGGTGCGTCAGCGCGTGCAGCGCCTCACCGACAGCGGTGTGGTGCAGATCGTCGCCGTGACGGATCCGCGTCAACTTGGATTCTCCCGCATGGCGATGCTCGGCATCCGCGTCGACGGCGATCCGCGCATCGCGGCGGAGGCGATTGCGAATATTCCTGAGATCGCATATGTCAACGTCACCCTCGGATCCTTCGACATCCTCGCAGAGGCGATCTGCGAGAGCGACGAGGATCTGCTCGAGCTGATCGCCACCCGGATCCGCACCATCGAGGGCGTCTCGCACACCGAGTGCTTCCTCTACGCGGGGCTGCACAAGGACCTCTACAACTGGGGCACGCGTTGATCCGCTGATCCGCCCCTCCGAATTACCCGGCCGCACTGCGGCACCCGGGGCGCTGCGTCGCGCCCCGGTGACAGACCACCCACCCTCCCGGACAAGGAATCACTCATGGGAACGACCGTCTTCGAACGACGGCAGCCGAGCGCCTCGGTCATCGAGCGCTCACTCGAGAACACGGTGCACGCCGCGTTCTGGCTCGACGACATCGCCCGCACCGAGTACCCGACGCTGTCGGGGCAGGTGCGCGCCGACCTCGCGATCGTCGGCGGCGGCTACGCCGGACTCTGGACCGCGATCCGTGCCAAGGAACGCGACCCGCAGCGCTCGGTCGTGCTGCTCGAGGCGAACCGGGTGTGCTGGGCGGCCTCGGGCCGCAACGGCGGCTTCTGTGAGGCCAGCCTCACGCACGGCGAAGAGAACGGCATGAACCGCTGGCCGGACGAGATGGAGACGCTCGAGCGGCTGGGGCTGGAGAACCTGGACGGGATCGAGCAGACCGTCGAGCGCTACGGCATGGACGTGGACTGGGAGCGCACAGGTCAGATGGGGGTCGCCGTCGAACCGCACCAGGTCGAGTGGATGGAGGGCGACGACTTCCTCGACGAGGCCGCCGTGCGGGCCGAGGTCGCCTCCCCGACGTATCTGGCGGGATCCTGGAACCGCGAGGGCTGCGCGATGGTGCACCCCGCGAAGCTCGCCTTCGAGCTCGCCCGCGTCGCCACCGAGCTCGGCGTGCAGATCTTCGAGCGCACCCGCGTCACGGGGCTGAGCGGCAAGGGTGTGCAGACGGTGTCTGCGGAGAACGGTGCGGTCGTGGCCGATCAGGTCGCGCTCGCGACGAACGTGTTCCCCTCCCTGCTCAAGCGCAACCGGCTGATGACCGTGCCTGTCTACGACTACGCGCTCATGACCGAGCCGCTCACCGCCGAACAGTACGACGCGATCGGCTGGAAGAACCGCCAGGGCCTCGCCGACAGCGCGAACCAGTTCCATTACTACCGGCTGAGCGCCGACAACCGGATCCTGTTCGGCGGTTACGACGCCGTCTACCACTTCGGCGGCAAGGTGCGCGAGGAGTATGAGGAGCGGCCGGAGAGCTTCCGCAAGCTGGCCTCGCACTTCTTCACCACGTTCCCGCAGCTCGAGGGGCTGCAGTTCACGCATCGCTGGGCCGGCGCGATCGACTCGTGCAGCCGGTTCTGCGCGTTCTTCGGCACCGCACGCGGCGGCCGCGTCGCCTACGCGACCGGCTTCACCGGCCTCGGCGTCGGCGCGACCCGGTTCGCCGCCGACGTGATGCTCGACGAGCTCGCGGGGCTGACCACGGAGCGCACCCAGCTGGAGATGGTGCGCACGAAGCCGATCCCGTTCCCGCCGGAGCCCGCGGCATCGATCGGCGTCAACCTCGTGCGCGCCGCGATGAACCAGGCCGATCACAACAAGGGCAAGCGCAACCTGTTCCTGAAGACGCTGGACGCCGTCGGCATGGGGTTCGACTCGTGACCGCCCTGCCGCTCGCCGGCACCGCGGTGTCGGATCTCGTGCTCTCCCATGAGCCGCTGCCGGCCGACGAGGTGGTCGTGGGTGCGCCGACCACGGCGATCGCCGTGTTGGACGACACCGGCGACCGCGAGATCGGCATCTGGGAGATGACTCCGGGCACCGCGCGCGACACCGAGGCCGACGAGCTGTTCGTCGTGCTCTCGGGGCGGGCGACGGTCGTTTTCGAGGATCCGGTGCTGCCGGATCTCGAGGTCGGCCCCGGATCCGTCGTCCGCCTCGCCGAGGGCATGCGCACGACCTGGATCGTGACCGAGACCCTGCGCAAGGTCTACATCGCCTGACGCGTCGCGCCGATGCGAGGCGTTTCGCCGCACGCAGTGAGTCGGCTCAGCGCCCGTGCGCGAGCAGTGCCAGGTGCAGGGCCGACAGTGCAGCAGGTCGCCGTCCGTGGCGTCGTCGTGGCGGATCAGCGGCGCGAGTGGCACGGTTTCAGCGGCGCAACGACGCGATCGCGTCCTGAACGACCGTGGCAGCCTGCGCCGCGGTGACGACGGGCTTGCACTGGTGTGCCAGAGCGTCATGCCACTCGTCGTCCGTGGGCAATCGACGCACGGAAACCTTCGCGGCGCTGGTGTATGGGCCGTATCGGCTGAACACACTCTCGGCTTCGGCGTCGATCTTCCCGGCCGCCGCCAGCGCCCACAAGTCGTAGAGGTCACGCGGAGCCGAGCGATCGTTCCACGACGACAGCTTCGCGGCGACAAACGCCGCAGACGTCAGGACTCGAAGCCTTGCCGGTGGAGCATCGCTGTAGCGTTGATCGATGTCGACGATCTCGGTCGGCCAGTCGGGATACCCCTCGGACGACAGCAGTTGGATCTGAACGCGCGTGGAGCCGACCTGCATCACCGCAGGGTTGGGATGCCGAGTGTCCCGAATGCGCGGCGTGAACGTGACCGCTCCGAACGTGCGACGGAACCGCGCGACGATCGCGGCTTCGATCCTGTCACCGACCTCAGCGCGCTCGCTTCGCGCGATGAGGTCGATGTCCTCCGAAAGCCTCACGCCGGCGAGATGGGTGCGCGAAAGCGCTGTTCCTCCGAAGAACACGACATCGTCCGTACCGATGCTGGCGATCGCTGCGAGCGCATGGGAGATGACGTGATCACGGACGACCTGTTCCGCGGCCACACCGAACCTTCCCTCGACGGCGAGCTGCTCCGCGGGGTCGAGGACACCGGGAATCGGATTCGGCTGACTCTCACCTCTCTGCGCCATGCCACGCCTCCTCGGCCATCGCTTTCAGCATCTTCCTGAGCGCCGGATTCGCGCGACCAAAGGTGTCCACGACCGCCTGAAGTTCTTCGGCCCGAACCCGGGCTTGCAGGTAGCGTGCCGCTGCAGCGGCCTCGTCGGGCATCCCGCCCTGGGCCGGCTTCATCGTCAGGTCGTAAAGGGTCTGCGCCGGCCTGGTGACGAGGGCCGGCCCGAGCTCGGTGGTCTCCAGGACCGCATCGAGGCGATCGAGGTCGCGAGGGATCAGGTGAACTCGTCCTCCCCCGTCCAGCTCGACGGGCGGCCGCCCTGCATCGGGAACGGCAATCGTCGTGATGCCGATCGCCCGGGGGATAGCCGCCCAGTGACGTGCAGCGCCGAGGCCCATGAGGATGGCGTTGCGATTGCCGAAGCGTGCGGTGGCGACCGCGAGCCCTGCCGCCTCCAGCGTAGGGCGCCAGGTGCGGCCGTCGCGGCCGTTCGGAGGCACCGTGTAGACGCCGTGTGCCAGCCGAGCAACGGCGCCCTGGTTGGCGAGCCTGTCGAGAGTCCGCCACATATTGGTGCCGAGCTCGCGAAGCTCGACGTACCGAACCGTGCGCAGTGGGGCGCGCTCGATCAACCGGACGATGTCAACATCGTTAACCATGCCGCCCTCCCAACTGATCTCAAATATACGCCTTGCGTATGTCTAGTCTCAGCGAAGCGCGTTTGTCGTCCTCGATGATCGCCTGCCGGTCCAGTCCTGACGGGAGTTCACTGCTCGAAGCCGAAGGATTCAGACCACTGCTGCACGCTCAAACGCGATGACCCTGCGTTCAGCGCCCGTGCGCGAGCAGTGCCAGGTGCAGAGCCGACAGCGTCTCCCCGTCGTCGAGGTCAGCGCCGAGCAGATCCGCGATGAGGGTGAGGCGCTGGTAGAACACCGAGCGGGACAGGTGCGAGGCGCTCGCCGCGGCCGTGCGGTTGCCGGGATGGGCGACCACGGCGCGCAGCACGCGCAGCAGGTCGCCGTCCGTGGCGTCATCGTGGCGGATCAGCGGCGCGAGCAGGCGCGCGCTGTGCTCCTGCAGCCGGTGGTCGCCGCTGAGCTCCGCGGCCAGGCGGGCGAGCGGGCGGTCGACGACCCGCAGCAGCTCGCCGGGGCCGGCCTGGCGCGCGAGGCGTCGCACGACCGGGATCGCTGCGAGCAGTTCCGCCGTGGAGCCGGCGGGGTCGCTGAGAGCTCCGGATCCGACCTCGTCGAGGAGCACGTCCGGCAGGCTGGATCCGGTGAGCGAGACGAGCAGGATCCGCTCCGCGCCCACGACGGCGGTCAGAGTGCGCACATCGGATCCGCGGCCCGCCGGATCCGTCACGATCTGCACACCCTGTGACGATTCGCGTCCGTTCTCGCCGATTCGGTGTGCAGATCGTCCCATCGTGTGCAGATCGTCACGCCCGGCGGACCCGGCGGACCCCGCGGATCCGGGCACCGCGGATCCCGCCACGCCGGCTCCCACCGCCGTGGACACGGCGACGTACAGCGTGCGCCCGTGCACGGGGAATCCCGAGGACTCCAGTCGTGCCTCGATGTCGGCGAGCGTTGTGTACCGCTCGCCGAGCAGCGTCGCGATCAGGCCCTCCGCGCGCAGCCTCGACCAGGCACCCTCGCCGTCCGCGAGGCGGGAGAGCGCGAGCGCCGTCGCCGCCTGCTCGAGCACGGTCGCGGGGCCGGCGGGATGCGGCGGTCCGGGCAGGGCGATGAGCTCGCCCCACCGGGTGCCGCGGGCGGCGACCGGCACGCGCGTCCATTCTGCGGGCAGGCGTCGCGACCGCCC
>JAFDWM010000083.1 GCA_018268455.1 Actinomycetota bacterium | reverse complement strand
AACCGCGTGCGCAATGCGCCACAGGTGGTCGCGCAGGTGCGCGCCGACGCGGCGGCCCTCGCGGCGCGCGTGCCGCAGGCGCAGGAATCGGTCGAGCGCCTCGCCACCCGCTATTCCGACACCGCGATGCAGCGCATCTCGCAGAGTGCCGCCGAGGCGGAGCAGCTGGTCGCGTTCGCCACGCACGGCGCCGAGGTCTTCGAGCGCCGCCGCGAGGCGGGCCGCAATCAGGAGGCCGTGCTCGCGCTGGAGACCGCGACCGAGGCCACCCGCCGTGCGGCCTCGCTCCTCGACGCCGTCGACGACTTCGAGATCGAGGCGCTGCGCGCCGAGGCCACCCTCGCGCAGGTCGTGGCCGACTCGCGCAACGACCTCGCCGCGCTCCCCACCGCGCCGGGCGCCCCGGCGGTCTCCGCGGCGGCGACGAACCTGCAGCAGGCCCTGAACTCGCTCGCTCCGGCCGGCAGCCGCACGGATCCGTTCGGTGAGCTCACGCGCCTGCGTGCGGCGAACACCGCGCTGGATGCGGCCGTGGCCGATGCCCGCTACCGCCTCGAGCACCCGCTGCCGACGATCGACACCGTGCAGCACGCGCTCGACGACGCCGATCGGCAGCTCGGTGTCGCGCGAGGCCTCATCGAGGGGCATCGCGGCTGGATCGGTGCCGACGCCCGCACCCGGCTCGCCGAGGCCGAACGCCTGCGCGTGGACGTGCCGTCGCTGCTGCCGGCCGAGGAGACCCGTGAGCAGGCGCTCAGCCAGGCTCGGCGCGTCGCGCAGCTCGCCGCGGAGGCGCTGCAGCTGGCCCAGCACGACATCGACCGCTCCCGCCCGGACCAGGGCTGGGGCGGCGGGAACGGCTGGGGCGGCGGGAACGGCTGGGGCGGTGGCGGCGGTCGCGGATCCGGCGGCGGCGACGTCGTCACCGGCGTGCTCGGCGGCCTCGTGATCGGCGGTCTGCTGGGCGACATCTTCGATTGAGCCGGCCCGAAGACGTGAAAAAGCGGCCCGTGCCGGAGCACGGGCCGCTTCTCGCATCTGCGAGCGGACCTCAGCTGGCGAGCTCCTCCTGCGGTGCCGCCGGGGTGGTGAGCGAGATCACGCCGTAGTCCCAGCCCTTGCGCCGGTACACCACGCTCGGGTGGTCGGTGCGGGCGTCGACGAACAGGAAGAAGTCGTGGCCGACCAGCTCCATGCGATCGACCGCCTCCTCGACCGTCATCCACTCGGCGCCGAAGTTCTTGGTGCGGATCACGACGGGTGAGTACTCCTCCTCGAGCTCGACGGTCGGGATCGCACCCGTCGAGACCGCGTGCAGCGTGTCCGCTGAGACCGGATCGACGTCGATTCCGGCGAATGCTCCTGTGCCCTTCTCGAAGCGTGCGCCGCGCGGGTGGTGCCGTCCGTCGATGCGGCGCTCCTTCGCGCGCCGCACCTGCTCGATGAGCTTGTCGACGGCGAGATCCAGCGCCGCGAACTTGTCCGCGTCGCGCGCCTCCGCGCGCACCAGCGGGCCCTTGCCGATGAGTGTGAGTTCGACGGTCTCGTCTTCGACGTGACCGCCACGATAGGAACGATGGGTGACCTTCACGTCGAGGCTCGTCGCCTTCGTCGCAATCGTCGCGATCCGTGCGATCTTCTCTTCGACCACCCCACGGAATCGATCGCTGATGCCGACTCCGACACCGACGATGTTCGTTTCCATCCTGACCTCCTTGCTCCGGTCCGCCCGGTCAAGGGCGGACCGTGGTCGCCTTTGTGAATCCCCACCGTAGTCGCCGGATCCCGCCCTGTCACCCACAATTCATCTGCGTGTCATGCGGATCCGCTGTGACCTGCGCGGTGTCGCGGCGTGGCCGTCGCCGCGACCGCTCCGGCGACCTCGAATCCGGCGGCGCGCAGCGCGCGGGCCGCCTCCGCGCACGTCGCCCCGGTCGTGATCACGTCGTCGACGATCAGCACCGTGGTGCCCTCTCCTGCGCGCGTCGCGATGAATCCGCCGGCGAGGTTGCGGCGGCGCTGATCGATGCTCAGCCCGCGCTGATCCTGCAGGTGTCGCGCCGGCGCGAGTGCGCGCAGCATCGGGAACACCGTGTCGCGCGCGAGCAGCTCGGGCACTCGGTATCCGCGTCGGCGGAACGCCGCCCGGGAGGTCGGCACCGGCACGACCGCATCGATGCGGCGCCCTGCCGCGCTGCTCGAGCGCGCCTCGGCCACCGCAGCGTGCAGCGCCGGGCGCAGGCGGCCGAGAAGCGAGGTCTGCCCGTCCTCCTTCACCGCGCGCAGCACCCGGGCCGCGACGCCGTCGAACACGAGGCCCGCGCACATCGGCGTCGCCGGGTGGTGCAGCGAGACGACACACGGTGCGAGGGCGGCCTCACACGATGCGCACAGCGCGACGCCGGTCGCGCCGCAGCCCGTGCACACCGACGCGAACGCGAAGTCGGCGATCTCCTGCAGCAGGCGACGCGCGGGCAGCCATCGTCGCGCGAGGGGCGGTGCGGCATCCGGGCTCATCCCCCGAGCTTGCGCCACCGGCCCGCGGTACGGGCCTGTGGCGACGGGATCAGGGTGCAAGCCCGTGCCCGGGTGCGCTGTGCAGGACGATCGGGTGTCAGCCGCCGAGCTGCACGGCGAGCACCTTCACACCGGTGCTCTCGCGCTGCCAGCTCGGACCGCTGCGGATGTACAGCACGCCGTCGCCGAGCAGGCGGATGTTCGACGAGGGGGTCGCGGGGGCGATCGTGGAGGCCGCATCGGGGGCGTCGGCGATCTGGGTCGGCCCGCCGACCGGCTGCTGGCGCAGCACGAGATTGGTTCCGTCCGCCGCCAGCACGCCGACGGTGGTGTCGTCCAGCCACGCGATATCCAGCGCGTTCCCGGGAGGCGTCGCGATCACATCGGCCGGCCCGAGGCCGGTCGGTGCGCCCCGGTCGGTGCGCAGGACGGCGAAGACCTCGATCCGCGTCTGGCCGCCGGCGGTCACCGCCACGGCGAGCCTGGCGCCATCCCTGCTCACCGCCATCGCCGAGATCTGCACGGCGTCCGAGGGCCCGGCGATGGGCTGCGGCGTCACCGCGGTCGACCACGCGATCATCGATCCCGGCGTGCCGCGCGGCACGGTCCAGATGTAGCCGAACGGGTCGAGCGTCGGGGTGATGAGATCGGGCCGACCGTCGATCTCGTCGGTCTTGCCGTCGCTGATCCCGTAGACGATCCCGTCCCCGGTCTGCACGGCCACACGCTGCCCCTGGCTCGCGGCGCTGATCGAGGCGATCGGCCGGTTGAGTTTGCCGAGCTCCGCGGACACCCCAGTGACCGGGTCGAGCTCTCCGTTGGCGAGATAGCCGAAGCCCTTGTCTGTGAGCACGAGCGGGCGGGAGTCGACGGTTGTGGACGCGGCCGATGCCAGACCGGCGTTGAGGTCGCGCCCGGCGACGGTGAGCTTCACCTGGGTGACGATGCCCTCGAGGCTGTGCTCGAGCTGGGTGCGCATGCGAGACAGGGAGACGGGATCGGCGGCGCCGGCAGCATCGGTGAGCGCCACCTCCGCCACCTGGGCGTCCGGCGTGACGGTGTTGCGTGCCAGCGCGATGTCACCGGTGAACGCGGTGCGCACGGCGCCCGCGAGCCAGGGGCTGGGCTTCCCGCTCACAAGCGACTGCACGATGCGACTGACCGTGTTCTCCCGCTTCGGGAACCAGCGCACATCCGGCACCAGGTACGTCCAGGTCGAGTCGAAGTACTGCAGGGCGTACGGTGCGAACACGTCAGCGGCAGCGAACGAGTCCGCGTCCAGCACGATGCCGTCGGGCGCCACGGAGATGCGCCATTCGCCGTCCTTCGTCTTCTCGAGCGAGAAGGCCAGGTCGGCGGGGCCGCTCACCGGGGTGCCGTAGGCGCCCGTGGCGTCCACGCTCGCCGTCTGCTGCAGTCCGAGACTGACCTTGGTCTGCGTGGAGTCCTTGGCCACGTCGGGACCGTTGTAGCTGCGCTCGGCGGGTCCGGCGTCGATCGTGACTCCGGCGTCGGGCTTCCACTTCTGCGCGGCGTCGGCGGTGAGGAACTGCCGTGCGATGCCCCAGCTGTCCTTCGGGCTGGCGGCCGCGTCGATGAAGCCGCGCACGACGTCCTTCGGATCCATGCCCTTGGACGGCCCCTGCGGCACGAAGGCGAGGTCGGATCCGCCGTCGCTCTGACCGGCCGCGAGTCCCGGGCGCACGTCGCCGGTCACCGGCAGCGACGAGCACGCGGCGAGCGCGAGCAGCGTCAGCGCGACGAGCGACGCCCGGGCGATCCTGAGGATCCTCATGCGCTCCCCCTTCCTGCGCCGCCGGTTCCGGGCTCCTCGAGCCGGGCGATCGGATCGGTGCTGACGCCGATGTCCGCGATGGGCTCCACCGGCTCGAGTGGAACCGGGGAAGCGCCGTCGAGCGACCTCGCCCCGCGGGGCAGGGTGAGCACGAAGTTGGTGCCCTCGCCCGGCGCGGACCAGACGGCGAGCGTTCCGCGATGCAGGCGCGCGTCGCCGAGCGCGATGGACAGGCCGAGACCGGTGCCGCCGATGGTGCGCTGACGCGACGGATCCGCGCGCCAGAAACGGTCGAACACCCGCTCCGCGTCCTGCGCGGTCATCCCCATGCCGCGATCGTGCACGCCGACGGCGACCGCGTCCTGGTCGCTGTCCACCGTGATCACGATCGGATGCCCCTCTCCGTGCTCGATCGCATTGCCGACGAGGTTGCGAAGGATGCGGCGCACCCGACGAGGATCGAGGTCGACCGGGGTGTGCCCGCCCGGTGCGATGAAGCGCAGCTCGGTGTCGTGCGTCAGGGCGAGCGGCCGCATCTCGTCGACCAGGTCCTCTGCCAGGTGGGCGAGGCTCACGGGCTCGGTCTCCAGCTGCACGGACCCGGCGTCGTAGCGGCTGATCTCCAGCAGGTCGGCGAGCAGCGTGTCGAACCGGTGCACCTGGGTCTGCAGCAGTTCGGCGGTGCGGGCGGTCGTCGGGTCGAACTCGTCGCGGCGGTCGTTGAGCATCTCGGCGGCGAGCCGGATCGTGGTCAGCGGCGTACGCAGCTCGTGCGAGACGTCGGACACGAAGCGCTGCTGCACGAGCGACAGCTCGCCGAGTTCCTTGATCTGCGCCTCGATGCTGTCCGCCATCGCGTTGAACGACCGGCCGAGGACTGCCAGCTCGTCCTTGCCGCGCACGGGCAGACGCACGTCGAAGTCGCCGCGGGCGAACCGGGCGCTGGTGTCGGCTGCCTCGGTGATCGGCAGCACCACCGTGCGCAGCGACAGCCAGGCGATCGCGCCGATGAGCGCGACCAGCACGATCCCGGCGACCCACAGGCTCCCCTGCACCAGCGCGAGCGTCTGCTCCGTGTCGACCAGGTCGTACGCGATGTACAGCGCGTAGGGCCCCGCCTCCGGCACGTTCAGCTGCTGCCCGACGAGGATCCCGGCGTGCGCGGATCCGTCCGAGCCGTGCAGCGACACCGGCTGCCACCACTGCTTGCTGGCGTCCTGCGCCACACGCTGCTGGAGCTGCGGCGTGATGATCGCCCGGTCGAACCCGGTCTGGGTGAACCCCGGCGTACCCTGCGGGTTGATGGGGAAGGCGGCGAACTGCTGCGATGCCGACACGCCCCCGACGCGCTGGCTCACGTCGCGCATGAGGCCGATCAGCGCGGCCGGGTTGCGCTGGGTGTCGGCGGAGTACAACGCCGACTGCGCGGAGTTCGCCGCCCGCAGCGCGTCGCGCAGCGCCTGATCCTTGCGTGCCGCCCACAGGTTGTTCTGCACGGCGAGCGCCATCGCGACGCAGGTCACGAGCACGGCGATGCAGGTCAGGGCGAGGGTGATCGCGGTCGTGCGGAACCGCAGCGATTCGCGCCACAGCCGCCGGATCCGCCTGCCACCGCCGCGCACGCCGTGCGCCGCGGCGCTCGCCAGCGCCACCGTGTTGGTCATCGGCGGATCTTCAGGCCCACGGGCGTCAGACCACGCTCCCCGCGCGATAGCCGACGCCCCGCACGGTCGTCACGATGCGCGGGTTGTCGGGATCGAGCTCGACCTTGGCGCGCAGACGCTGAACATGCACGTTGACCAGCCGGGTGTCTGCCTTGTAGTGGTAGCCCCACACCTGCTCGAGCAGCATCTCGCGGGAGAACACCTGCTGCGGCCGCGACGCGAGCGCCACCAGCAGCTGGAACTCGAGCGGCGTCAGCGCGATGACGTCCTGACCACGGCGCACCTCATGCGCGTCGACATCGACGGTGAGGTCGCCGATGCGCAGCACCTCGCTCGTCGCGGGTGCACTCGGCCGCAGCCGGGTGCGGATGCGCGCGACGAGCTCCTTCGGGTTGAAGGGCTTGATCATGTAGTCGTCGGCGCCGACCTCGAGACCGCGCACCACGTCAGCGGTGTCGCCGCGTGCCGTGAGCATGATGACGGGCACGCCGGATTCGGCGCGGATGCGCGTGCAGATCTCGATGCCGTCCATGCCGGGGAGCATGAGGTCGAGCAGCACGAGATCGGGACGCTGTGCGCGCCATTCGTCCACGGCCTTGGCGCCGTCCGCGCAGAACACCGGCTCGAAGCCTTCCGTGCGCAGCACGATGCCGATCATCTCGGCCAGAGCCGTGTCGTCATCGACCACGAGGATGCGTGAGGTCATTGTGCCCAGTCGTCTTTCGGATCCCAACGGAGTCGTGCGTGCACCCAGGGGCGCCCACACTTCCGATCCAGCGTACTTCACAGCCCGCGGAGTCGGCCGAGGCATGCACA
Organism: Actinomycetota bacterium; assembly: GCA_018268455.1. GTDB lineage: Bacteria > Actinomycetota > Actinomycetes > Actinomycetales > Microbacteriaceae > Microbacterium. The sequence goes on along the minus strand of JAFDWM010000083.1, from coordinate 303 downwards.
TCGGCGTCGGATCCGACCCGCTCGGGCGCGCGCGCCGTATGACACGATGGAGCGGACACGAACCGGAGGACCCGTGACGCAGCAGACCTGGACCCCCGCTCCCAAGCCGGGCCTCATCCCCCTGCGCCCGCTGGGCTTCGGCACCGTGCTCGGCAAGTCGTTCGCTGCACTGCGACACAACCCGAAGGTGCTCTTCGGCTTCGCCGTCGTCGTTCAGCTGCTCGTGATGGTCGTCGTGCTCGCCGTGATCGGCGGCGTGGCGTTCGCCACGCTGAGCCGGCTCGACACGGTGAGAGCGGGCAG
>JAFDWM010000082.1 GCA_018268455.1 Actinomycetota bacterium | reverse complement strand
TTCGTCATCGTCCCGCGCGGATCCGCCGCCTCGTCGGAACTGGATCCGACCTTCGGCGACCTCGCCGTGCACGCCGCGGATCCGCGCGTCACGGATCTCTTCCTGAACGGCGCCGACGGATTGTTCCTCGACCGCGGTGCCGGGATGGAGCGGGTGCCGGGCTGGAGCGCCTCCGAGAGAGAAGTGCGGGAGTTGGCCGTGCGCCTGGTCGGGCTCGGCGGGCGCCACCTCGACGACCAGTCGCCGTGTGTGGATGTGCGGCTCGCCTCCGGCGTGCGGGTGCACGCCGTGCTCTCGCCGATCGCGACAAGCGGCACGGCGGTGTCGGTGCGGATCCCGCGGGTGCGGGCGGCCGATCTCGATGCGCTCCGGCGACTCGGGACGATCGACATCGCGCAGCGCAGGTGGCTCGAGGGTGTGGTGCGGGTACGCCAGAACGTGCTCATCACCGGCGGCACCGGCACGGGCAAGACGACCATGCTCGCCGCGCTGCTCGCGCATGTGCCGGACACGGAGCGGATCGTGACGATCGAGGACGTGGCCGAGCTGCGGCCACGGCATCCGCACCATGTCTCGCTCGAGGCGCGGCAGCCGAACCTCGAGGGTGTCGGCGCGGTCGGCGTCGCGCGTCTCGTGCGCGAGTCGCTGCGCATGCGTCCCGACCGGCTGATCGTGGGGGAGTGCCGGGGCGAGGAGATCCGCGATCTGCTCACCGCGCTGAACACCGGTCACGACGGCGGCGCGGGCACCCTGCACGCGAGCGGGCTGGCGGACGTGCCGGCGCGGCTGGAGGCGCTCGGTGCCCTGGCCGGGATGGATCCGCCCGCGCTCGCCCGACAGGCGGTGAGCGCGTTCGCGTATGTGCTGCACCTCGTGCGCGGGACGGACGGCGTGCGCCGGCTCGCTCAGGTCGGCACGCTGCGCCTGGACGGCGAGCATCTCGGGATCCGGGAGGCGCGGCCATGGTGAGGGTGCGTCGCGGGAAGAGGCCGGTGCACGGGATCGGCGGCGACCGGCGCGATCGGGCCGGGCGGTCTGAAGGCCGGGACTCCGGTCGATCGGGCCGCCGGTCCTCGGGGCCGTCCCGCGCGGATGCCGGCCGTCGGCGGCGGTCGAAGCCGACCGCCGGTGTCGAGGCCGGGATCGCCGAGGAGGTGCGCACACTCGCGGTGCTGCTGCAGGCGGGGGCCGCCCCGCTCGCGGCATGGCGGCACCTCGCCGACAGCGGTTCCGTCACCGCCGCCGTCGTCCTCGCCGACGTCGAGCACGGTGAGCCGCTCGTCGAGGCGATCCGCGCCCGCGGCGGCGCCTGGGCGACCGTGGCCGCCGCATGGAGCATCGCGGCGACGGTCGGCGCCCCGCTCGGTGACGTGCTGCGCGCGATCGCCGCGGCGCTCGAGGGTGCCGGCGACATCCGGGACGAAGTGGCGGTCGCGCTCGCCGAGCCCGCCGGCACCGCCCGGCTCATGCTGTGGCTGCCGCTGGTGGGGCTGCTGCTCGGATCCGCCCTCGGCTTCGACACCATCACCGTGCTGCTCACCCGGCCGCCGGGCTGGGTATGCCTGGCGGCGGGATCCGGGCTGCTGCTGGCGGCGCGCGCCTGGACCAGGGCGCTCGTGCGCCGTGCCGCGCCGCCCCCGGGCATCCCCGGGATCCGCGCCGAGCTGCTCGCCGTCGCCCTCACCGGCGGGACGGCGATCACGCGGGCCCTCGCGCTCGTAGAACAGGAAGCCTCGGCAGAACCCGATCCGGCCGAGACCGGTGCCGCGATCGAGCGCGTGCTGCGCCTCTCCGCCGCCGCGGGGGTGCCGGCGGTCGAGCTGCTGCGTGCCGAAGCCGCCCGTGCCCGTCGTGCTGCGCGCACCGCCGGACGCACCGGTGCCGCGCGACTGAGCTCGCGGCTGCTGCTCCCGCTCGGCGCATGCACGTTGCCGGCCTTCCTGGTGCTCGGCGTCGCGCCCCTGATCCTCAGCGTGCTGTCCACGACGCCGCTGCCGTTCGCCTGATACGTGCGGCGTCCGACCGGACGCCGACGACCGGAGAGAGAAGAGAGAAGGAACACCATGGCACGCACAGCACGCGCCGAAACCGTCCTCGCGCCGCCGAGCGCGGCGCATCTGCACCCGACCGTGGCCGGGAACGGGTCCGCACCCGGCGGGATCCCGCCACTGCCACCGCTCACCCGTCGCCGTGCCGCGCAGCTGTTCGGCGACGAGACCGGAGCGGCCACGGCCGAGTACGCGATCGCGACCATGGCGGCGGTCGCGTTCGCGGGGCTGCTCGTGGTCATCATGCGCAGTGACGAGGTGCGCGGGATCCTCACCGATCTCGTGCGTCGCGCGCTCACGGTGGCATGACGATCGCGATCAGCTCGCGAGGTCGCGGTCCGGCTCCTGAGCGGAGTCCGGGCCGCGGCCCGGCGCGACATCGCCGAGGCCGCGAACGCGGTTCGGCGACCGCCGAGCTCGCGGTGGCGCTGCCGATCGTGGTGCTCGTGATGATCCTGGGCGCCGGAGTGGTCGGCGCGGGGACGCGGCTCGTCTCGCTGCAGGATGCGGCCTCCGATGCCGCGAGGATCCTCGGGCGCGGCGACGGAGACGGCGACGCCGGCGCTGTCGTGGCGCGTGCGGATCCGGCGGCCGGGATGGCGGTGAGCCGCGGCGACGGCCTCGTCTGCGTCACCGCCTCGGTCGATGCGCGGATCCTCGGGAGCATCACCGTTCCCCTGGGGGCGACGGGCTGCGCGCTGGACGGCGGCCGATGAACGCCCGGACGGCCGCGCCCCCACTTGCGGATGCGCTCGCCGGCGGCCCAGGGGCGAGCGGAGGTGACGGCTGATGGGCGGGGCGGCGCTGGCGATCGGCGGGCTCGCGATCGCCGGCACCCTGGCGTTCGGTGCGGCGGCCGTCGGCGCGGCGGGCGCGGTCTCGCAGCGTGCGGCAGGGGCGGCCGACTCGGCGGCGCTCGCGGCCGCCGACATCACGAGCGGTGCCGTGCCCGTCGACGGCGACGCGTGTGCCGTCGCGGAGCGGGTCGCCGCCGCGCACGGCGCGACGGTCGACGAGTGCCGCATCGACGGGCTCATCGCCACCGTGCGGGTGACCACGGTCTACGCCGGGGTCCCTGTCGTGGCGAGCGCCCGTGCCGGCCCGCCCGGCTCTGCGGAGGGCGGCGGATGACGCCGTCGACCGTGGCCGCTCGGCCCCTGGCACGGCGTCGGCCCGGCGCCCGCGTGGCCCTCGTGTGCGCTGGGGCGGCGTACGCTGGTTTCCCGAGAACGCCGCCGTATTCCGCGCAGGAGCACCCGAAACCCTGCAGGCGACGTGGCATCGTGCTGAGCGCCCGGCTCCGACACGGTGTGTATGGTGTGCTTCGACCCCATCGTCAAGCTCAGAATCCGAGAGGACGCACCCGTGGCGCAAGGCAAGAAGCTCGTCATCGTCGAGTCCCCGACCAAGATGAGGTCCATCCAGGGCTACCTCGGCGACGGCTTCGAGGTGCTCAGTTCGGTGGGACACATCCGCGACCTCGCCGACAAGAAGGACATCCCCGCCGCCGACAAGCCGGCGTACGGGAAGTACTCGATCGATGTCGAGCACGACTTCGATCCCTACTACGTCGTCAGCGACCGGAAGACGAAGACCGTCGCCGAGCTGAAGCGCGCGCTCAAGTCCGCCGACGAACTCCTCCTCGCCACCGATGAGGACCGCGAGGGCGAGGCCATCGCGTGGCATCTACTGGAGACGCTGAAGCCGAAGGTTCCGGTCAAGCGCATGGTGTTCCACGAGATCACCAAGGATGCGATCCAGGCCGCCGTCGGCAACACCCGCGAGCTCGACCTCGCCCTCGTCGACGCACAGGAGACCCGCCGGATCCTCGACCGCCTGTACGGGTGGGACGTCTCCCCGGTGCTCTGGTACAAGGTCAAGTCCGGCCTCTCCGCCGGGCGCGTGCAGTCCGCCGCGACCCGCATGATCGTCGACCGGGAGCGCGAGCGCATGGCGTTCGTCTCGGCCGAGTACTGGGACGTCGACGCGACGGCGACCGCCTCGGGATCCGGGTTCACGGTGCGCCTGGTGCGCCTGGACGGCGGCACGATCGCCCGCGGCACCGACTTCGACGACAACGGCGCGCTCAAGAAGGCCGTCGTCGTACTCGATGAGAAGGCCGCCGCCGCGCTCGCCGCGGCCGTCGACGCGGCCGGATCGGGCATCGTCACCAAGGTCGAGGCGAAGCCCGGCACGCGCAGCCCGTACGCCCCGTTCACCACCTCCACGCTGCAGCAGGAGGCCGGACGCAAGCTCTCGATGAGCGCGAAGCAGGCGATGAGCGTCGCTCAGCGCCTGTACGAGAAGGGCTTCATCACCTATATGCGCACCGACTCGACCGCGCTCAGCACCCAGGCGGTGCAGGCGGCCCGGTCGCAGGCGGTCGCGCTCTACGGTGACGCCGCCGTGCCGCTGAAGCCGCGGGTGTACAAGTCCAAGAGCAAGAACGCGCAGGAGGCGCACGAGGCGATCCGTCCCTCGGGTGAGCAGTTCCGCACGCCGTCCTCGGTGTCGGGCCAGCTCGACCGCGAGGAGCAGCGCCTGTACGACCTCATCTGGAAGCGCACCGTCGCGAGCCAGATGTCCGACGCGAAGTACGAGACCACCACGGTCACGCTCTCGGTCGACGCCGACGGCAGGAACGCGGAGTTCACCGCGTCCGGCACGGTGTACACGTTCAAGGGCTTCCTGGAGGCGTACGAGGAGGGCCGCGACGAGCGTCGCAACGCGGCCGACGCCGCCGAGAACCAGTCACTGCCGGCCGTGGCCGTCGGTGATGCGCTCGGCGTGTCCGACGCCGACGCCAAGCCGCACCGCACCACCCCGAAGCCGCGGTACACCGAGGCATCCCTGGTGAAGGCCCTGGAGGAGCACGGCATCGGCCGCCCGTCCACGTTCGCCAGCATCATCGGCACGGTCATCGACCGCGGGTACGCGACCAAGCGCGGCCAGGCGCTCGTTCCCACCTGGATGGCGTTCAGTGTGGTCCGGCTGCTCGAGCAGCACTTCGCCGACCTCATCGACTACGACTTCACCGCCGCCCTGGAGGACGACCTCGACGCGATCGCCCGCGGCGAGCAGAAGCGCGTCGAGTGGCTGCACTCCTTCTATTACGGATCCGACAGCCAGGTCGGACTCCGCCAGGTCGTCGACAACCTCGGCGAGATCGATGCGCGGGCGCTCAACGCGACGCGCATCAACGACAACGCCACCCTGCGCTTCGGCAAGTACGGGCCGTACCTCGAGGTCATGGATCCGGCGCATCCCGACGCGAAGCCGCGCATCGTGAACGTGCCGGAGGATCTCGCCCCCGACGAGCTGACCGCCGCGAAGGCGCAGGAGCTCATCGACGCTCCCGTCGCCGGCGACCGCGTGCTCGGCGAGAACCCGGAGAACGGGAAGATCGTCGTCGTCAAGGACGGCCGCTTCGGCCCGTACGTGCAGGAGAACGATCCGGTCTCCGACGACAACCAGGTCGACGAGGCCACCGGCGAGGTCGTCGACGCGCCCAAGAAGAAGCGGGGGGCGAAGAAGGAGGCCGCGCCCAAGCCGCGCACCGCGTCCCTGTTCCGTTCGATGTCGGTCGACACCCTCGATCTCGACACCGCGCTCAAGCTGCTCGGCCTGCCGCGCGTCGTCGGCGTCGACCCCGCCACCGACGAGGAGGTGACCGCGCAGAACGGTCGCTTCGGCCCCTATCTGAAGAAGGGCGCCGATTCGCGTTCGCTGGAGAGCGAGCAGCAGATCTTCGACGTGACGCTGGAGCAGGCTCTCGAGATCTACGCGCAGCCGAAGTACGGCGCCCGTCGCGCCTCGAGCGCGCTCGCCGAGTTCGAGGCGGACCCGGTCAGCGGCAAGCCGATCCGGATCCGAGACGGCCGGTTCGGCGCGTACGTCACCGACGGCGAGACCAACGTCACCATCCCGCGCGGCCAGCAGGTGCAGGACATCACGTTCGAGATCGCGGTGCAGATGCTCGCCGACAAGCGTGCGAAGGGCCCCGCCCCGAAGCGCGGGTCCCGGACGACCGCGGCGAAGAAGGCGCCTGCGAAAAAGGCGCCCGCCAAGACGGCGACGAAGAAGACCACCGGTGCGGCCGCGGCCAAGACCGACGCAGAGAAGGCAGCGGCCCGTTCGGCCGCCGCGAAGAAGGCCGCGGCGACCCGCGCCGCGAACGCCGCGGCGAAGAAGGCCGCCGGCTCGTGAGCGCTGCGCGCGGCCTGTGGATCACACTCGAGGGCGGCGACGGCTCGGGCAAGACCACGCAGGCGGCGCTGCTGCAGGACTGGCTGTCCGGGCAGGGCCGACAGGTGCTGCGCACGCGCGAGCCGGGCGGATCCGAGGTCGGCGTGCTGATCCGCGACATCGTGCTGCATCACCGTGGCGACATCGCGCCGCGCGCGGAGGCGCTGCTCTACGCGGCCGACCGCGCGCATCACGTGGCGACCGTCGTGCGGCCCGCGCTGGAGCGCGGTGAGATCGTCATCCAGGACCGCTATCTCGACTCGTCCGTCGCGTATCAGGGCGCGGGACGGATCCTCGGCGCGGACGAGGTGCGCGACCTCTCGCTCTGGGCGGCCGAGGGAGCACTGCCCGATGTGACCGTGCTGCTCGACCTGGATCCGGCCGCCGCACGCCACCGGCTCGACTCGGACGACAAGCCGTTCGACAGGCTCGAGGCGGAGCAGGAGGACTTCCATGCGCGAGTGCGTGCGGCCTTCCTCGCGCTCGCCGAGGCCGAGCCGTCCCGGTTCCTGGTGGTCGACGGCGCCCGGGATCCGCAGGTCGTCGCCGCCGAGGTCCGGGCGCGCATCGCGCCGCTGCTCTGATCGCACCGGCGCGGATCCGCCGTCGGGCCGTCGATGTCGGGTGCACCGTTTAGGCTGGACGGCATGCCCGCCACCACGCTCGCGCCGTTCCCCTGGGCCGATGTGTGGGGGCAGGACGCCGCCGTCGACGCGCTGCGCACGGCCGTCGACGATCCTGCGGCGATGTCGCACGCGTGGCTCATCACCGGGCCGCCCGGATCCGGTCGCTCCACTCTCGCCACCGCGTTCGCGGCGGCGCTGATCGCCGCC
>JAFDWM010000081.1 GCA_018268455.1 Actinomycetota bacterium | reverse complement strand
AGTGATCGCGTCTGCTCCCCCGGGAGTACGGATCCGGTTTCGATGAGAAGCCGCGCTACTGCCAGCCGGGCGCGACGAGTCCGGTCTCGTAGGCGATCACGACCAGGTGCACCCGGTCGCGGGCGTGCAGCTTGGCCATGATCCGCGAGACGTGCGTCTTGGCGGTGAGTGGGCTGAGGAACAGCCGCTCCGCGATCTCGTCGTTGGTGAGCCCCAGACCGACCAGGCGCAGCACCTCGCGCTCGCGTTCGGTGATGCCCTCCAGCACGGCTCGATCCGGCGCCTCGCGCAGCCCCACCGCGAGCCGCTCCAGCAGCCGCTTGGCGACACCGGGCGAGAGCAGCGCCTCGCCCGAGGCGACCACGCGCACCGCGCGCACGAGATCGGCGGGCTCGGTGTCCTTGACCAGGAACCCGGCGGCACCCGCGCGCACCGCGCGCGCCACGTACTCGTCGAGCTCGAAGGTGGTGACGATGACCACGTGCACGCCGGCGAGTGCGGGATCCGCGGCGATCTGCTCGGTCGCCCACAGCCCGTCGCCGTCCGGCATCCGGATGTCCATCAGCACGACGTCGACGGGCGTCTCCCGGATCCGCTCCAGCAGCTCGCGACCCCCCGACGCCTCGGCGACCACCACGATGCCGTCCTCGGCGTCGAGCAGGGCCCGGAACCCCGCGCGCACCAGCAGCTGATCGTCCGCCAGCGCGACCCTGATCACGAGGCGGCCCCCCACGGCAGCGCCGCGACCACGTGCGCACCGCCGTCCGGACCGTCGCCGATCTCGACGCCGCCGCCGAGGAGGGCAGCACGCTCGCGCATGCCGAGCACCCCGCCGTGGCCGGACGCACCCGGATCCGCCTCACCGAAGCCGCGGCCGTCGTCGGCCACCGTCACGACGAGCGCCGGATCCGGAAAGTCCCGGCGTTCCAGTCGCACCCGCGCGTGCGCCGCGCCGGAGTGCCGCACGGCGTTGGTGAGCGCCTCCTGCACGATCCGGTAGGCGGCGAACTGGGCGGCCCTGCTGGGGGCGCGGCCACCGAGCCCGTCATCCAGCGTGATCTCGAGCCCTGGCGCGGTGAGTCCGGCGATGAGGCGAGGCAGCTCGGCGAGCTCCGCCTGCGGCACGAGCGGCGCCTCGCCGTCGCGCAGCACCCCGAGCACGCCACGCACCTCCTCGAGCGCCAGCTTCGAGGTCTCCTTCACGTTCTGCAGGGCGGTGCGCGCCTGCTCCGGGTCGCGGTCGAACAGGTGCAGGCCCACGCTGGCCTGCACGTTCATCTGCGACAGCGCGTGCCCCAGCACGTCGTGCAGCTCGCGCGCGATGCGCACCCGCTCGGCCTCCTCGGCGCTCCGCCGGCGACGCTGGGCCTCCGCCCGCACCGCCGCCATCCGGATGCCGCGCACACGCACGAACGCCCCGACGGCGAAGCTCGCCGCGAGCCCGAGCGTCGCGGCGACGATGAGCGCGGGATGCCATACCCGGCCGATGCTCACGCCGATGAGGATCGCGGCGACCCACCCGGTCGCGACCGAGGCGACCGCCCAGATCACGGCGCCCCGGGCGACCGCGATGGCGATGGCGACCGCCAGCGCGAGGTAGGGCGGGCCCACCAGCGGGGCGATGAGCACATCGACCAGCGCGAGCGCGGAGACGACCGCGACGGTCGGGCCCGGGAACCGGCGGGCCGCGAACAGCACCAGCGGTCCCGCCACGGCGAGCACGAGGTACAGCACCAGCCGTCCGCGCGCTCCGTGCCCGCCGGCATGCGCCGTGATCCACACAGCCGCCGGCACCTGCACCAGCAGACAGAGCACCACCGGCGCGATCAACCACAGGCGCTGCGGCAGCCCGACCGGGATCCGTCCGGTGTCCGGGCCGAACGCTGCCGCCATGGCGCTCCGGGAATCGTCGAGCGGCTGCATCCTCCGATGCTAATCTCGGCGCCTGTGCGATGGATCCTCCGCCGGGAGGGCCGCGGCGTACTCCGAGGGGAGCACCTGGGCGGCGGCAAGAGCCGTCCGTCGCAGGTCGTCCTCATCGCGGACCCTCACTACCGTGGCCCGCATGTCCAGATCATCCCGCCTCTCGCGCACCGTCGCCGTGCTGTGCGGCGCCGTGTCCGTCGCCCTCCTCGTCGCGAGCTGCTCCGCCCCGCACGCACCGGCATCGACGAGCCGGAACGGCCCCGGCACCGCCGTGCCGACGGCCCCGACGATCCCCCCGGAACCGGAGGGCTCCGCGGAGTACAGCCTGACCTCCGGAGGCCTGTCCCGCACCTATCGCCTCTACGTGCCCGCCGATCTGCCGGATCCCGCGCCGCTGGTCGTCATGCTGCACGGCGGCGGCGGCAGCGGCGCGATCGCCGAACGAGCCTTCGGCTGGGATGCGAAGGCCGATGAGGGGAGGTTCGTCGTCGCGTATCCGGACGGTCTCGGCCCCGCCGTCCCCGCGTGGAACACGCTCGGGGACTGCTGCGGATACCCGGCCCGGGAGGGCGTCGACGACGTCGGGTTCATCCAGGACATGGTCGCGGCGATCGGATCCCGGATCCCCCTCGACGACAAGCGCATCTACGCGACGGGCATGAGCAACGGCGGGATGATGGCATACACCCTGGCCTGCCGCACCGATCTCTTCGCCGCGATCGGCCCCGTCTCGGCGACCATGCTCGACCCGTGCGAGCATCCCGCGCCGGCATCCGTGATCCATATCCACGGGCTGCGGGACACGAACGTCCCCTTCAGCGGGGCGAAGGGCACCGGCACCGCGGCGATCGACGGCCCTCCGATCGAGCAGGTCATCGACGATTGGCGCACGACCGACGACTGCGCGACGGCGACGACCGTCGCCGCCGGTGTGGTCACGACGTCGACCAGCACCTGTGCCGAGGGCCGGGCCGTGGAGCTGATCACGATCGCGGACGGCGCACACGGCTGGCCCACGAAACCGGCCGCGCGCCGCACCGGCAAGGACGGCACGGGACCCTCCGACGCCCTGGACGCGACGGACACGATCTGGCGGTTCTTCTCCGCGCACCCGAAGCCGTGACGGATCGCCGTGGCGGTGCGACGCCGCCTCACCGAGGGCGTCGCCCGGAAGCGACAGGGAGCTTACTTCTCCCAGGAGCGCGTGCGCTTGGTGGCGCCGCCGGCCTCGCGCATCATGTAGGCGAGCGCGATGCTGATCAGCAGGATGCCGCCGGTGAAGGCGACGCCCTGCCAGGCGGGCAGGCCGGGAGCGATGCCCAGCAGCACGAAACCGCCGAGGAACAGCACTGCGTAGACGATGTAGTGAAGGATCACCGGGCAACCTCCTGTTGAGCCCTTCGAGTCTATCGCGCCGCGACCCGGGTACCCGACCTCCTGTGTTGCGATCCGGCGATGTCCGACGCTCCGCCTAGCGTGCTGCGTATGAGCATCTCCTATCCGCCGGTGCCCGGCCTCGTGCAGAGCCCCGCCTTCAGTCATGTGGCCGTGATCCCGCCCGGCTCGACGATCATCCACGTCGGCGGCCAGAACGGCGTCGATGACACCGGCGCCGTGGTCTCGGCCGACGTCGCCGCACAGGCCTCCCGTGCCCTCGACAACGCGCAGGCCGCACTCGCCGCGGCCGGCGCGACGCTCGCCGATGTCGTGGGCTGGACCGTGCTGATCCATCAGGACGCCGATCTGCGTGCCGCCTATGGTGCGGTCGGCCCCCGGCTCGCACGCGAGGGCGCGCCGCCTCTCGTCACCGCGGCCCGCGTCGCAGGGCTGGGCGTGCCGGGTGCCCTCGTCGAGATCGGCGCGATCGCCGCCCTCACACCCTGAGCCGGGCAGCCGGCGGCGCGCGCACCGAACGACGCTCGTGACAGAGATCATGCATGACGGATATCACGGCGGATCCGTGACAGGGTTCATCGAGCGCGCCACCGTGCACGGCGCACACTGGATGACATGAACGAGGCAATCTCATGAGCGAGACGCAGATCACGCGGGCCGACGCACCGAGCCGGGGAGCCGCGCAGAGCCCCGCACCCGCGGTCGCCGCGACCGGGCTGACCAAGCGCTTCCGCGGCTTCACCGCGGTCGACGGCGTCGACATCTCGGTGCGGCAGGGCGAGGTCGTCGCCTTCCTCGGCCCGAACGGCGCCGGCAAGACCACCACGATCGACATGCTGCTCGGGCTGTCGCAGCCCGACGAGGGGCACATCGAGCTGTTCGGACTGACTCCGCGGCAGGCGATCGGACGCGGCCTGGTCTCGGCGGTCATGCAGACCGGCGGCCTGCTCAGCGACGTCACGGTGCGCGACACGATGAAGCTCACCGCGTCGCTGTTCGCGCACTCGACGAGCATCGACGCGGCGCTCGAGCGGGCGGGCATCGCCGACATCGCCGATCGCAAGGTGCAGAAGTGCTCCGGAGGGCAGCAGCAGCGGCTCCGGTTCGCCATGGCGCTGCTGTCGGATCCAGGTCTGATCGTGCTCGATGAGCCGACCACCGGCATGGATGTGGAGGGGCGGCACTCGTTCTGGCAGGCGATCCACGCCGACGCCCAGCGCGGCCGCACCGTGCTCTTCGCCACGCACTACCTCGAGGAGGCGGATCAGTACGCCGACCGGATCGTGCTGATCCGCAAGGGACGGATCGTCGCCGACGGCACCACCGCCGAGATCAAGGCGATGGCCACCGGCCGCACCATCGAGGCCGAGTGGGACGGCGACACCACCGCGCAGTCCGAGATCGCCGCCCTCGCCGGCGTCGAGTCCGTCGAGGTGCGCGGGCCGCGCATCATCATCCGCGCGAACGACTCCGACGCCGTCGCCCGGCACCTGTTCACCCGCACGGGCGCCCACGACGTCACCATCACGAGCCAGAACCTCGAGCAGGCGTTCCTGCGCCTCACCGGCGACGACGACGCCACGGAAGGAGAATGACATGACCACCGCCACCGAGCGCCTGGACCGGATCGATCCGTCCTCCCGCCGCGTGCCGCCCATGGGCGGCTTCAGCCTCACGTTCCTCGCGGTCGAGCTCAAGCGCCTGTTCCGCAACTCCAGCGTTGTCGTGTTCACGCTGATCTTCCCGATCGCGATGCTCGTGATGATCGGGCTGCCGAACAAGAACACCGCGATCTCGAGCACCCCGGTCAGCCAGGGCGGGATGTCGGTCGCCGTGCCCATCATGATCTCGATGGCCGTGTACGGCGCCATGGTCGCGAGCACCATGACCGGCGTCTCCGTCGCCGCCGAGCGCGCGCAGGGCTGGAGCCGGCAGCTGCGGCTCACGCCGCTCAACCCGATCGTGTACATCCTGGTGAAGGGCGTGTGCGGCTTGGCGCTCGGCGGCATCGCCGTGGTGGTCACCCTCATCGTCGGGGCGTTCCTCGGCATCACCGCGCCGATGGGCAATCTCATCGCGGCCGGTGCGCTCGCCTGGCTCAGCTCGCTCATGCTCACCAGCCTCGGCCTCGCGGTCGGCTACGCCTTCCCGGCGCAGAACGCGATGCGCTACCTCGGGCCGATCCTGCCGATCCTGAGCTTCATGGGCGGACTGTTCGTGCCGCTGGCGATCCTGCCCGAGGGCATCCAGACCGCGGCGAAGTTCACGCCGCTGTGGGGCATCGCGAACCTGTCGCAGTCGGCCGTCATCGGCGAGGCGCCCGACGGCTGGTCGGTCGTGAACCTCGTGGTCTGGTTCGTGATCTTCACTGCGCTGGCGGTCATGATGTTCCGCCGCGACACCAAGCGCGTCTGACGTGTCGGACGCCGCCTGCGACGAGCAGGGCGCGACGGCCTCGGCCGCGCGTCCTGCTCCTCGCGCGGGTCGCCTCGGCTTCATGACGCGGATCGGCATCGGGGAGGGCGGCTTCCTCGACGCGCCGTCGCTGGACGGCATCACCGGAATGGAGCGCCTGCGCCTCACGCTCGGCGCCCCCGGCGCCAAGCGCTGGTACCCGGGCGCGCTGATCAGCCAGGTGTTCATCGTGGGGTTCATCCTGGTGCCGATCCTCACCCAGCTCCCCGCTCCGGGTTCCTGGTTCTGGGGTCTCGCGGTCGTGATCTACGGCGCGCTGTTCACCCTCTCGTTCCCCGTCGCCATGGCGATGGCGGATCCGTGGCGGTGGGTGCCGCCGGCGGTGCTGCTGCTGCTCTCGCTGCCCTTCCTGATCTTCCTCGGCCCCGATCTGTCCGGACTCTGGACCTACGTCGCGGTCTCCTCCGCGCTGTGCTTCGGCGGCGACGTCCGCGCGATGATCGCGGTGTTCGCCCTCTCCGCCGTGTCGTTCGTGCTCAACCTCATCGACGGAGCCTTCGAGCCGACCAACACCCCGCCGTGGACGATGCCGCTGATCATCCTGTCCATCGGCACCCTGATGGCGGCCTTCACCCGCAACCTGCAGACCCTGGCCCAGCTGCGGCGCACGCAGAAGGAACTCGCGGTGGTCGCCGTCGAGGAGGAGCGCAACCGCGTCGCCCGTGACATGCACGACATCCTCGGGCACTCCCTGTCCGCGATCTCGCTGAAGGCGGATCTGGCCGCCAAGCTCGCCGACCGGGATCCCGCCGCCGCCGTGGCCGAGATCCACGAGGTGCAGACGCTCGCCCGCGCGACGCTCGGCGACATGCGCGCGGTCGTCTCCGGCTACCGTCAGGTGCGCATCGCGAGCGAGATCGCCTCACTGCGCACGCTGCTGCCGGCGGCGGGGATCGCGCCGCATCTGCCCACGACGACCGATGAGGTGCCGGAGCCGAACCGGGAGCTGTTCGGCTGGGCGCTGCGCGAGGCCGCCACCAACGTCATCCGGCATGCGCACGCGAAGAACTGCTGGGTGACGCTGTCGCCCGGTCGCATCACGATCGAGGACGACGGGGTCGGGCCCGCCGCCCGCTCCGCCGGCGAGCCGAGCGGAACCGGGCTGCACGGGCTCGCCGAGCGCGCCGCCGATGCCGGCGGCGCCCTGACGCTCGGCCGCTCGGCCCGCGGCGGATTCCTGCTGGAGGTCACCGCGTGATCCGGATCCTGCTCGCCGACGACCAGGCCCTCGTGCGAGGGGCGCTCGCCACCCTGCTCGGGCTCGAGGACGACCTCGACGTGATCGCCCAGGTCGGCCGCGGCGACGAGGTGCTCGACGCCGCACGTACGGGGAACCCCGATATCGCCCTGCTCGATGTGGAGATGCCGGGGCTCGACGGACTCAGCGCCGCGGCACAGCTGCGCCAGGCCCTGCCGGAGGTGCGGGTGGTGATC
>JAFDWM010000080.1 GCA_018268455.1 Actinomycetota bacterium | reverse complement strand
GAGCGCGGAGAAGGTGATCTGGGATCCGCGGTCCTCGAGGATCGGCCCCCAGGTCTCGCTCTCCCACAGGCCCAGGCGGTGCGCCTCCTCTTCGAGGGCGGCGAGGGCGGCGGTCTTCTGCTGGTTGCTGAGGTCGCGGGCGTAGACGAGGGAGAAGGCGGATCCGTCGTGGCGGAGGTAGCGGGTGCCGCAGGTCGGCAGCAGGTGGATGCGCGCCAGCACAGCGGCGTCGGCGTCACCGAGCCGTTCGATGACCTGGGTGCGGAACTGCTCCTCGTTGCCGCCGGAGATGATCGCGACCTCGACGCGCTCGGCGAGGGCAAGGAGCTGCGCGGCGATGCGGGACGGGATCGCGGACTTGGAGGGCGCGAGGGTGTCGTCGAGGTCGAAGGCGACCAGTCGGGGCGTCGTCATAGCAGTTCCAGGATAGGCGAGCGGAAAACCGGAGAGGGACCGATCCGTGCGGATCGGTCCCTCTTGCTGGTCGGGGTGACAGGATTTGAACCTGCGGCCTCTTCGTCCCGAACGAAGCGCGCTACCAAGCTGCGCCACACCCCGTGGCAACCGTTCAAGTCTATACGGCGCGGGTGCTGAGAGCGAATCGAGGCGGAACCCGCGCGTGGCGGCTCGCGACGCCGCGAGCCGGGGCCGGCCTGCGGAACGGAAGGGGGGCCTCGTCGCTCCCGCGATCCGCCCGTCAGCCCCGGGGCAGCAGCGTCAGCAGCGTCGCTTCGGGGCGGCAGGCGAACCGGATCGGCGCGTAGATGGAATGACCGCAGCCGGCGCTCACGTTCAGCGGAACGGTGCGGCCGGCATGCGACCAGGTGCTCAGGCCCTTCGCCTGCTTCAGCGGGATGTCGCAGTTCGCGACGATCGCGCCGAAGCCGGGGATGCACACCTGGCCGCCGTGCGTGTGGCCGCCGAGGATCGCGTCCGCGCCGAGGTCGGTGAAGGCGTTCAGCACGCGCTGGTAGGGCGCGTGCGTGACGCCCAGGACCGGAACGTCGCCGGCCCGCGGGCCGAGCGCGTCGATCGCCGGCGGCAGCGCGTCGAGGTCGTCCCAGTCGCGGTGCGCGTCGCTCACGCCGAACAGATCCACGCGGGACCCTGCGACCTCGATCGTCGCGGCGGTGTTGTTCAGGTCCGTCCAGCCGAGCTCGTCGATGAAGAACGCGTCCATGGCCGCGGTGTCGAGTTCTGCCACGGTCGGGATCCGGCTGGAAGGACCCATGAAGTACCGGAACGGGTTGCGCGGCGACGGCGCGTGCACGTCGTTCGAGCCGTGCACGAAGACGCCGGGGATCCCGGCGAAGGGGGAGAAGGCGGCGCGCACGCCCTGCAGTCCTTCTTCATGGCCGAGGTTGTCGCCGGTGTTCACGACGAGGTCGGGGCGCAGCTGCGCGAGCGAGGCGAGCCAGGCCTGCTTGCGGTGCTGCCAGGGCGCCATGTGCGCGTCGGAGACATGCAGGACCCGCAATGGCCGGGACCCGGCAGGGAGCGCACGGGCGGTGGCGTGTCGCAGCGTGAACAGGTAGCGCTCGATGCCGATGCCCCAGGTGGCGGCCGCGACGCCCGCGGCCCCCACCGCACCGAATGCGATGAGGGCCGAACGGGCGGAGGGGTGAACGGTCATCCCTTGCAGTTCTTCGTCACGTAGTTCAGGGTCACGGACGAGCCCTTCGCCGCGGGCGTACCCGCTCCAGGAACGGTCGCCGACACCGTGCCGGAGTCGTCGCCGTTGCCCTGCGTACAGGTGCCCTTCGCCGCCTGGAACCCCGCCTGCTTGAGCGCGTTCGCGGCGTCGCCCATGGTCATGCCGACCACGTTCGGCACGGTCGCGCCCTGGCCGTTGCTCGGCGAGATCGTCACGGTCGCTCCGGTGGCGGCCTGACCGGCGCCGGGATCCTGCTGCGCGACCTGGTCGGTCGGCAGGTTGCTCGACACCGCGGCGCCGACGGAGACCGAGAACCCGGCGTCCGCCAGCGTCTGCTTCGCCTGGTCGACGGTCATGCCGACCACGTTCGGCAGGTTGGTGTACGACTGCTTGAGCAGACTCTGGGACGGGTCGGGGAACGCTCCGCCCGGGAACAGCTCGTCGGCGGCTGCCGTGATCTGGCGGCTGAGCCCGTAGCGGATGTCGGGGACGTTGACGTCGTGCGAGTAGAAGTCGTAGATGTCCGCGTCGCCCTGGGCCTGGCCGACCCACACGGCGGTGGTCGCGGCGGTCGACGAGTCCACCAGCATCGTCTGCACGCTCTCGTGCGTACCCGTCTTGCCGATCAGCGCTGTTCCGTCGTCCGGGTTCGCGCGGGATCCGGTTCCGCCCGAGGCCATGACGCCCTGCAGGGCGTAGGCCGCGGTCGCGGCCACGTCGGGCTTGATCACCTCGGTGCAGGAGGTCGGCGGCAGCGGGATGTCCGAGCCGTCGGGACCCGTGATCTTGTCGATCGCATGCGGCGCGCAGCGGGTGCCGTTGTTGGCGACCGCAGCGTACGCGGATGCCATGTCGAGTGCGGCGATGTTCTTGGATCCGAGCACGTCGAACGGCACGTTCTGATCGGTTACGCTGCCGCCGTCGCCCAGGTGCACGCCCATGCGCTGCGCGACCTGGTTGATCTCGCAGAGGTCGAGCTTGGATGCCATTGCGAGGAAGCCGGAGTTCAGCGAGTCCCGGGTGAACTGCATCGGCGTGCCCGTGTAGCCGCTCTGGTTCTGGAAGTTCTTGATCGGGGTGTCGGTCGACATCGTGTTCGTGCCGCACTTCATGGTGTAGTTCTTCACGGGAGCCGCCAGCGTCTCACGCACCGAATGACCCTTCTCCAGCCAGTCGATGAGCGTGAAGATCTTGTACGTCGACCCCACGGAGAAGCCGATGCCACCGCCGTGCGCGGAGTCCGCACCGTAGACGATGGAGGTCAGGCCGCTCGTGGCGGTATCGGTCTGCTCCTCGGTGAAGCCCGTGTTCTGCGCGAGCGCGAGGATGCGGCCCGTCTTGGGGTCGATCGTCACGGCCGCCGCACCGAAGTCCATGCCGGGGATGGTCGGGGTGGTGTGGTCGGCCATCGCCTGCAGCGCCGCACCCTGCATCGGCGCAGACAGCGTCGTGTAGACGTTGAGCCCGCCGCGCAGGAGCTTGTCCGCGCGGTCTTTCACCGGGCCGAGCGCCGTGTCGAGCGAGCCGTCGTTCTCGAGCGTCGCCTTCACGTACTGGCAGAAGTACGCGTTCCCGCCGGCGTCGCCGCAGCCGGAGGACGGGGCCTTGATCGCCGGCGTGATCGGCTCCGCCTTGTCGGCCTTGTACTGCTCATCGGTGATCTTGCCGAGGGTGTGCATGCGGGACAGCACATAGTTGCGGCGCACGAGGGTGTCCTTGAACCCGTCCTCCGGGGAGTTCTCGCAGTTCTCGCCCTTGTCGTCGCAGATGGTGGGCGTGGACAGGTCGATGCGGAACGCGTTCGGGTTCTGCACCATGCCGACCAGGGTCGCCGCCTGCACCGCGTTCAGCTGCGATGCGGAGACGCTGAAGTAGCGCTGCGCGGCCGCCTCGATGCCGTAGGTCGTGCCGCCGAAGTTCACCAGGTTCAGGTACCCGATGAGGATGTCGTTCTTGGAGTACTGCTTCTCGATCGCCGTCGCGTAGCGGATCTCCTGCAGCTTGCGCGCGATGCCCTTGGAGCCCACAGCGGAGGCCGCGTCGAGCCAGCACTGGTTCAGCTTGTCGTCGCGCTTCGGGTCGTTGAGCGGCACGCCCTTCTCGCACTCCTGCAGCAGCACGTTCTTCACGTACTGCTGGCTGATGGAGGATCCGCCGCCGCTGGAGGACCCGCTGGCGTTGCCGACGACGGCCTTCAGGGTGCCGGTGAGGTCGATGCCGCCATGCGAGTAGAAGTTCTTGTCCTCACTGGCCAGCAGCGCGTCGATCAGCACCGGGGCCACCTGCTGCAGCGTGACCGGGATGCGGTTCTGGTCGTAGAAACGCGCCATCACCTGGTCGTTGCCGTTGGCATCCTTGGAGTAGATCGTCGTCGGCTGCATCGGCCGGTCGACCTTCAGGTTCGACGGCAGGCCCTCGAACAGATCGATCGATTGCGTGGCCGCGGCGCCGGTGACGGCGAAGACCGGCGTCACCGTGGCGGTGACGAGCACACCGGCGACGATACTGAGGCCGACGAGGCCGGCCAGGCCGCTGAGCACGCCGGTCAGCGTGCGTTTGGTCTGAGGCATACGCTTGATCGTAGGGGAATTCCCTGTACGCAAACCTGGATGCGCGAGCGCGCGTCCCCGTCCTCCGGGAGTGCCATGACGACGTGGGAATACCTCACCACACCGCTGCTGATCCACAACACCGCCGCGATCCTGAACAACTGGGGCAAGCAGGGCTGGGAGCTCGTCCAGGTCGTCACCGGGCCCGAGGGCGGACTCGTCGCCTACCTCAAGCGCCCAGTCGGCGCGGATGCCGCCGCCAACACGGGTCTCGGCGCCGCCGCCGAGGCCGCCCGCCAGTTCGAAGGAGAATGAGCATGACCGTCAGCACCCGCCTCGCCGAGCTCGGCATCGAGCTTCCCGCCGTCGCTGCCCCGGTCGCCGCCTACGTGCCCGCCCGCATCAACGCCGGGCTCGTCTACACCAGCGGTCAGCTGCCGTTCGTGGCCGGATCCCTTCCCGCTGCCGGCAAGGTCGGCGCGGAGGTCTCCGCCGAGGATGCGAAGGGCCTCGCCCGCACCTGCGCCCTGAACGCCCTCGCGGCCGCCGCAGACGCGGCCGGTGGCGTCGACCGTCTCGGCGGCGTCCTGCGTGTCGGCGGCTTCGTCGCCTCGGATCCCTCCTTCTCCGGCCAGCCCGGAGTGATCAACGGCGCGAGCGAGGTGCTCGGCGAGATCTTCGGCGACGCCGGCCGGCACGCCCGCGCCGCCGTCGGCGTGTCCGTGCTGCCCCTGGACAGCCCCGTTGAGGTCGAGGTCACGTTCATCCTGGCCTGAGCGTCGCACGCAAGAGGCGCCCCTTCCGTGGGAGGGGCGCCTCTTGCGTGCTCGGGATCCGGATCCGCTACTTCACCTGTGCCGAGATCGTCGACATCACCATCGTGTCGGCGAGCGTCGTGGTGTCGCCGACCTCACGGCCCTCGGCCACATCGCGCAGCAGGCGGCGCATGATCTTGCCCGAGCGGGTCTTGGGCAACTCGCCGACGATGTAGACGTCGCGCGGACGGGCGATCGGGCCGATCTGCTCGCCGACCCAGCCGCGCAGCTGCTGCGCGAGGCCCTCGGGGGAGTGCGCCTTGAGGTAGCTCTCCTTGATGATCACGAACGCGACGACCGCCTGGCCGGTGGTCTCGTCGGAGGCGCCGACCACGGCCGCCTCGGCGGTGGCCTCGTGCGCCACGAGCGCCGACTCGATCTCGGCGGTCGACAGTCGGTGGCCGGAGACGTTCATCACGTCGTCGACGCGGCCGAGCAGCCACAGGTCGCCGTCCTCGTCGAAGCGCGCGCCGTCACCGGCGAAGTAGAAGCCCTGCTTCTCGAACTTCTCCCAGTAGGTCTCCTTGAACCGCTCCGGGTCGCCCCAGATGCCGCGCAGCATGCTCGGCCACGGCTCGGTGATCGCCAGCAGCCCTCCGCCGCCGACGCCGACCGGGTTGCCGTCGTCGTCGACCACGTCGATGGTCACACCCGGCACGGCCACCTGTGCGGAGCCGGGCTTGGTCGCGGTGACGCCCGGCAGCGGGGAGGCCATGATGGCGCCGGTCTCGGTCTGCCACCAGGTGTCGACGATCGGGGCGGTGCCGGCGCCGATGACGTCGCGGTACCAGATCCACGCCTCGGGGTTGATCGGCTCGCCGACGGATCCGAGCAGGCGCAGGCTGGAGAGGTCGTACTGCTGCGGGATCTCGCGGCCGAGCTTCATGAACGAGCGGATCGCGGTGGGCGCGGTGTAGAGGATCGTCACGCCGTACTTCTGGATGAGATCCCACCAGCGGCCCTGCTGCGGGGTCTCCGGAGTGCCTTCGTACATGACCTGGGTCGCGCCGTTCGCGAGCGGACCGTAGGTGACGTACGAGTGGCCGGTGACCCAGCCGATGTCGGCGGTGCACCAGTAGACGTCGGTCTCGGGCTTCAGGTCGAACACGACGCGGTGCGTGTACGCGGCCTGGGTGAGGTAGCCGCCGGAGGTGTGCAGGATGCCCTTCGGCTTTCCGGTGGTGCCCGAGGTGTACAGGATGAACAGCGGGTTCTCGGCCGGGAAGGCCTGCGCCTCGTGCGCGTCGGAGGCGGCCGCGACGACCTCGTGGTACCAGAGGTCGCGGTCGGCGGTCCACTCGATCTCGTTCTCGCAGCGCTTCACCACGATGACGTGCTCGACGGTGTTCTGCTCGCCCTGGCCGCGGTCGGCCAGCGCCTGGTCGACGGTGGGCTTGAGTGCGGAGGCCTTGCCCTTGCGGAAGCCGCCGTCGGCGGTGATGACGATCTTCGCGCCGGCGTCGTCGATGCGCGAGCGCAGGCTGTCGGCGCTGAAGCCGCCGAAGACGACGGAGTGGATCGCGCCGATGCGCGCCACAGCCAGCATCGAGGCGACGGCCTCGGGGATCATCGGCAGGTAGATCGCGACCCGGTCTCCGTGGCCCACGCCCAGGCCCTCGAGCACGTTCGCGAGGCGCTTGACCTCGTCGGTGAGCTCGGCGTAGGTGATGCGGCGCTCGTCGCCGGGCTCGCCCTCCCAGAGCAGTGCCACCCGATCGCCGTTGCCGGCCTCGACGTGCCGGTCGAGGCAGTTGTAGGCGACGTTGAGTTCGCCGTCGGCGAACCACTTCGCGAACGGCGGCTTCGACCAGTCGAGAACCTCGGTGAAGGGCTTGTGCCAGTGCAGGTCACGGGCCTGCTTCGCCCAGAACGCCTCACGATCCGTCGTGGCCTCGGTGTAGATCTCGGGCTGCGCGACGGCAGCAGCGGCGAATTCGGGGGAGGGCGGGAAGACCCGGTTCTCATCGAAGACGTGGTCGATCTGGCTGCTCATCTGAGGAGGCGCTCCTTTGCGGCGGTATGCATCGCGGCGTCAGCCGTGACATCGGCGAATCTATCCCTGCCCATCGTCCCTCAATACCGCCGGAAGTCGGTAGTGGAAACGTTTTGTTCGATCTCCTATCAGTCGTATAGTTGCCGACGGCCGATCAAACGATTCCGGCTTCCTGCGTGCCCGCGCGATTCCCCCCTCGCCGTGTGCGCAGCCGGGCGGCGTCCCATTCCCCCCGTGGGGCGCCGCCCACCTCCGGCCCTTCTGCGC
>JAFDWM010000007.1 GCA_018268455.1 Actinomycetota bacterium | reverse complement strand
AGGGCGTGCTCGATCGCGATGATCGTGGTGGCGGCCGCGTCGGCCCGGCCCACGGTGTAGGTGCGGGCGCCGACGCCCGAGGCCAGCGCGATCTGGTCGACGTCCCACGGGCGCGGTCCGCTCGTGGGCTCGTCGCCGACGACGAGCACGAGCGGGATGTGCGCCTGCACCGACTCGGCGAGCGCGGTGAGCGTGTTGGTGAAGCCGGCGCCGTAGGTGCTGGTGGCGGCGGCGATGCGCCCGGACGCGCGGAAGTGCGCATCGGCGGCGACGACGGCGCCCTGCTCGTGCCGGACGGCCGTGAACGAGGCGTCGGTCTGCTTCTCGATCGCGTCGAGGAAGTAGGCGTTGCCGTTGCCCATCACGCCGAAGACGGCATCGATGTGCTGGGCGAGGGTGAGGGCGACGTGCGCGGAGACGGTGGGCATGCTGAACGACCTTTCGAGACGACAACGGAACGAGGATCCGTATGTGTCTCGCCGGAGCGCGTCGTCGCACTGCGGGCTTCGTGCCCCTTTTTCGAGCACCGGCGAGGCAGCGGTTCGCGCATGCGCCGGACCCGTCCAGTCTAGCGATCGGCGGCGGGGGCGCCGAGAGCTCGTCCGCGGATCCCCGTCGCGTCGCCGTCGCCGCCGGGGGAGTGGGCTATTCCCGAAGCAGGGCGCGCAGCGTCTGGATCGTGTCCGCCTCGGCCGCGGCCTTGTCGGAGCGGTAGTGCTTGACCCGGGCGAAGCGCAGCGCGATCCCGCCGGGGTAGCGCGGCGAACGCTGCACGCCGTCGATCGCGATCTCGACGACGATCTCGGGGCGGAGGAGGACAGCGGCGCCCGTGCGCCGGGTCTCGTAGCGGGGGAACGTCTCCGTCTGCCAGCGCAGCAGCTCGTCGGTGAGACCCTTGAAGGTCTTGCCGACCATGACGAAGCCGCCCGGCTCGCCGAACTCGCCGTCCGGATCCCGGGCGCCGAGGTGCAGGTTCGACAGCCAGCCGCGCCGCCGCCCGGATCCCCATTCGGCGCCGAGCACGACGAGGTCGTAGGTGAGCACGGGCTTGACCTTCACCCAGGACTTGCCGCGGCGGCCCGCGGCGTAGGCGGATCCGATGGCCTTGACGACCACGCCCTCGTGCCCGGCGGCCAGCGCCTCCTGCGACAGACGTTCGGCCGCCCCGGGGTCGGCGGTGACGATGCCCGGCATGCGCCAGCCGCCGGCCACGCGCTCGAGCTCGGCGAGGCGCACCGCGAGCGGCTCGTCGAGGAGGTCACGGCCGTCGACATGCAGCACGTCGAAGAACCACGGCCGCAGCACGAGCTCGCGCGAGACGTCGGCGCCGAAGCGGGACATCGTCTCCTGGAACGGGCGCGGGGCGCCGTCCTCGCCGAGCGACAGCGTCTCGCCATCCAGGATGAGGTCGCGTGCCGGCAGCGCGCGCACGATCTCGACGATCTCGGGGAGCCGGTGCGTCACGTCGGCGAGGCTGCGCGTGAAGATGCGGACGTCGTCACCGTGGCGGTGCACCTGGATCCGCGCGCCGTCGAGCTTGTACTCGACAGAGGCCTCGCCGGTGATCTCCAGCGCCGCGCTCGGCGTCGCGGCGCTCGCGGCGAGCATGGGCAGCACAGGGCGCCCCACGGCGAGCCCCACGGCGTCGAGGTCCTCCGCCGTGCCGGTGAGGGCCATGAGCGCGGTCTCGCCGAGGTCGCCGGAGAGCATCGCGGCCCGCCGTACTGCGGCGCCGGAGCGGCCGGAGGCGCGGGCGATCGCGTCGAGCAGCACGCCCGAGAGCGCGCCCGTGCGCAGCTCGCCGAGCATCGCATGGGCGAGGAGGTCCCACTCCTCGGCGGTGGCGCGGGCGGCGATCCCCTCGAGCGCGGCGGAGCGAACCGCCGCGGACCCGGATCCGGAGACGGCGGCGAGCTCATCGAGGGCGCGGTCGACGTCGGCGATCGTCAGGGAGGCCGACGCGGCGGGCGGCACGTCGACGGCGGTGATCCCCCTCCAGCCGACGCCGAGCCTGCCCTGGCGGGGTGAGGCCAGCAGCAGGCCGACGATCGGCGCGAGCTCTTCGGGCTCGGCACCCTGCAGCAGGCTCGCCAGCACGTCGATCTTGGCCAGGCGCGATGAGGTGGCGGCGACCTGGCCGGCCGCGGTGACGAGCTCGCTGAGCTTCATGACGGCATTGTCGCACCGTGGTCGGACATCGCGACGAGCGCGCCCGTCCGATCCGCACGGCTCTCAGCGCGAGCGGTCGATGAGCGCGAGCAGGGCCCGGCCGTACGCCTCGGACGGATCCGGGTGCGTGAAGCGCAGCTGATCCGCGCCGACCTCGATCTCGACGCGGAACGCATCGCCGAGTCGCGTGAGCCGCCGGAACGTGCCGCGCAGCAGGTCGCGCAGTTGATCCTCACGGGGCAGCCAGACCGCCTCGGTGAGCGTCACCGCATCGAGCGCCCATTCCGTCGTGCCGTTGAATGCGAGGATCATGCCGGTCGGCGTGCGCCGGGCCTCGATTGTCATCGTGCTGACGGTGAAGACGTCGGCCTCGACCTCCAGCTCCACTTCGTCGGGCAGGACGAGCTGGAAGCGGTCGCCCTCGGCCGGGTGCCACACCAGGCCGGCGTCGCGCAGCGCGAGCGCGAGTTCACGCGAGATCACGAGGCGGGCCTCGGCGCGATCGCGGCGCGGAGACCGGTCGTTCGTCGCGCCGATGTGCTCATCGTCCGAGCGTAACCGCGGAAGGGACGCCGACCGCAACCGCGCGCGGGGCGAGACGGTCGAGCGCATGTCGGAGGAGTGCGGCAGGGTGGAGGTATGACTCCGAACGCAGCCCCGGCGGGGATCCGGGATGATGCTCTCGCGGCACTGCGCGAGCTCGTCGGCCGCACGGACGCGGAGTTCCACGACGGTCAGTACGAGGCCATCGAGGCGCTGGTCGGCGGGCGGCGGCGGGCGCTCGTGGTGCAGCGCACCGGCTGGGGCAAGTCGGCCGTGTACTTCGTCGCGACCCTGCTGCTGCGCCGTGCCGGCGCCGGCCCCACGGTGCTGGTGTCGCCGCTGCTGGCGCTCATGCGGGACCAGATCTCGGCCGCGGAGCGGGCGGGGGTGCGGGCGGTCGCGATCAACTCCACCAACGCGCACGAGTGGGGCGACGTGCTCGCACGTCTCGACCGCGACGAGGTCGATGTGCTGCTGGTCTCGCCCGAGCGGCTGAACAATCCGTCCTTCCGCGAGGAGCAGCTGCCTGCGCTCGTGCGCCGGATCGGCATGCTCGTCGTCGACGAGGCGCACTGCATCAGCGACTGGGGTCATGACTTCCGGCCCGACTACCGGCGGCTGCGCGATCTCATCGCGCAGATGCCTGCGGCGGTGCCGGTGCTCGCCACGACGGCGACCGCGAACAGCCGGGTCGTGGCCGACGTCGCCGAGCAGCTCGGCGCATTCGGCGGATCCGGATCCGCGGGGGTCGACGGCGGCGGCGGATCCGAGGTGCTCACGATCCGGGGGCCGCTCGCCCGCGCCTCCCTGCGGCTCGGCGTGCTGCGTCTGCCCGATGCGGCGAGCCGGCTGGCCTGGCTGCTGAGTCACCTCGATGAGCTGCCCGGATCCGGCATCATCTACACGCTCACGGTCGCGGCGGCCGTCGACACCGCGCGCCTGCTCCGCGAGCGCGGGCATCGGGTGCGCGCGTACACGGGGCAGACCGATGCCGATGAGCGGGCCGAGTCGGAGGGCATGCTCAAACGCAACGAGGTGAAGGCCCTGGTCGCCACGAGTGCGCTCGGGATGGGATTCGACAAGCCGGATCTCGGCTTCGTGCTGCATCTGGGCGCTCCCTCGTCGCCGGTGGCGTACTACCAGCAGGTCGGCCGTGCGGGCCGTGCGAGCGAGAGCGCCGACGTGCTGCTGCTGCCGGGGGCGGAGGATTGCGACATCTGGCACTACTTCGCGACGGCGTCGATGCCCGATCGCGAGCGCGCCGAGCGGGTCATCGCGGCGCTCGGTGATGTGCCGATCTCGACCCCGGCGCTGGAGGCGATGGTCGACATCCGGCGCACGCCGCTGGAACTGCTGCTGAAGGTGCTCGACGTCGACGGCGCCGTGCGCCGGGTGCAGCGCGGATGGATCGCCACGGGCGAGGCCTGGAGCTACGACGCGGAGCGGTACGCGCGCATCGCGGCGGAGCGGCTGGCAGAGCAGCAGCACATGCTCGAGTACGAGCAGACCTCCGGCTGCCGGATGGAGTTCCTGCAGCGCTCACTCGACGACGACACGGCCGCCCCCTGCGGGCGATGCGACAACTGCGCCGGCGTCTGGTTCCCCGCTGAGATCGGATCCGTCGCGGGCGAGGCCGCCTCCGCGGCGCTCGACCGGGTCGGCGTTCCGATCGAGCAGCGTCGGCAGTGGCCGACCGGCGCCGAACGACTCAGCGTCCCGGTGAAGGGCCGGATCCCGGCCGACGAGCAGGCCGCGGAGGGGCGGGCGCTGGGCCGTCTCACCGACCTCGGCTGGGGCGGCACGCTGCGCGAGCTCTTCGCCGCGGGGGCGGCGGATCGGCCCGTGCCGGAGCGGGTCCGCGACGCCTGCGTGCGCGTGCTCGCCGACTGGGGCTGGGCCGAGCGGCCGGTCGCCGTCGTGTCGATACCCTCGCGGTCGAGACCGCTCCTGGTCTCGACGCTGGCGCGGGGCATCGCCGAGATCGGACGGCTCCCGTATCTGGGCGAGCTCGGGTTCGCCGGGGGCGGTCCGGCCGGGCAGCCGGGCGGCAACAGCGTGTTCCGGCTCGCCGGCGTCTGGGATCGCTTCACCGCCGCAGGACTCGAGGTGCCGGCCGGCCCGGTGCTGCTGGTCGACGATCAGGCCGACAGCCGCTGGACGCTCACGGTCGCCGCGCGGGTGCTGCGTCAGGCCGGCGCGACGGAGGTGCTCCCGTTCGTGCTCGCGCTGCGCGGCTGATGCGCTCGGTCGCGGCCTCGGATCCGCGCCGGGCTGGAACGGATCCGGGCCGGCCGGAGCGGGCGGATCCGCTCAGCGCAGCCGTCCGAACGCGCGCACGGGATGCTCGAGCAGCTCCATCACGCGGCGCAGGAACCCGGCGGCGTAGCCGCCGTCGCACACCCGGTGGTCGAACACGAGCGAGAGCTGCGCGATCCGGCGCGCGACGACGGCGCCGTCCACCACCCACGGCCGCTCGATCATCCGGCCGATGCCGAGGATCGCGACGTCGGGGTGGTTGATGATCGCGGCCGACCCGTCCACGCCGAGGCCGCCGTAGTTGTTGAGGGTGAACGTGGATCCGCGCAGCCGTTCCGGCGGCATCGATCCTGCCCGCGCGGTCGCGGCGAGCTCGCGCAGCGCGGCGTCGAGCTCGTCCACGCTGAGCTCGTGCGCGCGCGGGATCACCGGCACCATGAGGCCCCGGTCGGTGTCGGCCGCGACGCCGAGGTTGATGCCGTCGAAGGACACGATCTCGCTCGCGTCGTCGCTGAGCCGCGAGGCGAGCAGCGGGCGCTCGGCGAGGGCGATCAGCACGAACCGGGCCACGAGTGCGGTCAGCGACGGGGCACGGCCGCCCTCCGGCGCCATCTGCGCGCGCAGGTTCCAGAGCTCGGTCACGTCGACGTCGACCCAGACGGTGGCCTCGGGGATCTCCGACCTGCTGCGGGTGAGTTTGGCGCTCACCGCCTTGCGCAGCGGCGACATGCGTTCGCGAGCCGTGACGCCGAGCCCGTCGACGGTCTCGCCGGCGGCGCTGACGGGTGAGGGGGCTGGGGTCCTGGCAGGGCCGACGGCCGGCGTGCCGGCGACGAGGGTGTGCAGGGAGACGCCGTCGACGGCCTGGTCGACCGCCGCGCGGAGCACATCGCCGCGGGTGACGGCGCCGTCGGATCCGGTCGGGTCGATGCGCCGCACGTCGACGCCGAGATCGCGTGCGAGCCGGCGGACGATCGGCGAGCGCACGGCCACAGGGCGGGACGCCGGGCGTTCGACCGGGGCAGGGGCGATCTCGGGCATGTTCGGCCGTCCGGCCGGGGTGCCCTCCCCGCGCGCGGGGCCCGGCTTGCGCCGCGCACGACGACGCCCGGACCCGGCGCGCTCGGTCGTGCCGTACCCGATCAGCACATTGCCGGATCCGGCCCGCTCCTCGGCGCGGTACGCCTCCTTCTCGACGGCGACCTCCGCGGTGGGGCCGGCCGGCGCGGCGGCATCCATCGGCGGCGCGTCCGGGTCGGCGACCTCGAGCACGGGTGCGCCGACGTCGATCGTCGCGCCGGGCTCGCCGTGCAGCGCCACGACGACGCCCGCGAACGGCGACGGCAGCTCCACGACGCTCTTCGCCGTCTCGACCTCGGCGATCGCCTGGTCGGTGGCGATCACATCGCCGACCTGCACCAGCCACTGCACGAGTCCGGCCTCGGTCAGCCCCTCGCCGAGATCGGGCAGGCGGAACACGCGGGTGGTCGTGGCGGTCATGCTTCGCCCGCGTTCTCGTCGAGCCAGTGCAGGCTGTCGATCGCGTCCAGCACGCGGTCGGCATCCGGCAGATACCAGTGCTCGAACTTCGGCGAGGCGAACGGGGTGTCGAAGCCGGTCACCTTGCGCACCGGCGCCTCCAGATACTCGAAGCAGCGCTCGAACACGCGGGACTGGATCTCGCTCGCGACGCTGGCGTACCCCGGCGCCTCGGCGACGACCACGGCACGTCCGGTCGCGCGCACGGCGGCGGTGATGGTCGCATCGTCGATCGGGGAGAGCGAGCGCACGTCCACGACCTGAACGCTGCGGCCCTCGACGGCCGCGATCTCGGCCGCCTCCAGGCAGGTCGCCACGGAGGAGCCGTACGAGATGAGCGTGACGTCGGATCCCTCGCGCACGATCCGGGCGGATCCGATCTCCGCGACGACCGACGTGTCGACCTCCCCCTTGGACCAGTACAGCTTCTTCGGCTCGAGGAAGATCACCGGATCCGGTGAGGCGATCGCCGCGCGCAGCAGCGAGTATGCGTCCTGCGGGGTGGACGGGCACACCACGGTGAGGCCCGGCGTGTGCGCGTAGTAGGCCTCGGACGAATCGCAGTGGTGCTCGACGCCGCCGATGCCGCCGCCGGTGGGGATGCGGATCACGATCGGCAGGCGCATGGCGCCGCGGGTGCGGTTGCCCATCTTGGCGACGTGGCTGACGACCTGCTCGAAGGCGGGCAGGGCGAAAGCGTCGAACTGCATCTCGATCACCGGGCGCAGCCCGTTCATGGCCATGCCGACCGCGGTGCCGACGATCCCGGACTCGGCGAGCGGGGTGTCGAAGCAGCGCTCCTCGCCGTACCGCTCGGTGAGGCCGTCGGTGATGCGGAACACGCCGCCGAGGGCGCCGACGTCCTCCCCGAAGACGAGCACGTCGGGATCGGTCTCGATCGCATCGGCGAGGGCGCGGTTGAGCGCCGCCGCCATGGTCATCGTCTGCGTCGTCGGGGCGGGCGCGGGGGCGACGTCGTGCATGAGAGTCATCGTGCTGCTCCTTCGTGATCGGATCCGCTGCGCTCGAGCTCGTCGCGCAGCTGGTGCCACTGCTCCTGCAGCTGGGGCGACCGGGAACTGCGCACGAACCGGAACAGGTCCTCCGGGTCGAGGTCGGCGTCGGCGTTCAGCGCATCGCGCAGGGCGGCGGCGATCGTCTCCGCGCCCTCCGCGAGCCGCGCCTCGGCCTCCTCGTCGAGCAGGTCCTGCGCGACGAGGTAGCCGCGCAGGCGCGACAGCGGATCCTTCGCCGTCCACGCCTGCACTTCGGCGCGCTGTCGGTAGCGGGTGTCGTCGTCGGCGTTGGTGTGCGCCTGCATGCGGTAGGTGTGCGCCTCGACCAGGGTCGGCCCGCCGCCCGCGCGGGCGCGATCCACCGCCTCGCCGAGCACCGCGAGGAGCGCGGCGACGTCGTTGCCGTCGACACGCTGCCCGGGCATGCCGTAGCCGATCGCCTTGTGCGCGAGCGAGGGGGCGGCGGTCTGGCGCGACAGCGGCACCGAGATCGCGAACTCGTTGTTCTGGACGAAGAACACCACCGGCAGGTGGAACACCGCGGCGAAGTTCATCGCCTCGTGGAAGTCGCCCTCGCTCGTGGATCCGTCTCCGCACATCGCCAGCACGACGGTGTCCTCGCCGCGGTGTCGTGCGGCCTGCGCGAAGCCCACCGCGTGCAGCAGCTGAGTGGCGAGCGGGGTGGCCTGGGGGGCGACGCGGTGCTCGTGCGGGTCGTACCCGGAGTGCCAGTCGCCCTTCAGCAGCACCATGGCATCGGCGGGGGAGACGCCGCGCGCGATCACGGCGACCGAGTCGCGGTAGGTCGGGAACAGCCAGTCGTGCTCACCGAGGACGAGCGAGGCAGCCACCTGGCAGGCCTCCTGCCCATGCGAGGAGGGGTACACGGCCAGGCGCCCCTGGCGCACCAGCGCGTTCGCCTGGTCGTTGATGCGGCGGCCCTCGACGAGTCCCCGGTACGCGCGGCCGAGAAGATCGGCGCCGGGCAGGGCGTAGCCCTCGTCGGCGTGCGCGACGCCGTCCTGATCGATCAGTCGCACGGGCTCGTCGCGGGGGAGCAGCACGTGCGGATCCGTCGCGCTCGCGACGCGCGCGGTGGGGGTCGTGAAGAGCATCGGGTCCGCCTTCCTTGCCGAACGGATGCCCCCAGTGTGCGCGTGATCGTTCAGTCGTCCAATGCATTACGCATGACTGTGGACGATTGCTGCATGATCACGCGATAATCATTCGAAGTGTCACCAGACCGGCCCATCCCAGGAGGCAGCCATGACCGCTCTCGACGACGTCGACCGTGCCATCCTGGAGGAGCTGCGCCGGGACGCGCGCACCTCGATGACCGCGATCGCCGAGACCGTGCACATCTCCCGCGCCGGCGCCCATGCGCGCATCAAGCGCCTCACCGACGCCGGGGTCATCACCGGCTACACGGTGCGCACGGATCCGGTGCTGCTCGGCCATCACGCCTCGGCGTACGTGATGCTCTCGCTCGAGCAGCCGTCCTGGCAGGAGGTGCAGGAGCGCCTGCAGCGGATCCCCGAGGTGGAGCACATGGCCCTCGTCGGCGGCGACTTCGACGTGATCCTGCTGGTGCGTGCGGGGGATGCGCGTGACCTGCGCCGGATCGTGCTCGAGGAGATCCAGTCCATCCCGGCGGTGCGCTCCAGTCGCACGACGCTGATCTTCGAGGACTTCGCCCGGGTCTGAGGCCGGCTTCCGAGGCCAGGGCCCGAGGTGCCGCGGTCCGCGCCGCGAGGCCCGCGGCTCAGGCGGCGAGCCCGCGCGCGCTGCGGTAGGCGGAGGGCGTGGAACCGGTCTCCCGGCGGAAGAACCGGGAGAAGTACGACGGATCCTCGAACGCCAGTTCCGCGGCGATCTGCGCACAGGTGAGTGCGGTGCGGCACAGCAGCCGTTCGGCCTCGAGCAGCACCGCGGCGCGGATGACGGCACTGGGCGTGCGGCCGATGTCGGCGGCCACGACCTCGGCGAGATGGTTGCCCGTCACGTTGAGCCTGCGCGCGCAGTCGGCGACGGTGAGGGTGGCGCGGGGCTCTGCGCGCACGATGCGCAGGAACGCCTGGGCGAGCGTGTGCCGGGGCTGGGCCGGCTCGATCCGGGTGCGCGCGCACATCGTCACGAGGGCCGACAGCAGGTACCGCACCACCTCGTCGCGGTCCTCGGCGTCGCCGTCGAGCTCGTCGCGCAGATCCTCCAGCATCCGGTCGATACGACGGGCGGCGGCCGCATCAGGCACGGTCATCCCGCCGCGGATCGTCCGCGCGGGCAGATCGGCGGCGCTGACCAGGAACTCCTCCCGGAACAGCACCAGGGTGCCGTCCAGCGGCCGCTCACCCGGCTTCCAGCAGTGCACCTGACCGGGCGCGATGATGTGCAGGGTGCGCGGGGCGACGCGGAACTCCGACGTGTCGATGAGGTGCGTGCCGGATCCCTCGGAGATCCAGATCAGCTCCACGAAGTCGTGCCGGTGCGGCTGGGTCATGTGCGGGCCAGGTCCGTCCTCGCGGAAGGAGCCCACCAGCGCGGATCCGCGCAGCGTCGTCGCGCGCTCCTCGATGTTGTACTCCGCGAACGCGCGAGCGGTACGGGCTGTCGTCAGTGACCTCACGCACCCAGTGCATGCCGCCAGGCGTGCCCGCGCAAGCGGTGTGACGCGGCGCCGCGCCCGGAGGAAAGGATCGTGCGCGCGCGGGCAAGCCTGTCCCTCCCGGACCGCCCGCGGCAGGCCCGAGGACTCCCGCGAAGGAGTGCCAGAGCGTCCGGGCAGGAGTGCCAGAGCACCCGGGCTGAGTGCCTGGAGCCGCCCGGATCCGCCGCCTTAGCGTGAGAGCACATTCCAGAGGAGGACAGATGACCGGCACTTACGAGCACCTTATCGTGCGGCACATGGGGGACGTCAGCGACGACCTCGTCAACGAGGGCGCGATCGCCACGGGCGAGCCCCGACCGGGGCACATCGGCGACGCATTCGCACTCATGCGGGCCGAGGACGTGCCCCAGTCGAAGCTCCACATGACGTATTCGTGGATCCACCCCACGGACGAGGGCAGCCACTGGGTCAACGAGCACGAGCACGACTACGACGAGGTCCTGGTCTTCCTGGGCAGCGACCCGGAGAACCCGCACGACCTGGGCGGCGAGGCGTACCTGTGGATCGGCGGCGAGAAGTACACGATCAACACGTCAGGGGCGGTCTACATCCCCGCCGGCGTGCGGCACTGCCCGCTGGACTGGGGCACGGTCACCCGGCCGATCCGCTTCAACGCGATCTCGCTGTCCAGCGACGGCACCTACTCGTCCGACGAGAACGTCCCGCAGGCCTGATCGTCATGGGCGCCTATGACGACCTGTTCATCGTCGACATGAATGTCGTCGCCGACGACATGGTCAATGAGGGAGAGGCCGGCGGGGAGACTCTGCCGCCGAACCTGAGCGTGCCGTACGGCATCATGCGTCAGCTCGATGTTCCCGCCTCGACCGTGTTCGGGGCCTACAGCTGGGTGATGCCGATCGGCGAGGAGACCTTCTGGGTGCACGAGCATGTGCACGAGGACTTCGACGAGATCCTGGTGTGGATGGGCAACGACCCGGAGAACCCGGGCGAGCTCGGCG
The DNA here is from genome assembly GCA_018268455.1 of Actinomycetota bacterium. GTDB lineage: Bacteria > Actinomycetota > Actinomycetes > Actinomycetales > Microbacteriaceae > Microbacterium. Next base: position 42,268 of record JAFDWM010000007.1, on the reverse strand, counting down.
GCGACCTGTACATGACGATCGAGGGGGAGCGGCACCTGGTCTCCACCACCGGCGCCGTGTACATCCCGAAGGGCACCTACCACTGCCCACTCGGGTTCGAGAAGGTCGACCGGCCGTTCACGTTCATCGCGATCACGCTGAGCCCGGACTACGCCTCGCATCGCCGCGAGGACCAGGCGATCGGCGCATAGCCGCGGTCGTCGCGCGACGGATCCTGTGCCGTCGCGCGGCGCCGCAGCCCGGCCACGGCACCTGCCGGGCCGGACCCACGGCGACAGCAGCGCCGTACCCGAAACAGGCCCGCGATCCGGCCAGAAGGATCGCTCCGCGCGCTCGCCGTCGAGCGCGCCAGGCACCGTTCGAAGGAGACACCGTGTCCGCAACCCTTTCCCGATCCCGTCGCCTCACCCGGCGCCTCGTCGCCGGTCTCACCGCGGCGGTCGTCGTCGGCGCGCTCGCCGCGTGCTCCTCACCGGCCCAGGACGCCGGCTCCACCGGTGCCGCCGGCGCCGGGACCGGCACACTGAGCCTCGGCCTGGTCGGCAGCGTCAACGACACCCTGTTCCCGTACGCGGCGCAGAGCACCGCGGGTGAGGGCGCCATCTGGCGCAACACCTTCGACACCCTGACCCAGCTCGACAACAAGGGCGTGCTGCAGATGGGGCTGGCCGAGTCGTTCACCCCGAACGCCGACAACACGGTGTGGACCGTCAAGCTGCGCCCCGACGTGAAGCTGCACAGCGGCGCGACCTTCGGCGCCGACGATGTGCTCTTCAGTATCAAGAAGATGTTCGAGCTCAAGGACTCGTTCGGTGCGATCACGCAGATCTCCTCGTTCGTGTCGCCGGACAAGGTCAAGAAGATCGACGACCTCACGGTCGAATTCACGCTCAGCACGCCGTACGGCATCTTCCCGAGCGCCTGGGCCTACGAGCAGCTCGCGATGATCGGCAAGACCTCGACCGACAAGGACGTCGACGGCACCGGGCCGTTCACGGTCGGATCCTTCGAGCCGAACCGTCAGGCGAGCCTGACCCGCTTCGACGACTACTGGGGCGAGAAGCCCGGGTTCGACAAGCTCGAGGTGTACTTCTTCGCCGACCAGCAGGCGATCGTGAACGCACTCCAGGGTGGCCAGATCGACCTGACCTCCGCCGTGCCGCTGTCGAACGTCGACGCGCTCAAGGCCTCCGGCATCGAGTTCCTGGAGAGCGACAGCGCCACCCACCTCACGCTGGACATGCGCACCGACATGGCGCCGTTCGACGACCCGCGCGTGCGCCAGGCACTGCAGCTGATCGTCGACCGCGACGCGGTCGTGAAGACCGCGTACAACGGCTACGCGAAGGTGGGCAACGACGTCGATCTCGCGAGCGGATGCCCGGCCCCCGACCTCCCGCAGCGCAAGCAGGACCTGCAGAAGGCGAAGCAGCTGCTCGCCGAGGCCGGAAAGTCTGATCTGAACGTCGACCTCGTCACCGACGGCGCGTTCCAGGGCATGTCAGAGGTCGCCCAGCTCATCAACCAGGACGCGGCGCAGATCGGCGTGACCGTGAACGTCAAGACCATGGACACCGGATCCCTGCTCGACAAGTGGCTGCAGTGGCCGTTCGTCGTCAACCTGGTCGGATCCTCCTACCTGACGAGCATGCCGGGGCACCTGCTGCCGGACGGGCAGGACAACGCCTCGCACTGGAACAATGCGGACTTCGCGAACCTCGCCACCGAGCTGTTCAACACCACCGACACGACGAAGCAGTGCGCGGTGATCGAGAAGCTGCAGGCGGTGCAGTACGCGGACTCCCCGTCGATCATCCCGGCGCTGCCGAAGGACCTGACCCCGCACTCCGCACGGGTCAAGGGCCTGCGCACCGACCCGTACGGCCACACGTCGGAGTCGTTCGCCGGCGTCACGGTCACGGACTGAGCGCGACGGGCCGGTGACGATCACCATGAGCACGACAGAGCTGCTGGCGACGTTGCCGGCCCGCCCACGCCGCACGCTGGCGTGGGTCGGGCCCGCCGTCGGCAAGCTGATCCAGGCGGTGGTGACGCTGCTGCTGGTGGCGGTGTGCGTCTTCTTCGCGACGCAGATCATGCCGGGCAACGCCGCCACGGTGCTGCTCGGCACGCACGCGACACCCGAGCGGGTGCATGCGCTGTCGCAGCAGCTGGGCCTGAACGACCCGGTGCTGGTGCAGTTCGGCCGCTGGTTCGGCGGGGTGCTGCACGGCGACTTCGGCACCTCGCTGGCCGGCAACCGGCCGGTGGTGCAGATCCTCGCCGGCCCGCTCGGCAACAGTCTGTTCCTCGCCGGCGTCGCGGTGGCGATCATCCTGCCGCTGTCGCTGCTGGTCGGCGTGCTCGCCGCCCGCTACCGCGACGGCTGGTTCGACCGCACCTTCCTGGGCGGATCCATGATCACCAACGCGCTGCCCGACTTCATCATCGGCACGCTGCTGGTGTTCCTGTTCGGCACCACCGTGTTCCGCATCCTGCCCGCCGTCTCGATCATCCCGCTGGGCTCGCACCCGTGGGACCAGCCGGCGAAGCTGGTGCTCCCGGTGCTCACGCTCGTGATCGGCGGCGTGATGTACCTCGGCCGGCTCGTGCGCGCCGCCGTGATCGACGTGCTCGGCAGCGAGTACATCGAGATGGCCGAGCTCAAGGGCGTGGGCCGGTGGCGGATCCTGCTGGTGCACGCCCTGCCCAACGCGCTCGCCCCGGCGATCCCGGCGGCGAGCCTCGTCGCCGCGTTCACGGTCGGCGGTGTCGTGGTCACCGAGTACGTCTTCAACTACCCGGGGATGGGCGTGCTGCTGCTGCGCTCGATCGGTGCGCGCGACATCCCCGTGATCCAGGCGATCGTGCTGATCATCGCCGCGATCTACTTCGTGTTCAACTTCGTCGCGGACCTGGTCCGCGTCGAGGGGAGGAACTGAGATGGCCATCGAGATCCCGATCGCCGACGCCGCGCTCGGCACGGCCGCGGAGTCCGCGGACGCACCTCAGGACGCCGCCCGGCATCGCCGCCGCGCGCCGCGCCTGCTGCGCTCCGGACAGGTGCAGGCCGGGCTGGTGCTCATCGTCGTGATGCTGCTCGTGGCGCTGCTCGGGCCACTGTTCGCACCGAACAACCCGGCGCGCACGATCGCGCGTCCGTTCGCCCCCGCCGGATCCGGGCTCCCCTTCGGTGCCGACTACCTCGGCCGCGACGTGCTGTCCCGGGTGCTCGCCGGCGGCGTGAACCTGGCCTGGATGGCGCCCAGCGCCGCCCTGCTCGCGGTGCTGCTCGGCGCGCTCGTCGGCATCGGCGCCGCGTACGCGGGCGGCATGGCCGACGTCGTGCTCATGCGCTTCATGGACGTGCTTCTGGCCTTCCCCGCGCTGCTCTTCACCCTGCTGTTCGTCTCGGTGATCGGACCGGAGCCGTGGCTGCTGGTGGCGCTCGTCGCGATCGGGCTCACGCCGGGCGTCTCCCGCGTGCTGCGGGGCGCGGCGATCCCGCTCGTCGACCGCGAGTTCGTGCGCTGGTCGCGGGCGACGGGCGTGCCCACCCGGCACATCCTGGCGCGCGAGATCGTGCCCAATCTCGTCTCGCCGCTCATGGTCGAGCTCGGCATGCGCCTGATGTGGGCGGTCGGGATCCTCGCATCGATGAGCTTCATCGGCTACGGCATCCAGCCGCCGACCCCCGACTGGGGCCTGATGATCAGCGAGAACCGCAACGGCCTCGCCGGCCAGCCGTGGGCGGTGGTGGCGCCCGTGCTGTGCGTCGTGCTGTTCACCGTGGGCGGCAACCTCATCGCCGAAGGCGCCGCGCGCGTCGTGGCACGCACGGAAGGAGCCGCGCGATGAGCGCACTCGTGGTGCAGGACCTCCGGGTCGAACTGTCCGACGGCAGCCGCCTCGTCGACGACGCATCGCTGCGTGTCGAGCCCGGCCGGGTGCTGGGGGTGGTCGGCGAATCCGGATCCGGCAAGAGCACACTCTCGCTCGCCCTGCTCGGGCATGCCCGCCCCGGCGCCCGGATCACCGCCGGATCCGTGCGGATCGGCGAGGTCGACATGCTCGCCCTCGGCGACCGGGAGCGCCGCCACGCCCGCGGCACCCTCATCGCGTACGTGCCGCAGGATCCCGCCGCCGCTCTCAACCCGGCGCTGTCGCTGCGCACCCAGCTCGAGGAGGCGATGACCGGCACCCCCGACGAGCGCCGGGAGCGCATCGCGGATGTGCTCAGGGCCGTGGATCTGCCCGCCGACGCCGCGTTCCTGAAACGCCGTCCCGGGCAGCTGTCCGGCGGGCAGAAGCAGCGGGTCGGCATCGCGATGGCGATCGTGGGCGACCCCGACGTGCTCGTGCTCGACGAACCGACCACCGGCCTCGACGTCACCACCCAGGCCAAGGTGCTCGCACTCGTCGCCGAGCTGTGCCGCGCCCGTGAGATGGCGGCGGTGTACATCTCGCACGACCTGGCGGTGATCGCCGACGTCGCCGATGAGGTGGCCGTGATGTACGCCGGGCAGATCATCGAGACCGGGCCCGCGGCTCGGCTCGTGCTCGCGCCGCAGCATCCCTACAGCCGCGCCCTGCTCGCCTCGGTGCCGGACAGCCGTGTGCGCCTGCAGCTGCAGGCGATCCCCGGCCGCGCACCGGCCCCGGCACCGCCCCGGCAGGGCTGCCGGTTCGCCGATCGCTGCGGCTTCGCCACCGATGCCTGCCGCCGCACCGCACCGCAGCTGATCGTCCTCGGCGACGACAGCACGGGGCGTTCGGCCGTGCGCTGCCTGCGTGCAGGGGAGATCGGTGCGGCCGGGCATGCCAGGGTCGAAGCGCCGCGCACCGAGACGGCGGCCGATGCGGCCGCGCTGCTGGAGGTGCGCGGACTCACCGCCGCATACGGGCGCCGTCCTGTGCTCTTCGACGTCGACCTCCAGGTGCGCCCCGGCGAGTGCGTCGCGGTCGTGGGGGAGTCCGGATCCGGCAAGAGCACGCTGTCGCAGTGCATCGCCGGCCTGCAGGAGCGCACCGGCGGAGAGGTGCTGCTGGACGGCGCCGCGCTCGCCCCGGCGGCGCGGCGGCGAGCGCCCGCGCAGCGGCGCGAGGTGCAGTACGTGTTCCAGAACCCATACGCCTCGCTCAACCCGCGTGCCACGGTCGGTGCGAGCATCGGCGTGCCGCTGACGTACTTCGCCGGGCTCGGCGGCCGCGCCCGGCGGAGCAGGGTCGCCGAGCTGCTGGACCGGGTCGAGCTGCCGGCAGAGGTCGCCCAGCGCTATCCGAGAGAGCTCTCCGGTGGGCAGCGTCAGCGCGTGGCCATCGCCCGCGCGCTCGCGAGCGACCCGCGGCTGCTGATCTGTGACGAGGTGACCTCCGCGCTCGATGTCAGCGTGCAGGCCGCGATCGTGGAGCTGCTGCGCGGCCTGCAGGCCGAGGGGCTCAGCATGCTCTTCGTCACGCACAACTTCGCGGTCGTACGCAGCCTCGCCGACGCCGTGACCGTGCTGCGTGCCGGCACCGTCGTGGAGCAGGGGCCGACCGACCGGGTGCTCGACCAGCCAGAGCACGAGTACACCGCGACGCTGCTCGCCGACGTGCTCGATGTGCCGCTCGCGGCCGCCGGCTGAGCCGTGAAGACCGCGGATCCGATCGTGCAGGCGATCGGATCCGGAACAAGATCCAATCCAGGAGAAGGAGAAACAGCATGGGTGCACACGACAGGCTCTTCGTGAAAGAGCTCTGGGACAGCAGCGAGTCGTTCACATACGAGGGCGACGCGGTGCGCGACAAGGCGGACGTGCCCGCGAACCTCGGCCACCCGTACGGCCTGATGCGGCCGGCGGAGGTGCCGGAGGCGCAGGTGCACATGGGCTACTGCTGGATCAACCCCAGCGACGAGGCCGCGACCTGGGTGCACCCGCACGTGCACCACGACCACGACGAGGTGCTCATCTGGATGGGCAACGATCCGGAGAACCCGAAGGATCTGGGCGCCCGGCTCGTGATGGAGATCGACGGCGAGAAGCACGTGCTCACCACGACGGGGTCGGTGTTCATCCCGCGCGGCACCGTGCACTGCCCGCTGGGATGGGAGAACGTCGAGCGCCCGTTCCGGTTCATCTCGCTGTTCCTCGGGCCGGAGTACGAGGCCGACGACGAGTGAGACGGACGGATCCGGTCGTGACCGGGCGGACGTCAGACCGCGAGCACCGCGGGACGACGCTGCCACTCGGTCACGACCGGCCGGTACCCCATGCGCGACCAGAACGGACCGGAGCGCGGGTTCGCGACCGCGTAGCTGAGCAGCGTGTACGGGGCGCCGGCCGCGTCGAGCAGCGCGTGTGCGATGTCGCAGAACGCCGCCCCGGTGCCCGCGCCGCGCTCGGATTCGTCGAGGTACATCACCACGAGGTACTGGCCGCCCGAGGCGGCGAGGGCCAGGGTCCCGGGCTCCGGCGAGGCCGCGTCGGGCATGACGTGGATGAAGCCGGTGATCCCGGTCGGCCGCTCCAGCACCCAGGTGGTGTCGGGGGCGGCCTGCAGGCGCTCCCGGTAGGCGCCGGCGAACATGTCCGCCGCGCCCGCCCGTTCGGTGACGCCGGCGAAGTGCGTGTCGAGCGCGAGCAGCCGTGCATCGAGCGCGCCCAGAGCCGGCGCATCGTCGACGGTCGCCGCGCGCACCAGGGCGCCGTCCAGCGCGACCGGCAGGTCGGGCGCCGCGGCGATCGCGCCACGCGGGCGCGGACGCACGCCCCGGATGCCGTTCGGGGCGAACCCGCGCTCGGTCAGCGCCCGCACGAGTGCGATGTCCCGCGAGGGCACGTTCACGCGCGCGGAGCTGTCCGCATCTCCCGGGCGCTCCTGCTCGGCGAGGCCGCGCAGCCATCGATCCAGGATCGTGCCGAGTGCGCGGCCCGGATCCTCACCGGCCACCCGCACGTCGAGCTCGTGGCGGCGCAGTGCACCCCAGACCGCGTCCGGCGACGCCGCGTCGACCGCGGTGAAGCGGGCGATGCCCGCGGCAGCGCCCGTCTCGTCCACGGCCTCGAGGTAGCCGGGATCGGCCGCGTCCAGAGCCGGGGCGTCGGCCAGCAGCGGATCGAAGCCACGCTGGCGGGCATTGTGTCCGGTGGTGATGTCCATGCGCGGATCCTCTCGGCGTCGAGTCGCTCCCAGCCTAGGAACGCCACCGGATCCGCTGTTGACCCACCGCGCGACGCCGTTGCGCACCACTGCACGCCTGCCGTTCCGGCGGGCGTCGCCCCTCGAAAGGACAGGCCATGACCGCAGGCGCACGCGCGCGAGACCTCGGGATCGTCGTGGGGGAGTTCCCACCCGGCCCGCTCAACGCCCTCACCGATGTCGCGGGGGTGCGGGTGGGGCACGTCACGCTCGACCGCGACGGCGAGATGCCCGTGCACACCGGCGTGACCGTGATCGTGCCGAGGGACGAGCCGTGGCATCACCCGCTGTTCGCGGCGCCGTTCCGGCTGAACGGGAACGGCGAGATGACCGGTCTGGAGTGGGTGCGCGAATCGGGGACCCTCACCAGCCTGATCGGGATCACCAACACGCACTCGGTCGGCGTCGTGCGCGACGCGCTGGTCGCCGACGAGGCGTCGCGGCGCGCACCCGGGGAGCCGTTCTTCGCCCTGCCCGTCGTCGCGGAGACGTGGGACGGCGCGCTCAACGACATCAACGGCTTCCACGTGCGTCCGGAGCATGTGCACGAGGCGATCGCGGCGGCATCGGCGGGTCCGGTGGCGGAGGGATCCGTCGGCGGCGGCACTGGGATGATCTGCCACGGCTTCAAGGGCGGCATCGGCACGGCGTCGCGGGTGGTGCCGGACGGCTACACGGTCGGCGTGCTGGTACAGGCCAACCACGGGGAGCGCGAGCGGCTGACCGTGAACGGCGTGCCGGTGGGGCGCCGGCTCGCCGAGGGCCTGCCGCCGCTGCCGATGCCGCCGGGCATGCGCGAATCCGACGGGTCGATCATCGTGATCGTGGCGACCGATGCACCGCTGCTGCCCACGCAGTGCGCGCGGCTCGCGCGGCGTGCGGCCCTCGGGATCGGCCGCACCGGCGGCGCGGGGGAGAACGGCAGCGGAGACCTCGTGCTCTGCTTCAGTACCGCGAACGATCTGCCCGGCGGCTTCGAGCGGGGCGGCCCGGCGACCACGACCGTGTCGATGCTGTCCAACGAGCGCATCGATCCGCTGTTCCACGCGACGATCGAGGCCACAGAGGAGGCGATCCTGGGCGCGCTGCTCGCGGCGACCGCACGCACCGGGCCGGGCGGGCGGCTGGTGCCGGCGCTCCCGCACGACGAACTGCAGCGGATCCTCGGGGTCCGATAGCGATCGGGGGCGCGGATCCGGGACACGGCGCGGCAGAATGGATCCATGACGGATGCGGCGATCGAGCGCGAAGTGCTCACCTGGGACGGTTTCGGCGAGGCGATGCGGGACCTGGCCCGCAAGGTCCTCGATTCTGGTTTCGAGACCGAGGTGGTCGTCGCCATCGCGCGCGGCGGTCTGCTGCCCGCCGGCGCGATCTCGTACGGGCTCGGCGCGAAGAACTGCGGCGCGATCAACGTCGAGTTCTACACCGGCATCGGCACCGTGCTGGACGCCCCGGAGGTGCTGCCGCCGGCGCTCGACATGGAGTATCTGAACGGCCGGCGCGTGCTGCTCGTCGACGATGTGGCCGATTCCGGTCGCACGCTGGCGCTCGCGGTCGAGCTGCTGCGCGAGAAGGGCGCCGCGGTGCGCTCGGTCACGATCTACACCAAGCCGACCACGATCATCCGCCCGGACTACTCGTGGAAGGACACCGATCGCTGGATCGACTTCCCGTGGTCGGCCAAGGGCACCGTCCGCGAAGAGGACCTGGGGCTGCCGCCCACCGCCTGATGACAAGCCGGCGGCTCAGTCGTCGGCAGGGGCGATCCGCGGCGGCCAGCTGCCGGCTCCCAGCTCCCGAGAGATGTTGCGGGCGGTGTCGCGCAGCGCGTGCAGCACCGCGTCGGATGCGGGGCCGTCCGCGGTGGGGAACACGACCGCGACCGCCGCGACGATGTCACCCCTGGCATCGGCGACCGGCGCGGCGAGCGAGGACTCGCCCAGCACCGCCTCGTCGGTCTCGGTGGCGAAGCCGTGCTCCGCGATCGACCCCAGCGCCGCGGCGAGCACGGCGGAGTCGGTCACGGTGTCGCCGGTGAGGCTGACCAGCGGATCCGCGAGCACCGCCCGCTGGAAGCCGAGGTCGTGCGCGAGCAGCACCTTGCCCATCGCGGAGGCGTGCGCGGGCAGGGCCGCGCCGGTCTCCAGCATCTGGGGCGTGTCGTCGGGGCGCAGCACGTGGTGGATCACCAGCACCTCGGCGAAATGCGGGGCCCCCAGACGCACCGCCATGCCGGTGCGGCGGGCGAGATCCTGCGTCCAGCGCATCGACCGGGCGCGCACGTCCAGCGAATCGAGGTACACGCTGGAGAGCTTGAGCAGCGTCGGACCGAGCATGTAGCGCTGGCCGCCGCGCTCCTTCGCGACGAGGCCGTGCTCGCGCAACGAGGACACGATGCCGTGCACGGTCGACGGCGGCAGATGCAGGGCGGCGGCGAGGTCGGTGATGCCGAGGTGGCGCGATCCCTGCAGCAGCTCGAGCACCTTCGCGGCGCGATCGATCGCCTGGATCATGCTGGCTTCTCCCTCCTCGATGACGGTGGCGCGGATCCGGTGACGAGGCCTCTTGACTTTCCGACACAGGCCCCGCATATTCGACATTAACGAAAAGCATTCTGATTCTGGAGTGCTGCCGCGCGAGACGCAAGGGGCAACCGCCCCGCCCGACGCTCACGCGTTCGACTGCCACAGTGCACCACTGCCACAAGGAGGTTGCAGGATGAAGAAGCTCATCAACGCGCCGGAGGACGTGCTCGCGGAGTCGCTCCGCGGTCTCGCCCTGTCGCATCCGGAGCTCGAGGTCGATTTCGCGAACCGGGTGATCCTGCGCGCGACGCCGAAGGCCGACGGCAAAGTCGCGGTGCTGTCGGGAGGCGGATCCGGCCACGAACCGCTGCACGGTGGATTCGTCGGCACAGGCATGCTCGACGCCGCCTGCGCCGGGGAGGTGTTCACCTCGCCCACGCCCGATCAGATGCAGGCCGCGACCAAGGCGATCGACCGCGGCGCCGGAGTGCTGCACATCGTGAAGAACTACACGGGCGACGTGATGAACTTCGAGATGGGCGCAGAGCTCGCCGCGATGGACGGCATCGAGGTGCGCGCGGTCGTGGTGGACGACGACGTCGCCGTGCAGGACTCGCTCTACACCGCCGGACGCCGCGGCGTGGGCCTCACCGTGCTGCTGGAGAAGATCGTCGGCGCCGCCGCCGAGGAGGGGCAGGATCTCGCGGCGGTCGCCGACCTCGCCACGCGTGTGAACGGCCAGGGGCGCTCGATAGGCATGGCCCTGACCAGCTGCACCGTGCCCGCGGCCGGAAAGCCCACCTTCGACCTGCCGGATGACCAGATGGAGATCGGCATCGGGATCCACGGCGAGCCGGGCCGGCACCGCGAGCAGCTCGCTCCCGCCAAGGACATCGCCGCGCAGCTGGTCGAGCCGATCCTCGCCGACATGGACTTCACCGGATCCCCGGCGATCGTGATGCTCAACGGCATGGGCGCCACGCCGCTGATCGAGCTGTACCTCATGTACGGCGAGGTGGCCGCGCTCCTGGAGAAGGCGGGCGTGACGATCGCCCGCAACCTTGTCGGCAACTACATCACCTCGCTCGACATGGCCGGCTGCTCGGTGACCGTGCTCAAGGCCGACGACGAGATCCTGCGCCTGTGGGACGCCCCCGTCGTCACCCCCGGTCTGCGCTGGGGCGCCTGACCCGACCAGCCGCTGTCGCTCCCGTCGCAGGAATCGTCGTTCTCCGCATTCCAGAACGGCATCTTTCGCGACGGGAGCATCAGGATCCGATCCGAAGGAGAACACATCCATGTCGAACACCGTCCCGCTCGCCGCCCTCGTCGACTGGCTGCACCGCTTCCGCACGGCGGTCACCGAGAAACGCGACTGGCTGACCGAGCTCGACTCGGCCATCGGCGACGCCGACCATGGCGCCAACATGTCCCGCGGCATGGCGGCGGCGGTGGAGAAGGTCGACACGACAGCGCCCGCGACCGCCGACGAGCTGTTCAAGACGGTGGGAATGACCCTGGTCTCGACGGTGGGAGGCGCGAGCGGTCCGCTGTACGGCACCTTCTTCCTGCGCCTGGGCGCGACGCTCGGCGCGGTGACGGAGGTGGATCCTGCGTCCCTCGCGGCCGGTCTGCGCGCGGGACTGGACGGCATCGTGGCGCGTGGCAAGGCCGAGGCGGGGGACAAGACCCTGTTCGACGCCGTCGCCCCCGCGATCGACGCGCTGGATGCCGCGCTGGCCGCAGGGGAGCCCGTCTCCGAGGCCGCGGCGACGGCGGCCGCCGCCGCGGCGGCGGGGCGCGACGCGACCATCGACCTCGTCGCGCGCAAGGGGCGGGCGAGCTACCTGGGCGAGCGCAGCGCGGGGCACATGGATCCGGGATCCGCGTCCGCGACGCTGCTGTTCGAGACGCTCGCGGCGGCCGTCGCCGGCTGAGCCGGGACGCGGAGAGCATCGGGGATGCACGGATGACCGGAGGAGTGGGGATCGTCGCCGTCTCGCACAGTCTGCGGCTGGCGGAGGCGGCGCGGGAGCTGGCGGCGCAGATGCTGCCGGGCGGCGGTGTGCCGATCGCCGTCGCGGCGGGGGCCGGGGCGGATGCCGACGGCACCCCGATCCTCGGCACCGATGCCACGCGCGTGGCCGAGGCGATCGACGAACTGGCGGCCTCGTGCGACGGGGTGCTGGTGCTGATGGACCTCGGATCCGCCGTGATGAGCGCCGAGTTCGCACTGGAGCTGCGGGCGAGCGATGTGCCGGTGCGGCTGGCGTCGGGGCCGTTCGTGGAGGGACTGCTCGCCGCAGCCGTGACCGCGGGGCAGGGGGCGTCGCTGGACGCCGTCGCGGCCGAGGCGAACGGGGCGCTGGTGGCGAAGTCGGCGCAGCTCGGCGACGAAGGGACGGCGGCGGCCGCGGGCGCGCCGCCGATGGACGAGCCGCCGGGGCCGGCCGTGCCGGGGGGCACCGGCGCGGCACCGGCGGTCTCGCAGGAGGGCGAGGTCGTCCGCACCGTCGCGGTGCGCAATCCCGCCGGCATGCACGCCCGGCCCGCCGGGCTCATCGCCCAGGCGGTGGCCGGCGCCGACGTGCGGCTGCGTGTGCTCCCCTCGGGGATCCCGGTGCCGGCGTCGAGCATGATGCGACTGCTCACGCTCGGCGCGCGGCAGGGCGATGAGGTCGAGCTGCGCGGCGAATCCGTGGCGGTGGGGCGGATCGCGGCCCTCTTCGACGACGGCTTCGGCGAGATGGACGGTGTCCCGTCCGCGGCGGCCTCGGACGGGAGCGCCGGTGGCACGACCGGTGAGAAACCACTTTCCGCACGAGACACCACGCCGGGGGTGGTGTCTCATGCCGAAAGTGGTTTCTCGCGGGATGGCGCCGGCGGATCCGGGGGGACGCCGCCCGAGGCGGGTGCCGTGCTGCGCGGGCTCGGGGTGAGCCCGGGGCGGGCCGTGGCGCCGGTCGCGGTGCTCGGTGCCGCGATCGCCGAACCGTCCTCGGCCGAGCGGGTGCCCGGCGACCGCCGCGACGCCGAAGCCGCGCGCATCGGCGCGGCGGCGCAGGACGTCGTCGCGGAGCTTCGGGGGAGGGCCGTCGGCGCCGAGGGCGAGATCGCCCAGATCCTGGAGGCCACGGCCGTGCTCGCGGCCGATCCGGCTCTCGCCGAGGGAGCCGGGGATCGGGTGCGCGCGCAGGGCGTGACCGCCCCGCGTGCGATCTGGGAGGAGGCCTCGGCGCAGGCCGAGCTGCTGCGCGGCCTCGGCGGACGGATGGCCGAGCGCGTGATCGACGTGCGGAGCGTGCGCGACCGCATCGTCGCACGGCTGACCGGATCCGCGGTGCCCGGGATCCCCGACCAGGCGGATCCCTTCGTGCTCGTCGCCGGCGATCTCGCGCCTGCGGAGACGGCGACACTCGGCCGCAGCGCATGCGTCGCGCTCGTGACCGAGGAGGGCGGGCCGACCTCGCACACGGCGATCCTCGCGCGGGCGCTGGGGCTGCCGGCCGTGGTCGGCGTGGCCGGCGCCACGGCGATCCCGGCGGGAACGCCCGTGCTCGTCGACGGCGAGGCGGGACTCGTGCAGTGCGATCCGTCCGATCCCGTGCAGAGCGCCGCCGAGGAGGTGCCGGCTTTCGACGGGGCCGGCGCGCTCGCCGACGGCACCGCGATCCCGCTGCTCGCCAACGTGGGTGGCGCCGCCGATGCGCAGACCGCCGCAGGCCTGGGCGCGCGGGGGATCGGCCTGTTCCGCACCGAGTTCTGCTTCCTCGACCGCGCGACCGAGCCGACCGTGGCGGAGCAGATCGAGGCCTACCGCGGCGTGCTCGCCCCGTTCGCCGGACGCAAGGTCGTGGTGCGCACGCTCGACGCCGGATCCGACAAACCGCTTCCGTTCGCGACGGCGACGGACGAGGAGAACCCCGCTCTCGGCGTGCGCGGGCTGCGCGTCGCGCGAGAGCACCCCGGCCTGCTCGCACATCAGCTGCGTGCGATCGCGGAGGCCGCGGCCGCCGAGAACGCGCTCGTCGAGGTGATGGCGCCGATGGTCGCGACCCTCGACGAGGCGCGCGAGTTCGCAGACGCCTGCCATGCCGCGGGCATCGCCCGCGTCGGAATCATGATCGAGACGCCGTCCGCCGCGCTGCTGGCCGCGGAGCTGTTCGACGTGGTCGACTTCGTCAGCCTCGGCACCAATGACCTCACCCAGTACACGATGGCCGCCGATCGGCTCTCGGCTCCGCTGGGAGCGCTCAACGACCCGTGGCAGCCGGCCGTGCTGCGCCTGATCGGGCGGGTGGGCGAGGCCGGACGCGCCGCGGGCAAGCCCGTCGGCGTGTGCGGGGAGGCCGGCGGGGATCCGGCTCTCGCCCCGGTGCTCCTCGGCCTCGGCGTGACGAGCCTGTCGATGACCGCGCGCTCGCTCGCCCGCGTCTCCGCGCGCCTGCGGACCGTGACGGCGGAGGACTGCCGGCGAGCAGCCGTCGTCGCCCTCGCCGCGGCGACGGCCGCCGAGGCCCGTGCCGCCGTGGCGGCGGCGCGGGGTTGAGTCGCAGTCGCCAGCCCCCGCGGGTCCCGGATCCGCGGCCGGACCCGCCGTTGGATCTGCCGTCGGCCGGACCTGCCCGCGGCCGGACCTGCCCGGCTGGATCCGTTCGGGAGGAAAACCGCGGTTCGGGAGGAGAGGATCCGTGGATCCCTCCTCCCGAACGCGAGTTCTCCTCCCGAACGCGAGCTGTCGCCGACCCTCAGGAGAGCACGAGTACGAATCCGTCGCCATCGGCCGAGACGCTCACGTGCGTGAGGTCGGCGATCACGGCGTCGGGGGAGTACGCGGCGGATCCTGTGCCCACTCCGATCACGCGCATCCCGGCGGCACGGGCGGCCTGGATCCCCGCCTCCGAATCCTCGAACACGACGCAGTCCGCGGGGTCCGCGCCCAGCCGGGCGGCGCCGAGCAGGAAGCCCTCGGGATCGGGCTTGGACGCGCGCACGCGCTCGGCCGTGACCGGATCGGCGGGAACGTCGAGGCCGGCCGCGGCCATCCGCACGCGCAGCAGGCGGTCGTCGGCGGAGGTCACGATCACGTGCGGGTAGGGCGCGAGGGCGGCGAGGAAAGCGTCGGCGCCGGGGATCGACACGACACCGTCGACGTCGCCGCTCTCGGTCGCGAGCATCTCCCGGTTCTCGACGAGGTTCTGCTCATGCGGACGGTCCGGCAGCATGATGGCCATGCTCTGATGCCCCTGTCGTCCGTGCACGACGCTCAGCACGAACTCCGGATCCAGCCCGTGCGGCTCGGCCCACGCCAGCCACAGCCGCTCCACGACGGCGGTGGAATCGACGAGGGTGCCGTCCATGTCGAGCAGGGCGGCGCGGGCGCGGAAGGTGCGGGTCACCTCCTCAGGCTACCGGCGGCGCCTAGGGTGGGATCCGTGGAGTCTGAGGCACAGGTTCGGGCGTGGTGGGGGCAGACCGTCGAGCGGCTGCGGCAGGCGAGGGCCGCCGCGACGCCGCGAGAGGTGCAGGAGACCGATGCGCTGCTCATCGGCGCGGGCGCGTTCGTGGTCGGGTTCCTGGCGGCACTCGCCCTGTTCTGGCATCGCACGCTCTCGATCACCGGCCCGTGGTCGGTGGGTGCCGTCGCCGCGATCGGCGGCGCGGTGGTCGCCGTCGCGGCGTTCGCCCTGGGCCGGATCTCGTCGCAGCGGGAGCAGGCGACGGCGGCGGAACCGGATCCGGCCGAGGTGCGCGACGGCTTCGCGACCCCCGGCCAGAAGCTGCGCTGGTACGACCTCACAGCTCTGGCTCTCGCGCACGGCGCGGTCGCGCTGCTCGCCCTCTGGGGCCTCGCGTCGCTGCTGGAGGCCGGGTTCCGGGACGCGCCGGTGTTCCCCTTCCCCGGGGCCGTGCTCGTCGGCGTCGCCCTCGCGCTCACCGGCTACGTGTGCGCGTCGAGCGCCGCGGTGCTCAGTCCGTCCTCGATCTCGCTCGTGCTCGCGATCTTCCTCGTGATCGGCGCGCTCACCGCGATGCTCGCATCGACCGATCCGCACTGGTGGCGGGACAACCTGTCGGCGCTGGGCATGTCGAGCAATGCCTCATCGACCGCCTTCAACGGCACGCTCATCGTCGCGGGCGTGCTCGTCACGACGATCGCGCGCTACGCCACGGCGGCCCTGCCGGCGGACGACCCCCGCGATCGTCGCGGCCGTGACGTCGTGCGGTTCGGGATGATCCTGCTCGGGATCCTGCTCGCCGCCGTCGGCATCTTCCCAGTCGACCGGTTCTTCCTGCTGCACAACACGGTCGCCACGGGCATGGCCGTCGCGTTCGCGGTCATCGTCGTCGGGCTCCCGTGGTTCCTGCACCGGATCCCGCGCGTCTTCGTGGCGCTCGGCTGGATCTTCGTCGCGGTGATCGCCCTGCTCGGCATCTTCTTCGCGACCGGCTATTACAACCTCACCGCGGTCGAGCTCATCGCGGCCGTGCTGATCTTCAGCTGGATCATCGTGTTCCTGCGCGTGGCGAGCATCGTGCGCGACCCGGAAGACGCGTAGCGTCCGGCCCTGATGCGTAGTCGTGCGCGCGGGGGTGTCGCGATCAGCTGTGCCGGGTTGCGGTAGCCGTGCTGCTTGGCGAGACTGCCCGGCCCGAGCTCACGCCGGGACTGGTGCGCGATGCCCGCGGCGACTTTGGAATGCACCGCGTCCGTGGTCCTTTTCACCAGGCCGATCGCGTCGTTCACCGCGATCAGTCGGTCCCGGGACAGTTCCGACCCGGAGTGTGCTTCGCCCCATACTTCCGCGAGAAGCCGGGTGGCTTCCAGAAGCGGATCAAGGGTGCTGGACATGCCCCGGCCTACCAACAATCGAAGAAAAATACGATAGCTCGAGCGGATGAAATCGCCTTTCGACCGGGGTTTTGCGTCGATCAGCCGGTCGAGCCGGAGCGGTGCGCCTCCAGCGCCTCGGCGAGTGCCTCGACCTGCGCCTTCCCGGCCTCGTCGACCGTCAGCGCCATGATCGACGACATCGCGAGCAGCACCTCGAACTCGCGAGGATCGCGCGGCTTGCCGAACAGCGACGTGCGCTCCTTGATGCGCACCTCGCGATACGTCGAGACGGGGTTGCGGGCGGTCTCCTGCTTGCCGTGATGCTTGAACTTCGCGACCGTCGCCCCGTCATAGAGGATCGACTCGCCGTCGGCGCCGATCACCTCGATGCTGCTCGTCATGCGCAGATTCTAGGGGCGGCGGATCCGCGGCAGGAAGGCTCCGCGCACACGGATCCTTCGCACATCGTCATGCCCGGAGCGCTCGCCGACAAGCGGTCCGGCGCGCTGCGGCGCGACAATGGTTCAGACGCCTCGTCGTCCGCACACTCGAAGGAGAGACCGATGACCGACACCGCCGCAGCCACGCTGCTCGACCGCATCCAGGCACCCGAGGGCGCCGGCCGGGAGATCCCCGATGCGGCGACGCGCGAGATCATCGGTCGCGCGCCCGTGCAGACCGTCGCCGACCTCGACGACGCCATCGCGCGCGCCAAGGCCGCCCAGCCCGCCTGGGAGGCGCTCGGACACGAGAAGCGCAGCGAACTGCTGCTCGCCGCCGCCGACGCGATCGACGCCAACGCCGAGGCCCTCGCACACCTGCTCTCCCGTGAGCAGGGCAAGCCGCTGAACGGGCCGAACGCCCGCTTCGAGCTCGGCGCGTGCTCGGCCTGGCTGCGCACGAACGCCACCACGGTGCTCGAGCCCGAGGTGCTCGTCGACGACGAGACCCTGCACGCGGAGCTCGTCTACAAGGCCGCCGGCGTCGTCGGCGCGATCGGCCCGTGGAACTGGCCGCTGATGATCACCATCTGGCAGATCGGCCCGTCGCTGCGCATGGGCAACACGGTCGTCGCCAAGCCCAGCGAGTACACCCCGCTGAGTGTGCTGGCGATGCTCGCCGTGATGAACGACGTGCTCCCGGCCGACGTGCTCATCGGCGTCTCCGGCGACCGCGAGGTCGGCGCGCGCCTGGCATCGCACCCCGACATCGACAAGATCATGTTCACCGGATCCACCGCCACCGGCCGCAAGATCATCGAGAGCTCGGCGGGCAACCTCGCCCGCCTGACGCTCGAGCTCGGCGGCAACGACGCCGGCATCGTGCTGCCGGGCACGGATCCGGCGGCGATCGCCGATGACCTGTTCTGGGGTGCGTTCATCAACACCGGGCAGACCTGTGCCGCCATGAAGCGCCTGTACGTGCACGACTCGGTCTACGACCAGGTCGTCGACGCGCTGGCCGGCATCGCGGCGAGCGTGCCGATCGGCAACGGCCTGGACGAGAACAACGTGCTGGGTCCGCTGCAGAACAAGCAGCAGTTCGACATCGTGTCCCGCCTCGTCGAGGACGCGAAGGCGGGCGGCGCGCGCATCGTGACCGGCGGCGAGGCCGCCCCCGAACTGGGTGAGCTCTTCTACCGCCCGACGATCGTCGCAGACATCTCGAACGACGCCGCCCTCGTGCAGGAGGAGCAGTTCGGCCCGGCGCTGCCGGTGATCCGCTACTCCGACGTCGATGAGGCGTTCGCCCTCGCCAACGGCGTCGATGTGGGTCTCGGCGCCTCGGTGTGGTCGAGCGACCCCGAGGCCGCCCGCGACGCAGCCACCCGGATGCAGTCCGGCACGGTGTGGATCAACTCGCACGGCGGGCTGCACCCGATGGTGCCGTTCGGCGGGGTGAAGAGCTCCGGCTACGGGCTGGAGTTCGGCGTGGCCGGCCTCAAGTCGGTGTCGGTCACCCAGGTCGTCTCCGGACCCGGCCGGAAGGCCTGAGCCATGGCCCGCTCCGCGATCGTCGTCGGAGCCGGCACCGCGGGCAGCATCGTCACCCGGCGTCTCGTCGACGCCGGGTGGCAGGTGACGCTCGTCGAGGCCGGCGGCTACGACACGAACCCCGCCATCCACGATCCCTCCCGCGCCGGCGAGCTCTGGCACGCCGCCGAGGACTGGGACTACTTCACCGTGCCGCAGGAGCACGCGGCCGGCCGTCGGCTGCACCTTCCGCGCGGCAAGGTGACCGGCGGATCCCACGCGCTGAACGCGATGATCTGGGTGCGCTGCGCCCCGAGCGACTTCGACGGCTGGGAGCGCGACGGCGCGACCGGCTGGGGCTGGACGACGATCGAGCACCTGTACGAGCAGATCGAGAACGCCCTGCTGCCGGTGACCGACGACTACCCGCTGGTGCCGATCCAGCGCTCGATCATCGACGCGGCCGTCGAGGAGGGGCTGGAGCACAACCCCGACTACAACGGCGACACCCTGGACGGCGTCTCCCAGGAGCAGGTCACGATGCGTGACGGCCAGCGTGTCAACACCTGGATGGCGTACGTGCGCCCGATCGAGGATGCGCCGAATCTGCGCATCGCGACCGGCCGTGAGGTGCATTCCGTCATCGTCGAGGACGCGCGCGCCGTCGGCGTGCGATTCGATGACGGATCCGAGATCCGCGCCGACGAGGTCATCCTCGCCGCCGGTGCGCTCGGCAGCCCCGCGATCCTGCTGCGCAGCGGCGTCGGGCCGCGTGCCGACCTGGAGGCGCTGGACATCGATGTCGCCGTCGACGCCCCCGGTGTGGGCGCGAACCTGCACGACCACCTGCTCTCCCCGGTGATCTTCACGACCGAGGATCCCGTCGGGCCCCCCGTGCCAGGCGTCTCCGTCACGCAGACGCACCTGTTCTGGCGCTCGCGCGACGACCTCGCCGAGCCCGACACCCAGCCGATCCACTTCTCCGTGCCGATGTGGGGTGAGCTCGAACCTCGCCCCGGCGCGCACGGGCCGGGCGACGGCTTCACGCTCATGGCGGGCCTCGTCACGCCGTACAGCCGCGGGTCGCTGCGCCTGTCGGGACCCGGCGTCGCGGATCCGCTGCTCATCGATCTCGGTGCGCTGTCGGATGAGCGCGACGTCGCCGCACTCGCCGCCTCCGTCCGCCAGGTGCGCAGGATCGGCGCCCAACCCGCGCTCGCCGACGACTGGGGCGCGACCGAGGCCTACCCCGGACCGGACGTCACCGACGGCGACGTCGAGGACTGGGTGCGCCGCACCGCGATCACCTACCATCACCAGGTCGGCACCTGCCGGATGGGGTCGGATCCGGAGGCGGTCGTGGATCCGCGGCTGCGGGTCAACGGCATCGCGGGCCTGCGCGTGATCGACGCCTCGGTCATGCCGACGATCACCACCGGCAACACGAACGCCCCCGCCGCCGCGATCGGCGAACGCGGCGCGCAGCTGCTGCTGGAGGACGCGGACTAGGTCTCAGTCGTCCAGCAGCGCCGCGGCGAACATCGGGCGTGCGGCGTCGGCGCTCGGCGGGTGGAACAGGCCCGCCGTGGCGTCGCGGTACAGCCGGCTCAGCTCGTGGTCGTCGTCGAAACCGGATCCGCTCGTGCACATGAGGGCGGTCTCGGCGCACCGGCGCGCGGCGGTGGCGGCGTTGAGCCGCGCGCTCACGAGCAGCAGCGGCCACCGCGCGCCGTGGTCGGCGAGCTCGTCGAAGTCGCGGCTGTACGCCTGCAGCTGCGCCGGCACGGCGAGGTAGTCGAGGTGGGCGTCGGCGAGGCGCGTGCGCGACTCGGGCACCTCGGCGTAGGTGGTGCCCGACTTCGCCGAGCGGCGCTTGCGCAGCCCCGCGGCGCCCAGCTCGAGCGCGCGATGCGCGACCCCGGCGTAGACGGATCCGATCAGCAGCTGGAAGTTGCTCGTGATCGCGAACGTGAGCAGATCCGGCACCCGCCCCGGTGCGATCCTGCGCACCACCCGCTCGGGCTTCATCCGTGCGTCGGTGAGGATCGTGGCGCGGCTCTGCGAGGCGCGCATGCCCATCACGTTCCAGCGGTCGGAGACGTCGATGCCGGGGGTGTCGCGCTCGAGGAAGCCGTAGATCAGGGTGGGGTTCTGCGGATCCGAGTCGTCACGACCGTGAGTGATCAGGCGGGTCCAGACGGGGGAGAGGGAGGTGAAGATCTTCACCCCGCGGAGCAGGTAGCCTCCGTCGTCCTGCGGGACCGCCGCGGTGGTCGAGTCCTGCATCACCCAGTCGTTGGACGGTTCGCTGATGCCGAACGCGAAGATCTCTCCGGCCATCGCCTCGGTGAGCACCCCGTCGAGGGAGTGATCGCCGCGGTCGGCCATCGCCTTCGCGACACCGGTGCACATGAGGTGCATGTTGATCGCGAGGGCCGTCGCGGGAGCGGCGCCCGCGAGGCGCTGCTGCAGCTGCGAGACCTCGTCCAGGCTCAGGCCGGGGCCGCCGTGCGACGCCGGCACGAACAGGTGCAGATAGCCGCGCTCCGCGAGTTCGGCGAGATCCTCGTCGAAGAAGCGGTTCTCCCGGTCGTAGACGGCTGCGCGGTCGCGGAAGCGCTCGAGCAGGTCGTCGGGCAGGTAGCGTTCGGCCAGCTCGGCCTGGCGGGCGAGGCGATCGGTCATCGGTGCTCCTTCGGGGTGGTGCGGGTCATGCGCGTTCCAGGACGATCGCGCCGTTGTGTCCGCCGAAGCCGAACGACTCCGACAGCACGCGGCGGATCAGACCGGCGTCGCGAGCGGATCCGGCGACGACGTCCCAGTCGCGGAACTCGGGATCGTCGAGGTTGATCGTGGGCGGGATCACACCGGTGCGCAGGGTCTGGATCGCGAGCACGGCCTCAACCGCCCCCGACGCGCCGAGCAGGTGCCCCGTGCTCGACTTCGTCGCGGTGATCGGGATCCGCCGGGCGCGGGCGCCGAAGACCGCCTCGAGCGCGGCGAGCTCCGCCGCATCGCCGGCGAGCGTGCCGGTGCCGTGCGCGTTCACGTGGTCTATGCCGTTCGCGGCATGCGGCTCCAGCCCGGCGTCCGCCAGCGCGGCCGCGACCGCCTGCGCGGCGCCGCGCCCGCCGGGATGCGGGGCGGTGGGGTGGTGCGCGTCGCTGGACTCGCCGAAGCCGGCCAGCACCGCGAGCGGCTCGGCGCCGCGGGTGCGCGCGGCGTCCTCGGCCTCGAGCAGGAGGGCCGCGGCGCCCTGCGCCATCACGAAGCCGCGCCGGCCCCGATCGAACGGGCGGCTCGCGCGGGGCGGATCCGCCTCGTATCCGCTGGCGAGTGCGCGCAGGTTCGCATTCGATGCCAGGTTGACCGCGTTCAGGCAGTCCTCCATGCCGACCACGAGCACGGCGTCGGCGTAGCCGTGCCGGATGCGGCGCAGCCCATCGCCGAGCGCGATCGCCGCCGAGGCGCAGGTCGCGGTGATTCCGTGCGCGGTGCCGCGCACGCCGTAGCGCTCGCTGAGCAGGGCCGCGGCCGCGTCGGGGGCGCCGTGCACGACGAGACTCAGCGGCACGCCGCGCGGGCCGCGGGCGTCGAGGGCGCGAGTGGCGGCCTGCATCGCATCGATCGGCCCGGATCCGGTCGCCGCGAGGATCATCGTGCGCGTCGGATCCCAGGGCAGCGCGGGCTCGCTCGCCCCGGGTCCGGCGTCCGCGGCCGTGCCGGTCGCCGCCGCGCGCAGCGCGGCCGGATCCGCCCCGGCCTGCGCGAGCGCCTGGTCGGCGGCGGCGAGCGCCCAGAGCTGCACCGGGCTGAGCCTGCGGCGCAGCGGCGGGTCGACGAGCCCGGTCGGGTCGAACCCCCTGATGCGTCCGCCGATGCGCACCGCGAGTCCGGCGAACTCCGGCTCGTCGAGCAGCGTGATGGCGCTGCGACCGGCGACCACGGCGTCCCACAGCGAATCCGTGTCGAGTCCGCTCGGGGTGAGCGCGCCCATGCCCGTGACCACGACGCGTCGTGCGTCCCCGGTCACAGCCGGATCCCTTCGCCCTGCTCGATGAGCGCGGTCGTCGCGGGACGGCGGATCTTGCCACCCGCCGTACGCGGGATCCGCTCGAGCAGATACCAGCGCCGCGGCACGAACTGCGGGGCCAGCCGCTCTCTCGCCCACGCCTGGAGCTCGGCCTTGGCCGGCATGTCGCCGACCGCGCCGGGAGGAGAACTCGCGTTCGGGAGGAGCGCTGCGCCGGATCCCTCCTCCGCAACGTGAGTTCTCCTCCCGAGCGGGTGCTGAGCCTCGATCACGAGGGCGACGACGCTGCCGAGCCGCGGATCCGGCAGCGCCACCGCGCAGACCGCGCCGAGTCCGGGCATCGTGTCGAACGCGCGCTCCACCTCGGGCAGCGACACCTTGTGCCCGCCGGTCGCGACGATGTCGCCCGCGCGCCCCGCCAGCTGCAGGCGGCCGTCGACCAGCCGGGCGACGTCGTGCACGCTCGCCCAGCCGTCGGGGCCGAGCAGGGACTGATCGGTCGTCGCGGCGAGGTAGCCGTCGGAGCGGGCCGCGGCGCGGATCCACAGCGTCCCGAGCTCGCCGTCCGGCACCGGCGCGTCGTCGTCGTCGCGCACCTCGGCGCCGATGCCCGGGTACACGTCGAGCAGCGTGCCGTCGCCGCCGCGGCTGTCTCCGATGAACCCGATCTCGGCGGCGCCGTAGTAGCTGATCAGCCGCACGTGCGGCAGGGCGGCGGCGAGCCCCTCGCGCAGGACGGAGGGCAGATTCGCACCGCCGGTGATGACCAGCTCGAGCCCGGCGAACGCGGACGGCTCCCGGCGCGCGGCGTCGATGAGCACCTGCACGACGGCGGGCACCGCGACGATGCGTGTGATCCGCTCCTCAGCGACGCGGCGGGCGAGCTGCGCGGCGTCGAATGCGTCCGCGAGATGTGCGCCGCCGCCGGTCGCCAGGCACTCGATGAGCGCGTACAGCGTGAGGCTGTACGACAGCGGTCCCGGGGCCAGGGTTTCGACGCCCGGCAACGGCTCGAGGTGCGCACTCGAGACCGCGACGTTCTCCCGGTACTGCGCACGCGTCTTCAGGAACGCTTTCGGGTCGCTCGTCGTGCCGGAGGAGAACAGCAGCAGGAACGCCTCGTCGCCGTCGCGCACGGTGGGCGGATCCGCGGGGATCACTGTCCCCTCCCGCTCGCGGAACTCCGCCGGCGCGAGCACGGTCCCGGTCCAGCCGGCATCGGCGAGAGCGGCGCCGAGCGCGGGATCGTCAGCGATCACGAGCCCGATCCCGGCGGCGGTGATGACGTGCACCCGGTGCGGGAGGGGCCAGCGCGGGTCGATCGTGGCGGACACGGCGCGGTACCCCGCGAGGCCCGCGACGATCCGGGCCGCGTGGAAGGCGCTCGCGACGCTGACCGCGGTGATCGGGATCCCGCGCGTCTCGGGGGCGGGCGACGGGGGAGCGGCCTGGGCACGATGCGCGGCGTCCACGACCGCGAACACGCGCCGGGAGTCCTCGACGAGCGCGGCGTAGCCGAGGGATCCGTCGTCGCCCACGATCGCGGGCAGATCGGGGTGCGCACGCGCCGTCTCGAGCACGGTCCTGGTGATCGGCACGGCACCTCCTCGCCCGATCCAGTCTAGGGCGCGGCAGTGCGTGCCGGCCGGGTCAGCCCGCAGCCTCGTCGTGCAGCAGGGCGACCGCGGACGCGAGGGTGTCGCCGTCCGGGATCCGCCCCTCGGGACTCAGCAGCCAGAGGATCCCGAGCCCCTGGGAGATCACGAACTCCAGCTGCGCCAGTGCGAGCGCCTGCTCGGGGGTCAGGTCGGGGTACGCGGCGATGAGGCCCTCGGCGACGCCGCGGTAGCCCTCCTCGACGGCCGCCTGCATGCGGGTCAGCGCGGCCGTATCCCGCATCATGCGCACCGCGTTCTCCATGCTGGCCAGCAGCGTCTCCCGGTTCGCGGTGAACACGGCGGGCATGCCGTTCCACAGCGCCGCGAATCCGGCGAGGCGGGGGAGATCCTTCGCCCCCAGGATGGCGGCCTCCATGCCGTCGCCGATCCCGGTACCCAGCGTATCCAGGAGCGCTTCGGTGACGAGCTGCTCCTTCGAGCCGAAGTGATAGCCGATCGCGGCGAGGCTGACCCCCGCCTCCTGCGCGATGTCGCGCGCCGTGACGTTCGCGACGCCGCGTTCGATGATGACGCGCCGCGCCCCGGCGAGGAGGTCCTCACGATTTCCCATGCGCCCATCCTAAGCGCGTCTTAGACGCTTGTACTAGACAGGCGTCTCACGAGCGTGTAGACATGTGTCTTAGACAAACGTATGAATCTGAGTCGAATCGAGGAAGCCACCATGTCCGCACCCCACGTCCTCATCTCGGGCGCCGGCATCGCCGGGATCGCCACCGCGCTGCAGCTCGTGCGCGGCGGCATCCGCACCACGGTCGTCGAGCGTACGCCCGGGCAGCGCACCGGCGGCCAGGCCGTCGACCTGCGCGGCGCGAGCCGCGAGGCGGCCGAGCACATGGGCCTGATGCCGGGGATCAGCGCCCACCAGCTGCACGAGCAGGGGATGGTCTACGTCGACGGCCGCGGACGCTCGTACGGGCGCATGCCGGTGGAGCTCTTCGACGGACGCGGTGCCGTCGCCGATGTCGAGATCGCCCGCGGCGACCTGAACCGGGTGCTGCTCGATGCGCTCGCCGAGGCCGCGGAGGAGGCTCCGGGACTGCTCGAGCTGCGCTACGGCGACCGGATCCAGGAGCTCGTGCAGGAGCCGGACGGGGTCGAGGTGAGTTTCGTCTCGGACGGATCCGCGCGCTTCGACGCGGTGCTCGGCGCCGACGGCGTGCACTCCGCGACTCGGCGTCTCGCGTTCGGGCCGGAGGAGCAGTACGCCACCCGCCTCGGCGGCTACGCGGCGTTCTTCACGATGCCGACGCCGGAGGGCATCGAGGACGGCTGGTTCTCGATGCGGATCGTTCCGGGAGCGATGCTCGGGATCCGGCCCGACCGGGATCCGTCGACGTCGAAGGCGATGCTCACGCTGCGAGTCGACCACGACCCCGCACTGCGCGGTGACAGGGCGGCGCAGGAGGCCCTCATCCGGCGGATCCTCGCCGACGCGGGCTGGCAGGCGCCGGCCGTGCTCGAGGCCATGCCGGAAGCGGACGACTTCTACTTCGACGAGCTCGCGCGCGTGGACGTGCGCGAGGTTGCGAAGGGCCGCGTGGCTCTCGTCGGCGACGCCGGATACTGCGGGTCTCCGCTCAGCGGGATGGGCACGGCGATGGCGCTCGTCGGTGCGTACGTGCTGGCGGGCGAGCTGACCGGCGCCGGCGCAGACGGCGTCCCGGCGGCGCTGGAGCGCTACGCGCAGCGGATCGATCCGTTCATCGCCGACGGCAAGAAGATCCCGTTCGGCAGCCTCGAGCGGGCGGTGCCGACCACGCGCGCGGCGGCCTCGATCGGGGTCCTCACGACCAGGGCGATGCTGTCGAAGCCGTTCCGTCCGCTGCTGAAGCGCGCCTTCGCGACGAACGCGACCGACGAGCTGCCGCTGCCGCTGCCGTCCACCACGGCTCGCGCCTGACATCGGCGCCACCCCGCTGGATCGACGAGAAACCGGATTCGGCATGAGACCCACCGTCAGGACGGGTGTCTCATGCCGAATCCGGTTTCTCGCGCCGCGACGCGGCGCCGGTGTGCGCTCAGGCCGCCGTGTACACCTCGCGCCCGGCGAACCACGTCGACAGCACGCGGGTGTCGATGATCGCGTCGGCGGGGCCGCCGATCGCGTCGCGGTCCAGGACGACGAAATCGGCCGACTTGCCGGCCTCGAGTGAGCCGGTCTCCGCGCCCAGCCCCATCGCCTCGGCGGCGTTGCGGGTGAACACCTGCAGCGCCTCCTCGGCGGTGATCGCCTGCTCGGGCCAGAGCGTTCCGGGGGCGCGGCGCAGCGGATCCGCCCGCGTGACGAGCCCCTGGATCCCCTCCAGCGGGTTCGGCGACTCGCTCACCGGCCAGTCGGATCCGCCCGCGACGAGCGCCCCGGCGTCGAAGAGCGCGCGGTTGGGCTGGGAGTGCTCCGCGCGCTCGCCGAGCACCTCGGCCAGCATCTGCGGGATCACGCCGGGGAACCAGATGAACGGCGAGATGTCGGCGATGACATTCAGCGCGGCGAACCGCGCAAGGTCGGCGTCGGCGAGGAACTGTCCGTGCGCGATCTGGATCGGGGTCGTGAAACCCTCGCCGCGCAGCCGCTCGGCGACGTCCAGCACGAGGTGTGCCGAGCCGTCACCGGTGCAGTGCACCTTGGCGCCGAGACCCCGCTCGGCGACCTGCCGCAGCCAGCCGTACAGCTCGTCGGCCGTCATGGTGGTCTCGCCGTGGAAGTGCGCGCCGTGCGCGGCGTCGGCGACATAGGGCTCCAGGAACGAGGCGGTGCGCGCGGGCGGCACCCCGTCGAGGAAGATCTTCACGAAGTCGGGCCGGTGGTGCGCGGTGCGGAACTCCTCGCCGCGTTCCAGGAGCGGGGATCCGATGGGCTGGAAGCCGAGGATGTCGTCGTTGATCAGCAGCGACGACACCGCCCAGGCGTTCAGCTCGCCGTCCGTGTCGAGCCCGGCGAGCGCGGCGAGGATGTCGGTCGAGACCCCGGCGTCCTGGAACGCCGTGATGCCGTAGGAGTTCGCCAGGTGCACCCCGTGCCGGGACGCGGCCCGGTGCTGCGGGGCGGTGAGTCCTGCGGAGCGGTCGTAGGCCTCCTGCACCGGGATCCCGGCGGCCTCGAGCAGCACGCCGGTCGGGGTGCCGTCCTCGGGATCGAGCACGGTGATGCCGCCGGCGGGGAGGGATCCCTGCGTGATACCGGCGAGCTCGAGCGCGCGCGTGCTCGCCCAGCGGTTGTGCCGGGAGTCCTCCGCGATCACGACGGGTCGCCCGCCCGCCGCCTCGTCCAGCCGGAGCCGCACGGCGGTGCTCTGCAGTGCGGGGAGCAGGGTGGAGGCGATCACGCCGCCGATGATCCACGCGTCCTCCGGCAGTGTCGCGGCCTTCTCGCGCACCCGGTCGAGGATCTCGTCCAGGGTGAGCGAGGGCGGCAGCACGAGCTCGAACAGCTCGGTGCGCCCGGCGAGTGCGTGATGGTTGTGCACGTCGGCGAAGCCGGGGTAGACGGCGGCGTCGCCGAGGTCGAGCATGCGCGTGCCGGGGCCGCGGAGGGCCTCGACCTCGGTGCGCGTGCCGACCGCGGCGATCCGGCCGTCGCGCACGGCGAACGCCTCCGCGGACGGGTGCGCGTCGTCGAGCGTGCGGATCACCGCCGCGGTGACGATGAGATCGGCGGGTGCGGTCATCTCAGGCCCCGGCTTCCGCGCCCGCGGCGCTCTGGTCGGAGAAGTTCGCGGGCTCCAGCGCGGGTGCGTGGTGGGTCACCGAGATGAGCCGGCCCCAGGCGCCGAAGGTGAAGTGCGTGGGCACCTCGCCGGTCTCGTCGAGGCCGAACAGCACCCCGTGCGAGCGGATCTTCGTGACGTCGCGGTGGTCGGCGATCGTGACCGATGCGCACGGGATGACCTTCTCCCGCCACGCGAAGACGTAGATGCCGGGGCGGATCTCCCAGACGCTGTTCTCGTCGGTGTCGGCGAGCCCGCGCTCGGGTCCGGCCAGGCACTGCCAGGTGTACCAGCGCTCGGAGAGGTAGACATGCTCGTAGGCGTGCTCCGTGCTGTACACCCACTCGACGCGGCGGCCGATGAGGGCCGTGGTCGGGTGCGGTGAGGCGCCGTGCTGCTCCGCACCGTCGATCGTGGCGACGCCGAAGTGCTGCACCACGCGCGTGCGACCGGGCTCCAGCGTCGGCAGGATCTCGCTGATGATCGAGAGCACGCGCCCGGCACGCAGGTCGATCACGAGCGAGACCGCCTCGTTCGGGAGATAGCGGTGGTGGAACTGCACGTAGAACAGATCCTCGTCGACCTCGACCGCCTCATAGGCGTCGGTGTCGCTGGCGGGCTCCGTGGGGTCGCCCTCGCCGGGGGCGTACGTCCAGGTGACCTCGGTGTCCGCGAAGCGATGAGCGATGCGGGTGCCGTTCGGCGCGGTGACGTTGATCTCGCGGCCGGACAGGGCGGTCGTGTGCGGTGCCTTGTTGGCATCGAAGCCGGGGGCGAGGCCGTCCAGCGGCAGCCACGTCGAGGTGTCGGCGGGGTTCATGGTGGTCATGGTGCTCCTTGGGGGTGAGTCGGGGTTCACGACGAGCGATCAGCGGGCGCTGAACTGCTCGAGGTCGGCGGCGAGACCGTCGTAGACGGCGGGGCGCGAGCGCTTCAGGTAGGCGGCGTAGATGATGCCGCCGATCACGGCAAGCACCAGCAGCAGCGGCAGCAGGTTGATCCACAGCTCCTCGGATCCGGCGACGACGTTGAAGTTGAACATCGCCAGGATCGCGATGGACGCGATGCCGAGGAAGCCGATGCCGGGCGCGATGAACGTGCTCCACCAGCGGGCGTCACGCTGCCGGCGGAAGTGGACCACGATCGAGAGAGCGGCCAGGCCCTGCAGGATCAGCACGCTGAGCGTGCCGAACCCGAGCATCGCGGGCACGATCTGCGTGATCGGGTTGGCGCCGGCGAGGAAGAAGACCACCGCGACGACCGCCGCGAATCCGGCCTGCACGATGCCCGCGATCTGCGGGGCGCCGCCGGCACGGGTGCGGGCGAAGGCGTGCGGGAGGATCCGCGCGCGGCCGAGGGCGTACAGGTAGCGGGTGGCCGAGTTGTGGAAGGCGAGCATCGCCGCGAACAGGCTCACCAGCAGCAGGATCTCCATGACGGTGGTCAGGGGGCCGCCGAGGTAGGTCTGCGCGATCGAGAAGATCAGGTCGCCGTTCTCGAGGTGGTCGATCGCGGTCTGCTGCGCCTTCGCGACGCCGATCGCGCTCACCACGGCCCAGGTCGTGACGCCGAGGATGATGCCGATCGCGGTGATCGCCGTGTACGTGGCACGCGGGATGGTGCGCAGCGGCTGCTTGGCCTCCTCGCTGAACAGCGCGGTCGCCTCGAAGCCGAGGAAGCCGGTCGCCGCGAGCAGCAGGCCGATCGGGAGGGAACCGGAGAACACTGCTTCGGGGCTGAAGGCCTCGAAGCTGTAGCCGGTGCGGATGAGCACCGAGATGTCGAAGACGACGAGCATGCTCACCTCGAGCACCAGGCAGACGCCGAGCACCTTGGAGGAGAAGTCCACGCCGATGCGCGCCAGCACGAAGCAGACCGCGATCGAGAGCAGACCCCAGACCAGCCAGTGGATGTCGAGGCCGGTGAGCTGGGCGATGATCGTCTGCATGAAGAAGCCGCTGGTGCCGATCGTGCCGACGACGAAGAAGTTGTAGCCGAGGGTCGCGATGAGCCCGGCGATGAGACCGCCGGTGCGGCCGAGCCCCTTGACCACGAAGGCGTAGAAGCCTCCGGCATTGACGAGCTGCTTCGACATCTGGGCGTATCCGACGGCGAACAGCAGCAGGATCACCGCCACGAGGAAGAACGACACCGGGGATCCGCCGCCGTTGCCGAAGGCGATGACGAGCGAGGCCACGACGACGATCCCGGTCAGGGGCGCGACGGCGGCGAGCACGAGGAACACGATCCCGGCGACGCCGAGGGCTCCCTGCCGCAGGGCGGTGTGGGTCTGTGGGGTTGGTTCAGCGGTCACGTCGGCTCCTTCGCTCGGTGACGGCGCGTCCCCCGGGCCTGGGCGGGCCTGCGGCGCGGACAGCGCGCTGGGTGGAGGACGGGCATTATCGGACTCTGTCGAGTCTGCCGTTCTCCGGCGCGGCGGGCTTGCCCATCAGCGAAGGACGATGGTGTCAGCGCGCACAGCCGTCGCGCGCCCCCTCGATCCGGCTTCTCCGACGGAGCAGGATGGCGGAACGGCGCCGGTGGTTCTGTCCGGCTCCGCACACGGAGGGAGCGGCGATGGAGCTGCAGTTGCAGGGCAGGACCGCTCTGGTCACCGGCGCCGCCGGGGGGATCGGGCGTGCCGTCGCGCAATCGCTCGCCGCCGAGGGCGTGCGGGTCGCGCTGCTGGATCGCTCCGCGGCCGGTCTCGCGCAGACCGCGGCGATCTGTCCGGGATCCGTGTGCGTGGTGGCCGATGTCACGGACGAGGCCGCGGTTGACGCGGCCGTCGCAGACGCGGTGTCTGCGCTCGGCGCACTGCACACGGTGGTGTGCTGCGCCGGGATCTCCGGGCCGGTCGGATCCGGAATCGAGGAGACCTCGCTCGCCGACTGGCAGGATGTGTTCGCCGTGAACGTGACCGGCGCGTTCCTCGTGCTGAGGGCGGCGCTGCCGGCGCTGCGTGCGGCGCCTGCGGCCTCGGTCGTGCTGGTGGCCAGCGACTCGGCGTTCGTGGCGTCGCCCGGCATGGCGCCGTACTGCGCGTCGAAGGCCGCGCTCGTGCAGTTCGGGCGTGCCCTCAGCGTGGACCTCGCCGGCGACGACGTGCGCGTCACCACGGTGTCGCCGTCGATCGTGGACACCCCGATGAGCCGCGGCGACCTGGGCGACGAGGCGTTCGCCGCGCCGTCCTTCCCCGTCCAGAGCGCCGCGGAGATCGCCGCGCACGTGGTCTACCTCGCCTCCCCCCGCGCCCGCGCCGTGAACGGATCCGGGATCCTCAGCGACTTCGGCTACAGCGCCCGCTCCGGGTTCCCCGCCTGAGCAGCGCCCCCCTCACCTCGAACCTCTCACCTTCCTCGAACTTCCCCGCCTTCCACGACAGGAGACCCCATGACCACCAACGGATCCACCGGACGCGTCGTCGTCATCACCGGCGGCGGCACCGGCATCGGTGCCGCGATCGCCGGCCGCTACGCCGCCGAGGGCGCGCACGTCGTGATCGTCGGGCGCCGCGAGGAGCCGCTGCGCGAGGTGGAGCGCGCCGTCGGCGCCCATCCGATCGTCGCCGACGCCGCCTCCACCGCAGACGCCAAGCGCGCCGTCGCCGAGGTGCTCGCGACGTTCGGCCGCATCGACGTGCTCGTCGCGAACGCGGGCGGGCACGGCTTCGCGCCGGTCGGCGAGACCGACGACGCCGGATGGGAGGGCGCGATCCGTGCGAACCTCACCACCGCGTTCGTGATGGCGCGCGAGGCGCTGCCCGCGCTCATCGAGGCGAAGGGGCAGATCGTCGTGATCTCGTCGCTCGCCGGGCTCTTCGCGGGACCCTCCGTCGCCGGCTACACGGTCGGCAAGCACGCCTTGATCGGCCTCACCCGCACGCTCGCCCGCGACTACGGCAAGCATGGCGTGCGCGTGAACGCGGTCTGCCCCGGCTGGGTGCAGACGCCCATGGCCGACGAGGAGATGGACGAGTTCGCCGCGCACGCCGACCTCGGCTCGCGCGAGGAGGCGTACGCCACCGTCACCGCCGACGTGCCGCTGCACCGCCCGGCCCAGCCGAGCGAGATCGCGTCGGTGGTGCGCTTCCTCGGATCCAGCGAGTCGTCCTACATGACCGGATCCGTGCTCGTCGTCGACGGCGGAGCGCACATCGTCGACCTGCCCACCACCGCGTTCGAGCACGCCGGGATGTAGGTTCCGCGCAGCACGGCGCGGACTCCGCGTGAGAAACCACTTCCTGCAAGAGGCCCCCGTCCTGGCGTGGTGTCTGATGCAGGAAGTGGTTTCTCGTGAAGAAGGAGAGCGCGCCGCCGCCCGCTAGGCTGAGCGCCGTGACGCGCAGGGCGAGGTGGACGGCGGTGCTCGTCGCGCTCGCCGTGGGTGTGCTCGCGGTCGTCGCGGTGGGGCAGGGGTGGATCCCCGATCCCTCAGCCTCAGGGACATCGACGCCCGGGGCGGTGGCCTCGCGACCGGCGACGGCGCCGCCGGAATCCGGATCCGCGGGCGAGGATGCCGGATCCGCGGACGGGCCGTCCGCCGACGCCGTCCGCACCGCGTTCGAGGAGCAGCGCAGCGGCGTCGAGGTGGAGGGCACCGGCATCGTCTCCCGGATCCTGCCGGACGACGATGAGGGATCCCGCCACCAGAAGTTCATCCTCACCACCCCCGGCGGCGTCTCGATCCTCGTCGCGCACAACATCGACCTCGCGCCGCGTCTCGACGGGCTGTCGAAGGGCGACCGTGTCGACTTCCTCGGCGACTACGAGTGGAGCGACAAGGGCGGCACGGTGCACTGGACGCATCACGATCCGTCCGGGCAGCACCAGAGCGGCTGGCTTCGCTGGAACGGGCGCACCTTCTCCTGACCTGTGCGCGGCAGTTGAGAACGAGAAACCACTTTCCGCCTGAGGCCCACGTTCTGGCGTGGTGTCTCAGGCGGAAAGTGGTTTCTCGCGCGGTGGAGCGGCGACGCGCTATCCGCCCAGGTACGCCCGGTGCAGCAGCTGCGGATCCGCCTGCAGATCCTCCGCGGTGCCCTGGAACGAGACCTGACCGCCGGCGACCACCACCGCCTCCCGGGCGATGCCGAGGGCGAGCTGGGTGAACTGCTCCACGAGCAGCACGCCCACGCCGGACTCGGCGATCGACTGCACGATCGGCACCAGCCGCATGAACACGACGGGGGCCAGGCCCAGTGACATCTCGTCGATGAGCAGGATCTTCGGCTTGGCGGCGAAGGCGCGGGCGAGCACCACCATCTGCTGCTCGCCGCCGGAGAGCAGCGCCGTCGCCGAGTCGATGCGCTTCTCCAGCTCGGGGAAGGGCGCGAGCGCCGCCTCGAGCTCGGCCGGCGTGCGGGCCGTGAGCGACAGGTTCTCGCGCACCGTCAGCGATCCGAACACGGCCCTGCCCTGCTCGATGTGCACGATGCCCCGCCGTGCCCGCGACACCCGGGAGAGCTTGTCGATCCGCTCCCCGTCCAGCGAGATCGATCCCGCGGTGTGCCCGACCACGCCGGACAGCGATTCGATCAGGCTGGTCTTGCCGGCCCCATTGGGTCCGACGAGCGCCAGCACCTCGCCGCCGCGCACGGTCAGCGACACGTCCGAGATCACCGGTCCCGCGCCGCGGCTCACCGTGACGCCGTCCAGCACCAGTTCGCTCATGACAGCAGCTCCGTCTCTCCCATGTAGGCCTTGATGACGTCGGGGTTCGCGAGCACCTCGTCCTGCGGGCCCGTGGCGAGCACCGTGCCGAAGTTCAGCACGGTGAGCATCGGGCACACCGAGCGCACCAGGTCGAGGTCGTGCTCGATGATGATGAGCGCCACGCCGTAGCGCTCCGGCAGCTCGCGCAGCCGGGCCGCGAGCGCGAGGTGCTCGTCGTGCGAGAGGCCGGCGGCGGGCTCGTCGAGGATCAGCAGGCGGGGGCCGGCGAGCACGGCGGCCGCCACTTCGACCAGTCGCCGGGTGCCGACGTCGACGCTCGAGAGCCGGGCACGCGCGGGCGGGCAGCCGAAGAACGCGAGCGTCTCCTCGATGTCCGTCGCCGATAGCCGGCGTCGGGCCACGAACCGCAGGTACGCGCCGACGGTCAGCAGCGGCGGCACGCGGTCCTGCTGGAAGGTGCGTCGCAGCCCCAGCCGGGCACGTCGCGTGGGGGAGAGCCCGACGAGGTCGCGCCCGCCGAGGAGCACCCGCCCGCCGTGCTTGGGCAGGAACCCGCTGATCGCGTCGACGAAGGTCGACTTGCCTGCGCCGTTCGGGCCGATCAGGCCCATGATCGAGGCCTCGGGCACGGTGAACGACACGTCGTCGAGCGCCTTGAGCGCCCCGAACTCGACCGTGAGGTGCTCGACCGAGAGCACGGGCTCTCCGGTCAGCAGCGCAGGATCCAGCGTCGCCGTGGTCGTCGTGCGGATCTCCTCCGCCTCGTCACCGGCGTCGGCCGGCAGCGCGGTGAGTGCCGCGCCGGCCGTGCGGCGGTCCTGCCGCTTCCAGATGAGGTTGCGGATCCCCTGGCCGAGGCTGGTCCCGCTGGTGAGTGCCTGCACGCCCAGCACGCCGAAGATCACGAAGCCCCAGTCCTGCGGGATGTGCCAGCGCTTGAGCAGCTCCGGCACCAGCACCCACAGGATGCCGCCGAACACCGCCATGTCGATGAGGTGCGCGCCGCTCATGATCGCCAGCACGTAGAGCGCGAGCGACTGCAGCGGCGTGAAGCTCGCCGCGAACGGCAGCTGCACCTGGCCGGCCAGGAGGCCTCCGGCCACCCCGCCGAGAGCGGCGGAGACGGCGAAGGCGGTGAGCTTCGCGGCCTGCACGCTCTGCCCGGCGGCGGCCGTGCCGCGCTCGGAGAACGCCACGGCCTTCCAGCTCGCCCCCCACCGGCTGCGCTGCAGGAAGAACACGATCAGCCCGCACACGACGAGCACGATGATCGACAGGAAGAAGAACTTCTTGTCGTTCGAGAACATCGCGGGGCGGTCGATCGAGATGGCGTCGGCGGATCCGGGGAACTGGATCTGCACGAGCGTGACGTCCGCCGCGGCGGCGAAGCCGAGCGTGACGACGGCGAGGTTCACACCGCGCAGGCGCAGCGCGGGCAGTCCCACCAGGATGCCGGCGACGCCCGCGACGAGAGCGCCGAGCACGAGCCAGACGACGAAGCCGCCCGGCGCGTGCCAGATGTTCATGAGCGCCACCATCCAGGCGCCGATCGCGGCGAAGGTGAGCTGACAGAGGGCGATCATCCCGGCGGATCCGGTGACGACGCCGAGCCCCATGATCGCGATGGCGGCGATGACCGCGCTGATCGCCAGGTAGACGAAGTAGCCCGGCAGGACGTTGGAGAGCACGAGTCCGACGAGGATCGCGAGGGCTCCGACGACGAACGGCCAGACGTTGCGGACGACGGGCTTCTGCAGGAGCGGGACGGACGGACGGGCGGGCGAGAGCGGCTCAGCGTGCGGCATCCCACACCTCCTTGCGCTGGGTCCAGAGCAGCAGGACCACGATGAACACGAACGGGAGGAAGTTGCGTACCAGCGAGATCTGATCGATCTGCGCGACGAGCCCTCCCAGCACGCCGAGCACGAGCCCGCCGACGACCGTCAGGTCGAGCCGACGGAAGCCGCCGAGCAGCGCGGCGGCTGCGGCGGGGATGATCAGCATCGACAGGCTGGTGGCGTCGTTGGACTGCGACGGGGCGACGATCACGATCGCGATCGCGCTGATGATGCCGGTCGTGAACCAGACCGCGATCGAGAGCGGACGGGAGCGGATCCCGAGCAGCTCCGCGGTGGTCGGGCGCTCGGACAGCGCGCGCAGCTGGGTGCCGATCCGTGTGCGCGTGAGCAGGAAGTGCACCCCGACCGCCACGACGACGGCCATGCTGACCGTCCACACGGTCACCTGGCTGATCACCACGCCGCCGACCGAGAACGCGGGGCCGGCGATGATCGGCGTGAACGGCTGCGGCTTGTTGCCGAACAGGATGAAGGAGAGCGAGATCAGCAGCAGGAGCGGTCCCACCGTCATCGCGGAGCGGGTGGTGGTGGACGCCTCCGACAGCCAGGTCGCGGCGATCCAGCCGATGATCGCGGCGAGCACGCCGCCGATCAGCACGCCGAGGATGGATCCGATCCACACCGGCATCCCGGCCTTGGTGACCAGCCAGACGGCGCAGAAGCCGCCGAACATGCCGGTCGCGGCCTGGGCGAAGTTGACGACCCGGACCAGCCGGGCCATGAGGGTGAGGCAGACCCCGAGCACGGCGTACAGACCGCCTGCCGCGAGTCCCGCCAGGGCTCCTTCGAGCATGGTGCTTCCTTTCGGGATGGCCGTCGAGCGAGGACGCCTGTGACGCCCTCGCTCGACGAACCCGGTGGGTGACTACTTGGTGGGGATCCGGAACCAGTCGTCCGCGATCTTCTCCCAGGCGTGCGTGCCGCTCTTGAGCTCGATCGGCCAGCCGGCCGTGTTGTGCACGCCGAAGGTGAACGGCGTGCCGATCATCTTGTTCTCGATCGGCTTCATCGTCTTCAGCGCCTCGGTGACGCTCTCACGGGTGATGTCGCCCTTCATGCCCTTCAGCACCGTCAGGAAGTGCGTCGCGGCGAGGTAGCCGCCCTGGCTGAACGCGGTGAGCGGGATGTTGTTCTTCGTCATGAGGTCGCGCCAGTCCTTGTTGACGTCGTTCTCCTCGGTGAACGGGTAGAACTCGGCCGGGACGTAGATGCCGGCGCCGGCGTTGTCGATCGCCTTCG
Source organism: Actinomycetota bacterium (assembly GCA_018268455.1). Lineage (GTDB taxonomy): Bacteria > Actinomycetota > Actinomycetes > Actinomycetales > Microbacteriaceae > Microbacterium. Next base: position 5,561 of record JAFDWM010000007.1, on the reverse strand, counting down.
CGAAGTTCTCGCTGTAGACGCTGGTCAGGTACAGCCAGGTGACGTCGTTCCAGCCCTGGGCGTTGGCGGCCTTGACCTGGCCGATCGCGTCCGGCTCGACCGGGTTGATCGCGAGGGCCTTGCAGCCGGCCTGCTTGGCCTTCACGATGTACGGCGTGTAGTCGCTCGCACCGTACGGCACGGTGTCATCGACGTACAGCGGCTTCTTGCCGGTGATCTCGGTCCACTTGTCGATCGCGGCCTGGTAGGTCGGACGGGTGGATCCGGCGATCTCGAGCAGCACGCAGATGCTGTCGAGCTTGAGCTGCTCCGAGCCGTACATCAGCGTCAGCGTCATGTCGTTGTACGGGCCGACGTTGGCCGGCGAGATGTTCTTGCTGTCGAAGCAGCCCGAGTCGACGCCGATGCCGGGGATCGAGAGGATGCCCTCCTGCTCGTAGTACTTCTTGTTCAGGTCGCACTCGATGAGGCTGGCGGAGCCGATCATGGCGACCGCGTTGTCGGATCCGACGATCTCGCGGGCGTTCGCGGTCGCGGTGGCCGGGTCGCCCTTGTCGTCCAGCGCCTTGTACTCGATCTTGCGGCCGTTGAGGCCCCCGTCGGCGTTGAACTGGTCGAACACGGCCTTCGCGGCCTGGGATGCCTCCGGGAAGGTGGCCGGGCCGCTGATGGTGTTGACGGATCCGACGACGATCGGGTCGCCGGATGCGGATCCGGATCCTCCGTCGCCGGAACAGCCGGCCAGGGCCAGCATGCCGGCCGTCAGCAGCGCTGCTGCAGCGGTGATGCGCTTGTTCATGAGATTCCTGTCTCTCGGGTGCGGGGAAGCCGCGGTGTGGTGCAGGTCGGTGCGGTGCGGGTGCGGTGGGTCGGGCGTGCGTCAGTCGCGCAGCGCGCGGTTGACCAGCTCGGTGTCGGTGAACTGCTCGAACGCGACGACCTCGCCGTCTTCGAGCCGCCACACGTGCGCGACGCGGGCGGCGAAGAACCGTCCGGTGCGCTTGTAGGTGCCGGAGTACGTGCCGATGCCGATGACGACGTCGCCGCCGTCGACGACCTCGTCCACGGCCAGGTTGTAGCCGTCCCAGTCCTCGGTGATGCGGGCGAAGACGTTCTCGGCCACGGCGTCCGGACCCACGTAGGTGCCGGCGTACGGGAAGCCCGCGGCCTCGGTCCAGCGCACGCCGGCGGAGAGCGGTGCGAGCATGCCGGGCAGGTCCCCTCGGTCGCTCGCGGCGTAGTGGGTGCGGATGATGTCGGCGTTGGTCATGCGGGTGCTCCTCGGTGGTTCAGGGTCGCCGCGCCGCGCGAGCAGCGGACGGATCCGGTGTCGCGGTGCGCGGGTGCGGGTCAGACGGGCTGGGCGTCGGGGTAGGCCACAGCCCCGAGCGGGTAGATGTGGCCGCCGCCGCGGGAGTGCTCCGACGCGCCGTCGCCGTTGAGGCCGAGGAAGATCCCGGTCGTCATCAGCTGGTAGCCGAGGTCGTGGAGCCACACGCTCGCGACGGCGATGCGGAACTCGCGGAAGCAGAACAGGTAGAGGCCGTCGGCGAACTTCCAGACCGTCGACAGGTCCATGTCGCCGTGCCCGCGCTGCACGCCCTCGAGGCACTGCCAGGCGTAGCGCTGGCTGGACACATACACGTGCTCGTACAGGTGGTGCGGGCTGTACCGGTAGACGTTGCGCTTGCCGATCAGGTCGCGGCTCGGGCCGGGGACCTCGCCGGTCGGCGTGCCGCCGTCGGTCGTCGCGGCCCAGAACTCCTGGCCGACCTGCGGGGTGCCCTCGACCGCTTCGGCGGCGATGCGCGAGCGCACCACGGTCGCCCGGTGCGTGGTGGTGGAGTACACCACGGTGAGCGCCTCGCGCTCGCGGGACTCCAGCGGCAGGTTCACGAACACGACGTCCTCGCGCACCGCGACGGCGTCGTACGGATCCGCGCCGGAGGCGCCAAGACCCGACCAGGTCACCGCGTCGGCGCCGAAGTCCAGCGCCAGGGTCTGGCCGTCCTCCAGCGCGAGCGTCAGCGCGGTGCCGGCGAGATCGACGTTCGGCAGGCGGTAGGTGTCGATCCCCGCGGCGAACTCGTCATAGGTGCGCCATTCGTCGAGCGCGGGATCGGAAATGGTCTCGTCTACGGACACGCGGGGGACTCCTTCGACCCGGTCCCCGGATCGGTTCTCCGGGGGTATGAGTCCATGCTGTGCCCGCGTCTCAGCCCCCTCAACGATCCGAGGGTGATCGCGCACCGGGAGACAACCGGCGTGCCCCCAGGGGCAAGGCCGGGCCTGCAGCGGCCCGGCCTCGCCCTGGTCGGCGGAGTCGGCGGCTCAGGCGGCCGGCGCGGACTCCCGGGCGGCGGTGGCGTCGCGGACGCGGCGGGATTGATTTCGATTGGTGGGGTTCGTCGCGTTGATCGCGGGTGCCTCGTGCTCAGCGCGAGGAGCGGTACTCGCTGGGGGAGACGCCGTAGGCGGTCTTGAACGCGCGGCTGAAGTGGGCCGCGTCGACGAAGCCCCAGCGTGCGGCGATCGCCGCCACTGCGCGGTCGGAGAGCACCGGATCCAGCAGGTCGCGACGGCACTGCTCGAGCCGGCGTGTGCGGATCCACGTCGACACGGTCGTGCCCTGTTCCTGGAACAGCCCGTGCAGGTGCCGCGTGGAGATGAAGTGCGCCGCGGCGATCGAGGTGGGGCCGAGGTCGGTCGAGGCGAGATTGCGGTCGATGTGTCCGCGGATCCGCTGCATCAGTGCGCGGTGCGGATCCGCCGCGGTCTCATCGAGTCCGAGCTCGCGGGTGAACACGGTCGAGACCAGGTCGAGGGCGCTGTGCGCGAGCCGCGCGCCGGTGACCCCGGCGAGCTGGTCGAGATTCGCCGCGAGCTGACGCAGATACGGCACCACCATGCCGCCGAGGCCTTCCTGGCCCGAGATCCGCACGGCGGTGAGCTGGCCGACCATGTCTGGCGGCAGGCTCAGCAGGTGCTTCGGGAACATCACGATCATGCTGCGGAAGTCGTCGTCGAACACGAGCGAGTACGGCCGGCTGGTGTCGTACACGGCGAGATCGCCCGGCGTGAGCACGGCCTCCCGGTCGTCCTGCACGAGCAGGCCGGTGCCGGCGAGCATCAGGCTGACCTTGAAGTACGAGCGGTCGCCGCGCGCGATGAGCTCCGGCGTGCGCTCGACCACATGCCGGGTCGCGCGCAGGTCGGTGACGTGCACTTCGTCGACGGCGGCGCCGCGGATCATGCCGCGGAACGGATCCGATCCCGTGTCGCTCACCTGCAGGGGCACGAACGAGTCGGACACTGCCGAGCGGAACTCGTCGACGTTGCGCGCGACGAGCGTCGCGACGGAGTCGGCGGGAGCGACGGGAAATGCTGCCACGGCGGATCACCTCGGGAAGGTCACGGATCGACGGCGTCGTATACGATCCTTTCGGACACCCTACCACCGGGTGCATCCGTCCGCCCTGGTGGGACGGTCCGCCCCGCGCGACGGCGGCCGTTCGTCCCGACGGGCGCCGGGCTGGCGATTCCTGGGATGCATGGCTTCGCCGGCGGGGATGTGCGTACGCTATGGTCCATGAATCTCGAGCAGCTGCGCGGATTCGTCGAGATCGCGCGCCTGGGCAACTTCACGCGCGCCGCCGAGGAGCTGCACCTGGCGCAGCCGTCGCTGAGTCGGCAGGTCTCGACGCTCGAGCGCGAGCTCGGCTCCGATCTTTTCCACCGTGCCCGTGGCCACATCTCGCTCACGGCCGCGGGCGAGGTGCTGCTGCCGTACGCGCGGCGGATGCTCGCCGACGCCGCCTCGGTGCGCCGCGAGATGGCCGAGATCGCCGGTCTCCGCCGCGGGCGGGTGCGGCTCGGTGCTCCGCCGTCGCTGTGCGCGAGCCTCGTCCCGGAGGCGGTGGGGGCCTTCCGTGCCGCGCACCCCGGCATCGAGCTGGAGATCGTCGAGCGCGGATCCCGCGGGCTCGTCGCCGCGCTCGCCGAGGGTGTGCTGGATCTTGCACTGATCGCCTTCTCGGATGCCGCCGCGGCATCGCCGGTGAGCCTTGAGCGCACGCCGCTGCTGGTCGAGGACCTCGTCGTGATCTCCTCCGAGGCGAAGCCGCCGATCAGCCACGGACGCGAGATCGCGCTCGCCGCGGTGGCAGACCTTCCGCTCATCGCGTTCCCGCGCAGCTACGAGCTGCGCATCGCGACCGACGCGGCATTCGCGGCGGCGGGGCTCACCCCCGAGGTGATCGTGGAGGGCCCGGAGATGGACACCGTGCTGCGGTTCGTCGAGCGCGGGGTCGGCGTGGCGGTGGTGCCCGCGATGGCGTCGCTGAGCCGCCCCGGCCTGCGGGCCGTGCCGCTGACCTCGCCTCACCTCACCCGCACGGTGAGCCTGACCCACCGCGCCGACATGGCGCCGACCCGGGCCGCCGCCGCCCTGCGCGACACGATCATCGCCGCCGCAGACGCGCTCGCCGGATCCGGCGGCTTCTTCGCCAAGGCGGACCCCGCCGGATCCTGACCGCCGGATCCTGACCGCCGGATCCTGACCGCGAGACTTCATCTGCGCCTCGAGACAGCGGTCAGGATGCGCGGTCTCGATACGCAGATGGAGTCTCACGGTAGATTTCTGGCATGACCAGCTTCGGGACCGACCTGCACGATCGGACCCTGGCGATCGACCTCGGCAAGTCCACCTGCCGGGTGCGGTTCGCGTCGCCGGGCGCGTCGAACGGATCCGCCGAGCGTCGCTCCGGTGTCGGTGCTCCCGGGCTCGCCGCCCGCGACGGCGTTGCGCTGGCGCTCGCGTCGATCCGGCCGCTGCTGGCACTGCCGGCGGACGGGATCCGTCCCTCCCGCGTCGGCGCAGGCGCGGCCGGTGCCCTCTACGCCCCGGCCGAGGCTGCCGCTCTCGCCCGGGCCCTCTCCGATGCCGTGGGTGCACCCGCGGCGGTGGCCTCCGACGTCGTGACCGCGCACGTCGGGGCGCTCGGCGGCGCGGCGGGAGTGCTGCTCATCGCCGGCACCGGCGCGGTCGCGCTCGGCGTCACCGCCGACGGATACCGCAGCGTGGACGGCTGGGGTCCCGAGCTCGGCGACTTCGGCAGCGGATCCTGGATCGGCCGCGAGGGGGTGCGCGCCGTGCTGCGCGCCCGCGACGGGCTCGCGCCGGCGACCGCGCTCACCGCGGCGCTGGCCCCGCTGACGGCCAACGCCGACTCGCCGATCGCCTGGGTCGGCGCGTCCGCGGCCCCGGCCCGGCTGATGGGCACCTTCGCTCCGGCCGTGCTCGACGCGGCCGACGAGGGCGATCCCGCCGCCGTCGCCATCCGCGACGAAGCCGCAGGCCTGCTCGCCGACACCGCCCGCGCGGCCGCCGGAGGCGCCGATGCGGCAGAGACCGTCGTCGCGCTGCACGGCGGGCTGACCGAGCACGCCGGATTCCGCGCAGCCATGACCGCCGCCCTCGCCGCACGGCGGCTGCGGGCGATCACCTCCCTCGGCGATGCGCTGGACGGCGCCGCCATGATCGCAGAGGGGCGCGCCCCTCT
>JAFDWM010000079.1 GCA_018268455.1 Actinomycetota bacterium | reverse complement strand
CCACTCGGACGACTGCGCCCGGGGGAGTCTCGGCCAGGGTCTCACTGTCGGGTGCCACCGTGTTGCCGTCCACATCCGGTATCGGGTCCCCATGCGGGTCCACCCCGGGGTGTCCGAGAGCGGCGTCCATACGATCGAGGAGAGCGTCGGAGATGACGTGTTCAAGCTGGTCAGCCTCGTCGTGCACCTGGTCCCACGGAACACCGAGCCTCTCGACTAGGTAGGTCTCCACGATCCGGTGCCGCCGGACCATCCTCACGGCGACCTGACGGCCCGCCTCGGTCAGCGCGATGGACCCGTACGGTTCGTACTTCAGGAACCCATCCCGGGCGAGCTTTTTCAGGTTCGCCGAAACTGTCGAGGGGGTCACCCGGAGCTGCTCGGCGAGGTCGGTGGTGGTCGGTGTCCCACCCGGCCACTCGACTGCCTTCCAGACCAGGGTGACGTAGTCCTCGACCACTCGGGTGACTGTAGGGCTCGGCATCGCGTCCATTTTATGACGTGCCTCCCGCGCCGGCCTCGACCGGCCGACCGGGCCCCGGGCGACTACGGCGGAATGGTGCCGCCAGCGTCGGCAGGATGTCACGGCGGTGGGCGATGAGGAATCCGACGGCAAGGATGGTCTGGATGATGCTGAGGACGTAGCGGCCGGTCGTGTCGGTGACGAAGAACTGCACGGCGAACAGTGCGGCCAGCCCGAGGGCCGACCACCAGTGGAAACGCAGCGCAATGATGATCGCGACGCCGAGCAGCGTCTGGGTGGCTGTCAGTACGAATTCCTCGACCTGACGTCCATCCAGTGGAAGTGTGGTCGTTCCGCCCCCGAACCAGTGCGCCACTGGCAGCGAACCCACCAGCAGGCTCCACTGGTTGACCTTGGAAGCGATCAACGTGCCGATCGCGGCAGCGCCCATACCGCGCAGTGCGAACATCACCGCAATGATGAACTCCGGTGCCTCGGAGGCGAGTGGGGCGAGCCACTGCACCAGGAAGTAGCTGTCGATGCCCAGCGAGGTACCGGACGCCACCAGGGCCTCAGCGAACGGCTCAGCCGAGGTCAAGATGATGGCCGCGGACACCACGAACAGGGAGATCACGGTCGCGCGTCGTGGACCGGTGGGCATGTCCGCGATCATGGCCGCGGCGCCGACGAACTCCTCCTCACCGTCATCGTGGACCTGGCTGGTACGCCACAGGTAGAACCCGAATACCGCGATCAGTGCGACGCCGAACCACACCGGGATGCTGCCGAACAGGGGGATCGCGAAAGCAGCCACAGCAAGAACCGCCAAGAAGCCGATGTCCAGTCGGCTCTTCCCGGGGAGCTGCAGGAACTGCGGGTGCTTGCCGCCGGTCCGGCGCTTCCGGGCGACGAGGTAGGCCACAATTACCACCAGCGGCCACCCGAAGCCCAGCAGCAGGCGGTTCGAGCCGGTCATGTTCGCTGCGGCGAAGTGGGTATAGGCGGGGTCAGAACCTGACTTGAACGCGTAATACAGATCAACCGCGTACTCCGGCAGGACCGCGATCAGCGCCAACAGGGCGATCGCCAATGCACCGGAGATATCCTTCTGGGCGGCCTCCGCGGCCCAGGCAAGCAGAAACGCCGCGGCGACCACCGAGGCACCAAAGATCAGCAGGCCCGCAACCGGGGGAACATGTATCCCGGTGACTCGCAGCACCACCGCCGGAGCGGCGATCACTGCACACAGCAGGATTCGTCGGACAAGAGCAGCAGGCATCAGATCGGTTCCTCCAACACACGCGTGACCGCAGAACAAGATCTCCGGCCACCACAAACGGCCGAAGGTCTCGCTCGCCGCACACGATGTGTGGTGTTACGCCGGGCCGCCTCCGATGACAGCCAGCATGTCGACGCAACGCGCCGAGACCAGAAGGCCAGGCGGAGCTACTCCCCTTCAAGAGACAAGCCTGACGGCGAGACGCCGGATGTGTCTACGGACACCTCAGAGTTAGAGTCGTCAAACAATCTCGAGCGGGTCGATGCTGGTACAAGGCACCGCACCTGGTCCAACGCGCGGGCAACAGCCTTCTCACGGGGACGGGAAACCAGGCGCCTTCCCGCTTCGGCGGGGATGTGGCAGCGCGGCCAGGATGATGGGCAGACAATGGTGCCGTGTGGGGGATGTCGCTCCGTTCAGCAGGAGAGATGCCAGAAAAGCGGTGATCAGTTGATCGCTGCTCGTCGCGCCTGGCACGTCGCGGATCCATTTGCCAGGCACCGGCGACGGGGGAAGCGAGCAGTCGTACTTCGACGGCTTCAGGGGGACACCCGCCGGCAGATACTCAGACACTTGCGCAAGTGATTGATTAATGCTTAGGGTCGCAGTGTGGCCGATGTCGTTGTCGCACTGCATTGCAGTGCGGTGGGGCACGGTTGGTGTCTCGAACCAGAAGGGAGCCACGATGTGGTGGTCGCGTCCACACGAGACGGGTCATCCTCGCCCTTCGTCCCCTCCGAAGCCCAAGTCCGGTCAGCCTGCCTCACATGCATCGGCCGACCTCGAACGGTCTGCTGCCGGATCTGCGGCATTCTCTCAGGCGGGCGGTAGTGACTGGGAGGAGCGCCCCCTTCTCTTGGTCGCGGCATCGATGCTGCTGCGAGGGGAGGATCCGAGGATGGTCGCCGCTGTCACCGGGATCCCGCAGTCTGTCGTGGCTCTTATCCAGGGGGAGCTGGCGACTCGTTACGGACGGGAACTGCGTCTCAACGAAACGGGCCCGCGGAGTGAGCGCGAGCTCGAGGAGCTATTGAGTGTCGTCAGCGCGGTCCAGGTGCATCGCGAGAAGATGCGGCGCAGGCGGCGACTGTTCACGTGGGTCGTGCGCATTGAGGTCGCGGTCGGGGTCAATCTCGCGGCCGGTGTGGCGAGCCTTCTCCAACACAACGCTGCCATCGGCCTGGTGAGTACCGGGGTCTCTGTGGCGTTGTTGCTGGCTGTCGTCGCTCTGGCCCGACGTGTCATGGGCCAGCGCAGCGGCGACCGGTGAAGCGCACCGTGAGAGGTCACGGATTTCACGTACGACCCAAGCGGCTCATACCCGCTCAGGATGATGCCTTCCCGAAGCGAGGCCGGCGAGCGGAGTGCTGTTCGTCGGGTGAGCCGTCGGGGTGAGCGTTCCATCGGGGGCGATGTGGCTGAACATCTGTCTGATCACGGCGATGATGTGCGGGTCATCGACGCGATAAAGCTGCCGCCGTCCGTCGCGGACAGCGCTCACGAGACCGGCGGCGCGCAGTTTGGCCAGCTGTTGGCTGGCGGCCGGCACATTGGCGTTGGTCAGTTCGGCGAGAGTGGTGACGTCGTACTCGCCGCTGGACAGCAGCCAGACCAGATGCAGCCGTCCGGGAACCGAGAGCATGTCGAAGGTCGCGGCCGCGGCGTCCAGCTGCGCGAGGGTGATCTGCTCACCCTGTTCAGCCGGTGGAGCCTTCGCCTGTCTCGACGGTCCGGGCGTACGGGAGGTTGCCTTGGTCATCGTGCGTGCCCACTTCCACTCATTCGCGTCGTTCCCTCACCATTCAACCGCGTCTCGGCCCGGTCTACAGAGTCTGCTTCGCCCGCGGGCGCGTCGAGCCGTCGCGCCGAACTCGCGACCTGCGTCGTCAGAGCGCCGGGTTTCTTGCTAGCCCACTTGCGCAAGTCGTTGAATGGCTCTAGAGTGAGCAGCTGTGCGGGGTTGCCCGCGGTCGAGAGGAGGTGACTGGCGATGAGTTCGGACGCTCATAGTCCCAGCCGGTTCACCCTCCGACGCACTGTCGTCTGAGGCAGTGCCGGAACCCTCGGGGCGTGACTGCCCTCCGATCCGGGTCATTGGTCGACGTACGCGTCATCGTGGTCCGAGAGCCCCTTTTAGCGAGCCCAGGCGGTGCCGCGGTGCCGTCTTGCCCGCCCCTTCTCTTTGTCATGTCTGCGCGGAGCGCGCGGACCTGTTTCTGTCTCTCTTTACCCCGAAGTCTTCTTCGGAGGAGGTGGTTAGCCATGACCAACAACACCACGCCCAGTGAGGGCGCCGCGCCCACGCAGCTTGCGGTTCTCGATTCCGCGCACGTCGGAGACATCCAAGGCGCATTCGGCACCATCGCGGTCGGAGACGACGCTCCCCGCACGCGGTTCTCCCGGAAGCTGCGCACGCTGCTGGCAATCGTCGGGCCAGGTCTGATCGTGATGGTTGGTGACAACGATGCGGGCGCGTTCGGCACCTACACCCAGGCCGGTCAGAACTACGGGACGAGCCTGCTGTGGACGTTGCTGCTGCTGATCCCGGTGCTCTACGTCAACCAGGAGATGGTGCTGCGCCTGGGCGCGGTCACCGGAGTCGGGCACGCGCGGCTCATCCTGGAGCGGTTCGGAAAGTTCTGGGGCGCGTTCAGCGTCATCGACCTGTTCTTGCTGAACGCTCTGACCATCGTCACCGAGTTCATCGGTATCAGCCTGGGGCTGGCCTATCTGGGGATCCCGAAGGTGCCCGGCGTGATCGTCGCGGCAGTGGTCGTGATCGCCGCGGCCAGCACCGGGTCACTGCGGCGCTTCGAGCGATTCTGCATGGTCCTGGTCTTCGGCTCACTGCTGCTGGTCCCGATCTTCTTCATGTCGCACCCGGACTGGGCGAGCATCGGAACCAACTTCGTCGTACCGGGAATGCCGCCGGGCGCGGAGCTATCGACGGTCATGCTGCTGATCATCGCCATCGTGGGTACCACAGTCGCGCCGTGGCAACTGTTCTTCCAGCAGTCGTATGTGATCGACAAGCGCATCACGCCACGCTTCATGAAGTACGAGAAGGTCGATCTGTGGATCGGTATCGCGATCGTCATCATCGGCGCGTCCGCGATGATGGCCTTCACCGCTGCCGCATTTGCCGGAAGCCCCGAGGCAGGCAATTTCACCGACGCAGCTGGCGTCGCCACCGGTCTGGAGACCTACATCGGCAAGGTTGCGGGGGTTCTGTTCGCCATCGCGTTGATCGACGCCTCGACCATCGGTGCGGCCGCGGTGGGCCTGTCGACCTCGTACGCGGTCGGGGACGTGCTCGGCATGAAGCACTCCCTGCACCGCAAGCCCTGGGAGGCCAAGGGCTTCTACGCGGTGTTCATCGCACTGCTGGTCGGCTCGGCCGCACTCGTGCTCATCCCGGGAACTCCGCTGGGCCTGCTCACCGAGGGGGTGCAGACGCTGGCGGGGGTTCTGCTGCCCTCGGCGACCGTCTTCCTGCTCCTGCTCTGCAACGATCGTGAAGTCCTCGGCCCCTGGGTCAATGGACGCTGGGTCAACCTGTTCACCTCGGTCGTCATCGCCGTTCTCGTGATGCTCTCGATCGTGCTGACCGCCTCCGTGCTGTTCCCCTCGATCGACTCGACCACGATCCTGATGATTCTCGGCGGGGGCAGCGCCCTTTTCATCGTCGCCGAGGTGATCATGTTCGCCTACCGCCGAGCCCACCCCTCGCCGCAACCCATCATCGATCGCTCCCAGCGATCGAGTTGGCGGATGCCCCCGCTTGCGTTGCTGCGCCGTCCGGAGCTGTCCCTGACACGCCGGGTTGGGCTCAGCGTGCTTCGCGGCTACTTGCTGATCGCGATGGCTCTGGTCATCGTGCGCGTCGTCCAGATCGCCCTCGGTGGATGAGCCTCTCGACCCGACCACCCGCTGCCCTAGATCGTTCCTCTCTCAATTCACGCCAGACCCAGTAAGGAGCCGACCATGACCACCACGATCAACCCCGGGGGCGGTTCAACCGTCCTACTGTCCCATCTGCTCAAGCACGCCGTTCTCGACGCAAAGGGACAGAGCGTCGGCCGGATCGCCGACGCCATCGTCACACTGCGTGGTGACGATTACCCCATCCTGGTCGGCTTCGCCGCCAGGATCGGGTCGACTACCGTCTTTGTCCCCCTCGCCCGCATTGCCGACATCGACGCACACCGCGTCGAGCTGCGCAGCGCCGAGCTGGATCTGCGTCCCTTTGAACGACGCCATGGGGAAGTGTTGCTCCTCGCCGACATCCTCGGGCATCGACTCATCGACATCGACCGTGCAGCCCTGGTCCGCGCCTACGACGCACAGCTGGCACACACCGCCGACGGTAGCTGGATCGTCCGGGGCTTGGACGTGCACAAGCGTCGCCTGATTCACCTCGGCGGCAACCCAGAGCATCACCCCATCCGCGACTGGCGCTCCTTCGAAACCCTCATCACCGGGCAGGACCCGGTCTTCGTCCGCTCACCGTTCGGCCGGCTCCACCGTCTCAGGCCAGCCCAGATCGCCGACCTCATCGAGGACGCCTCCGGAGACGAACAAGACGTACTGCTCGCCCACGTCCACACCGATCCGGAACTCGAAGCAGACGTCTTCGGCGAACTCGACGACGACCAGCAAGTGGCGCTACTGCGGACGCGGCCTGATGAGCAGGTCGCCAAGCTCTTGGCCCGAATGCGAGCCGACGACGCAGCCGACGCGCTCATGGTCCTCCCTCAGCACAAACGCCAGCTGATCCTGGACCTCCTGCCCGACCCGCAGCGGACCAAGGTTACCACGCTGCTCGGCTACAACAGCCTCACCGCAGGCGGCCTCATGGGCGTCGAGTACCTCGCCGCCGACGAACACGACACCATCACCCACACCCTCGAGCGGCTCCGCGCCCTCTCCACCCAGCACCCTGAGGCGCTCACCACCCTCTACAGCACTAATCAGGACGGCCAGCTCGTTGGCGCCCTCAGCCTGGTCCGAGCCCTCCAGGCTGACCCTGCGCTCGCTCTCTCTGAGGTGGCCGAACCGGATCCCGTCCGCGCCCGACCCGACGAGGACCTCATCGACATCACCCGACGCATGGCCGACTTCAACCTCCTCACCATGCCCGTCGTCGACGACCGCGATCACATCCTTGGCGTCATCACCATCGACGATGTCCTCGAAGCCGCCATCCCAGCGAACTGGCGTCACCGAGAAACCCGCCGGCCAAGCACCACACCCACTGAAGCCTCAGCACCATCACTGGACACCGGACCTGAGCCGACGCCGTGAGCGACGGCGGGGCATGCCGTCAGCGCCCGTTAGCACCGCCCACGCTGTGGATCGTCGGCCGGTGGGGGCGCCCCGCACCCGTCGTCATCCTGATGCCGGTGCTCCGACCTGCAAAGCGTGTTCGGAGCAGCGCTGCCACATCACCAGGCCGCATTGGCTCCCGGTCGACCTCCGAGTACACGATCGCTGTTCCTTCCTCTGAACCACGGCCACTTTCACGCAGTCATACGCCGGAATCTGCGAGTGAACTCAGCCCTGATGCT
>JAFDWM010000078.1 GCA_018268455.1 Actinomycetota bacterium | reverse complement strand
TGGGTCGACGCGCTGCTGAACTACGTCACCGCCGTCGGATACGGCGCCGACGAGGCGACGTTCGAGCGCCGCTGGCCGGCCTACCACGTGGTCGGCAAGGACATCCTGCGCTTCCACGCGGTGATCTGGCCGGCCATGCTCATGGCCGCCGGGATCGACGTTCCCAAGGGCGTGTTCGCGCACGGCTGGCTGCTCGTCGGCGGCGAGAAGATGTCGAAGTCCAAGCTCACCGGCATCGCACCGACCGAGATCACCGACGTGTTCGGATCCGACGCGTACCGGTTCTACTTCCTCTCCGCGATCGCGTTCGGGCAGGACGGATCCTTCTCCTGGGAGGATCTGTCGGCGCGTTACCAGGCCGAGCTCGCGAACGGCTTCGGCAACCTCGCCTCGCGCACGATCGCGATGATCGAGCGCTACTTCGACGGCGTCGTGCCGTCGGCGGCGGCGTACACCGCGCAGGATCTCGCGGTGCAGCAGCTCGTGGCGAAGGCCGCCGCCGACGCGGACGCCGCCATCGAGCGGTTCCGCATCGATGAGGCCATCGCCGACGTGTGGACGATCGTCGATGCGCTCAACGGCTACATCACCGAGAACGAGCCGTGGGCACTCGCCAAGGACGAGGAGCAGCGCGACCGCCTCGGCACCGTGCTGTACACCTGTGCCGAGGGTCTGCGGGCACTCGCCGTCCTGCTCTCGCCGGTGATGCCGCTCTCGACCGCGAAGCTCTGGGATGCCCTCGGTGCGGAGCCCGGTCTCGGCGCCCTCGTGGCGCAGCCGCTGCGCGAGGCCGGCCGCTGGGGGCAGCTGCCCGCGGGCACGACCGTGCAGACCCTCGCACCGCTGTTCCCGCGCATCGAGGCGACGGTCTGAGCTCCGCATGAGCGACGGCGGCGCGCCCGAGACCTACGTGCGGGAGCGGTCGACCGAGGGACGCAAGGACCTCCGCTACCCGCCCCTGCCGGAGCCGCTCACGGTGGGCGTGTACGACAATCACTGCCACCTCGAGATCGCCGACGGCGAGGAGGGGCTGCCCCTGGCAGAGCAGCTCGACCGCGCGTCTGCGGCAGGGATCCTCGGCGTGGTGCAGGCCTCGGGAGACATCGAGTCGTCGCGCTGGGCGGTCGCGGCGGCGGAGTCGGATCCGCGCGTGCTCGCCGCCGTCGCGATCCATCCGAACGACGCGCCGACCTACGCGGCCGCGGGGCGGCTCGACGAGGCGATCGCCGTGATCGATGAGCTGGCCGCGCACCCGCGCACCCGCGCGATCGGCGAGACCGGGCTCGACTACTTCCGCACGCCCGATGCCGCCGAGACGGGCTCGCTGGGACGCGCCGCCCAGCACGCGTCGTTCGAGGCGCACATCGCCCTCGCGAAGCAGCACGGCATCGCCATGCAGATCCACGACCGCGACGCGCACGACGACGTGCTGGCAACGCTCGCCCGAGTGGGCGCCCCCGAGCACACCGTGTTCCACTGCTTCTCCGGCGACGAGGCCATGGCGCGCACCTGCGCCGACGCCGGCTACTACCTGTCGTTCGCCGGCAACGTCACGTTCAAGAACGCGCAGAACCTGCGCGACGCTCTCGCCGTGACCCCGCGGGATCGGATCCTCATCGAGACGGACGCGCCGTTCCTCACGCCGGTGCCGTTGCGCGGGCGGCCGAACGCGCCCTACCTGATCCCGATCACGCTGCGGTTCATGGCCGACGAGCTCGGGATGACCGCCGACGAGCTGGGCGCGCAGATCGCCGCGAACACGCTCGAGGTCTACGGCTCCTTCGTCTGAATCCCGGACGCGTCGTCGAGCACCGGCGGCGCCGCGGTGATGTGCGAGATCGACCGCCACACCAGCGCGAGCGTGATGCCTGCGCCGACGAATGCGAACCACCAGGGCGCCGTCAGACCCCAGGTCTGCGCGATCACGCCGCCGAGCGCCTGTCCGATCACCATCCCGCCGAACACGCCGACGGCGTTCACTGCGCCGATGCGCCCCTGCAGCTCCAGAGGCACGAGCCGCTGCCGCACCGTGGTCGAGATCGCGCCCCAGACGAAGGCGTATGCGCCGAAGACGACCATCACCACGAAGGCAAGGATCGGGGCCGACGTCAGGGCCAGGGTGAGATGCATGGCCACCTCGAGCGCGAGGCAGATCCGCATGAGCGTGGCGAACGAGATCCGCCGCTCCAGCCAGCCGAACGCCACGGTCGAGACGAGCCCGCCGATCGCCTGCGCGGTCGTGAGCGCGCCGTAGCCCACCGGGCCCATGTGCAGATGCTCGGTCGCGTAGAGCACCAGCACGCTCCACGGCGCCGCCCAGGTCACGTTGAAGACCAGGATGATCAGCACCAGGGTGCGCACCGGCGGATTGCGCCACAGCCAGCGCATGCCCTCCGCGATGTCCGTGTGCACATGGGTGCCGAGGCGGCCGGTGTGATCCACGCCCGCCGCCCGCGTCGGCACCGGCGTACGGGCGATGCGGGCGACCAGCACGACCGCGAGGCTCACGCACAGCACCTGCAGCAGGAACGGCCAGAAGGATCCGATCGCGAACAGGAAGGCGCCCAGGGGCGGCCCGATCATCTGGTTGGCGACGAGGAAACCGGCCTGCATCCGCGCATTGCCGATCCCGAGATCCTCGGGGCGCACGAACATCGGCAGCAGGGTGCCGCTGGTCGAGTCGGCGAACACCTCGGCCACGCCGTAGAGGAACGCCGCACCGAGCACGATCGCGATGTTGGCGGTGCCGGTGAGCAGGAAGGCGCACAGGGCGAGGATCACCACCGCGCGCGACGCGTTCGCGATCATGACCAGGCGGCGCCGGTCGACCCGATCGGCGATGGCGCCCGCATGCAGGCCGAACAGCAGCCACGGCAGGAACTGCATGATCGCCCCGGACGCGACCAGGATCGGCGAGCTCGTCATCGACGCGATCAGCAGGGGAGCGGCGGCCAGGGCGATGCCGTCGCCGACATTGCTCGTCCAGCTCGATGCGAGCAGCCAGCGGAAGTCGCGCCCGAGACGCCGGGGAGCGATCAGGTCGCCGAGTCTGGACACCTGACCGATCCTAGGGGCGGCCGACGACGTCCGGCACGGCGATCCGCGACAATGGTCAGATGACCGTCTCCCTGCTCGGCGCCGCCGACATCCGCCGGCTCGCCGCCGACCTCGACGTGACACCCACGAAGAAGCTCGGCCAGAACTTCGTGGTCGACGCGAACACGGTGCGCAAGATCGTGCAGGCCGCTCGGGTGCAGCCCTCAGAGCGGGTCGTCGAGATCGGACCGGGCCTCGGATCCCTCACCCTGGCGATCCTGGAGACCGGCGCAAGTGTGACCGCCGTCGAGATCGACCACCGGCTCGCCGCGCGTCTCCCGCAGACCGCGCTCGAGCGCGGTGTTCCCGAGGGCGCGCTCACCGTGGTCGACGCCGATGCCCTGCGCGTGACGAGCCTGCCGGGGGAGCCGACCGTGCTCGTCGCGAACCTGCCGTACAACGTGTCGGTGCCGGTGCTGCTGCACTTCCTGGAGACGTTCCCGTACCTGCAGCGCGGCGTGGTGATGGTGCAGGCCGAGGTCGCCGAGCGCCTGGCCGCGCAGCCCGGCTCGAAGATCTACGGCGCGCCGAGCGTGAAGGCCGCCTGGTACGGGCCGTGGAAGCTCAGCGGCACCGTGTCGCGTCAGGTGTTCTGGCCGGTGCCGAACGTCGACAGCCTGCTGGTCGGGTTCCACCGCGATCCCGAGCCGCGCGGATCCGAGCAGGAGCGCCGGCGCACCTTCGAGATCGTCGACGCCGCCTTCAACCAGCGTCGCAAGATGCTGCGCCAGGCGCTCTCGGGTGTCTTCGGCAGCTCCGCTCAGGCCTCGACGGTGCTCGAGTCGGCGGGTGTCGCCCCCACCGCGCGCGGCGAGGACCTCACGGTCGACGACTACCACCGCATCGCCCTGGTCGCGCCCGTATCCTGATCCGGGCGTTCTGCACGACCTGCGTGTCCCACGCAACGCCGAGCCGCACGGCGATCTGATCGTGCCGCCGACCGCTCCGGGCGAGGCCGACCCGGCTAACCTGGGACGGTGACCGAGCCGCGCTTCCGCCCCGACGTCCTCGACATCCATCGTCCGCACACGGCGGCGGCCGACCGGTATGAGGGCGCGCACTTCCGGCAGGTCGGATCCTCCGGCCTGTACCTGCCGGCGATCTCGCTCGGGCTGTGGTGGAACTTCGGCGACAACATCCCGATCGACCAGCAGCGGGCACTGCTGCGGCACGCCTTCGACCGCGGGATCACGCATTTCGATCTCGCGAACAACTACGGCCCGCCGTACGGCTCGGCGGAGAAGAACTTCGGTCGGATCTTCGCGGAGGACCTGCGCCCGTACCGGGATGAGCTGATCATCTCGTCCAAGGCCGGCTACGACATGTGGCCCGGTCCGTACGGCGACCTCGGCAGCCGCAAGTACATCCTCGCGAGCGCAGAGCAGTCGCTCACCCGCATGGGCCTCGACCACGTCGACATCTTCTACTCGCACCGCGTCGATCCGGTCACCCCGATCGAGGAGACCGTCGGGGCGCTCGACACGCTGGTGCGGCAGGGCAAGGCGCTGTACGTGGGGATCTCCTCCTACAGCGCGGAGCGCACCGAGGCGGCGGCCGATGTCGCGCGCGAACTCGGCACGCCGCTCGTGATCCACCAGCCGTCGTACTCGATCCTCAATCGCTGGGTCGAGGACGGCCTCACCGAGACGCTGCGGGAGGAGGGGATGGGCGCGATCGCGTTCACCCCGCTCGCGCAGGGGCTGCTCACCGGCAAGTACCTGGGCGACGGTACGGCCGAGCGGGCGCAGAAGCGCCGTTCGCTGCCGGACCGGCCGCTCAGCGACGAGGGGCTCGCGATCGTGCGCGGCTTGAACGACCTCGCCCGCGAGCGCGGACAGAGCCTCGCCCAGCTCGCGCTGCAGTGGGTGCTGCGCGACGGCGTCGTGGCATCGGCACTCATCGGAGCCTCCCGTCCCGAGCAGCTCGACGAGAACCTCGCCGCCCTCGACGCGCCCGTGCTCACCGACGAGGAGCTCGCCCGCATCGACGCGATCGCGGGCGCCGGCCTCGACGTGAACCTGTGGTCGATCTCCTCGGATCTCTGAGCCGATGAGCACCGCGGACCCGTGGGAGCGTGACTCCCGGCCGAGCGACGACACCGGTCCGCTCGCGCGCGTACACGTGCGCGCGCCCGGCAAGATCAACCTGTTCCTGGGCGTGGGCGACCTCGACGAGGACGGGTACCACCCGCTGTCGACCGTCTTCCAGGCGGTGTCGCTCTACGAGGACGTGATCGCGACGCCCGCCGACGGGTTCTCGGTGGGGGTGTCCGGCGTCGAGGATCCGGAGACCGTCCCGCTCGACGATCGCAACCTCGCGCTGCGCGCGGCGAAGATGCTGGCGGCGGCGACCGCCTACGACGGCGGTGTGCATCTGCAGATCCACAAGCGGGTGCCGGTCGCCGGCGGCATGGGCGGAGGATCCGCGGACGCGGCCGCCGCGCTCGTCGCCTGCAACGAACTCTGGCGCACGGGGCTGGGGGCCGACCGCCTGCACGAGCTGGCGGCGCGGCTCGGCGCCGATGTGCCGTTCGCGCTCATGGGCGGCACCGCGGTCGGATCCGGTCGCGGTGACGTGCTCACCCCCGCACTGTCCCGCGGGCGGTACGAATGGGTGCTGCTGCTCGATGACGAGGGCCTCTCCACGCCGGCGGTGTACCGGGCGCTGGACATGGTGCGTGCCGAGGACGCGGAGTTCGGGGCCGCGGACGCCGAGGCGCGGCGTCGGCAGGATCCGGTGCAGGTGCCGTCGTCGTTCTTCGAGTCGCTGCTGTCGGGCGATCCGTTCGAGCTCGGGCAGAGCCTGCGCAATCAGCTCCAGGCCGGATCCTTCCGGCTGCGTCCTCAGCTCGAGGAGACCATCGAGCGCGTCTGCGACAGCGGGGGCGGATCGGTGGTCGGGGCACTCGTGTCGGGGTCGGGGCCGACGATCGCGTTCCTCTGCGAGAGTGCCGAGGCCGCCGACCTCACCGCCGCCACCCTGCGGGTGCAGGGCCGCACCGCGCTGCGCGCACACGGCCCGGCGCGCGGCGCGCACCTCGTCGCCGGCACAGACTGAGCGGTCGGCGACCGGCGCGGGCGGAGCCTCAGCGTTCGGCGGTGGTGAGCAGGCGCAGCTGCATCATCGCGGAGAACCGCGATTCGGGATCCGCGAGGTCCAGCCCGCTGATCTCGGCGAGCCGGCGCAGCCGGTAGCGGAACGTGTTCGGGTGCGTGTAGATGCGGGCAGCCGCGATGCTGACATCCCCGAACGCGTCCAACCATGCCCGCAGCGTCTCGACGAGCTGGGTGCCCTTCCCGCGGTCGTGCTCGATCAGCAGCTGCACCGGGCCGGTGGGCTGATCCCCGCGTGCGCGGGCGAGATCGCCGAGCTCGACGAGCAGGGCGTCCACCTGCACCGCGGTGAACAGCGCCACGGACGGGCGGTGCGGGGAGTGCTGGAGCACGCGCAGGGTGCGATCCGCGTTCACGCGCGACGTGGGGATGCCCTGCACGTCTTCGGCGACAGTGCCGATCCCGACACGGATCTCGCGCGTGCTGCCGAGGCGGCCGAGGAAGTCCGACGCGACCTGCGACGCCCGGAAGTCGGCGTCGCCGTGGTCGGCGCGGATGCCGACCACGGCATAGACGACCTCGCCGATCGGCGCGACCGCCGAGCGCAGGTAGACCGCGCCGAGATGCATCGCGAACGCATCCGCGATGTGCTGCCGCTCCGCGATGGCCCTGGCATCCGCCGAGGACTCGTCTCCGGAGCGATCCGCGGCGGCGAGGGCGAGCACGACGCAGCGGTGCCCGTCGAGCCGCAGCCGGGACGCGGCGTCCGCGGCGCCGCCCCCTCCTTCCAAGACAGTGGCGAGCAGGTCGGCGCGGAGCCGCCGCTCGACGTCGGCGCCCGCGCGCTGGCGGAGCATGTGCAGGGCGACGAGCCCGGCGGAGTCCTTGAGCGCGCGCACGCGATCGGCAGGGAGCGGCTCGTGCACGGCGGCCCAGATCGAGCCGAGGATCTCGTCGCCCGCGCGCACGGCGAGGGCGACCCGGGGGAAGGAAGGGGACCCGTCGACGTCGACCGGAGCGATGTCGATCGGATCCTCGCTGCGGTACAGATCGCGGAAGACGCCGCGCTCCTCGAGCTGGCGTGTGAAGCGCTCCGGCACCTGGCGGCCCAGGACCGTCTCCACGCGGGCCGGATCGGCCTCGTTCTGGCGCCCGGAGAAAGCCACGACGCGCGAGTTGCGGTCCTCGATGGTGACCGGCGCGTTGAGCAGGGTGGCGATCGCGTTCGCGAGCGCGAACAGGTCGCCCGAGGGCATTCCGCCGAGCGTCTGCGCGCCCTGGTCGCCGACGTCGCCCTCCGCGATCAGGGAGCGCAGCATCGCTGCCAGCTGCGCCCAGGATGCACCGCGCGTGAGGGCGAGCACGGGGATGCCCGCCGTCTCGGACGCGGCGAGCACCTGCTCGTC